>NZ_VFOZ01000002.1:0-300000 GCF_006716425.1 Actinoallomurus bryophytorum
ACGAAGTCGGTGAACCGCCCGCCCCGCACGTTGCGGGAGGTCAGCACCTGACGGCGCAGGTAGTCGATCTTGTCGTCCGCGCCGAAGATGGGCATGCCCTTGTGGTTCGGGGCGAAGGAGCATCCCATGTACACGCCGAACAGGCCTTGCTGTACGAGGATGAAGCACACGGCCTGGATCGGTGACAGCACGAGGAACAGCGCCGCCAGGTAGGCCGCCGCGTGAACGAGCAGCAGCGCCGCCTCGACGGGCTTGGTCTTCGACGGGGTACCGGTGCGGTCCAGAAGCGCCCGGACGCTCGCGACGTGCAGGTTGAGCCCTTCCAGCAGGAGCATCGGGAAGAACAGGTAGGCCTGGGACCGGGCCAGCAGGGCGCCGAGCCCCCGCCGTGCACGGGCCTGCTCCCGGGTGAAGGCGATGGCGCCGCTGGCGATGTCGGGATCGCGGCCCTCGTGGTTCGGGTGAGAGTGGTGGCGATTGTGCTTGTCGACCCACCAGCCGTAGCTCAGCCCGACCAGCAGGCCGCCGTGAAGGTGACCGAGCAGGTCGTTCGCGCGCTTCGAACGGAAGATCTGCTTGTGTCCGGCGTCGTGCCCGACGAACGCGACCTGGGTGAACATCACCGCGAGGAAGGCCGCGACGAGCAGTTGCCACCAGGAGCGTCCCAGCAGGGCGAAGACGACCCATCCGCCGGCGAACAGGGAGAGGTTCGCCCCGATCTTGAACGCGTAGTAGGTGGGGCGGCGATCGAACAGTCCCGCCTGCTTGATCTGGCGGGACAACTCGGCGTAGTCGCTGCCGCGTCCGGCAGCGGAGGGTCTACGGCGAGTGCCGGTATCCGGTCTTACGGTTTCAACGACCACTCTGCTTGCTCCTTCAGTGGGGAGGGGGGATCGGATCGCTCAGATGGTGCGCCGGTGGACGTAGCACCATTTCCAGCTCGAGTCGGCCTGTAGCGCGCGTACCACCGGATGGTCGGTCTCCTCGTAGTGCGCGAACGCGTGCCGCCGGGGCGAGTCGTCGGAACATGCCACCCAGCCGCAGGTCAGGCACACCACGAGGCCGGCCCAGTACTCGCCTGTGGCCTGGCATTCCCGGCACGTGGTCGCGCTGGCGTCCACGGGCGCCAGTGCGTCGAGATGCTCGCATCGAGGTGCCGATCCGTTCGGGCCGGCAACCCTCGCATCGAGGGCCATGCTGGTGCCGTCCGCGGTCATCTGCACTCTTTCCCGTAACCTGTGGCATGCCGGTGAGTCTCCAGTTCACCCGTATTGCGGCAAAGGGGAAACCGGCAACCCGAGCAAGCCTCATCACCTGTCCTGATCGCCGGAGTGGAGGAGGCGGGCATGGAGCTGCGCCAGCTTCGCTACTTCGTGACCTTGGCCGAAGAACTCCACTTCGGCCGGGCGGCCGCGCGGGAGCACATCGTGCAGTCCGCGTTGAGCCAGCAGTTGCAGCGGCTGGAGCGCGAGCTGGGCGTTCGCCTGCTCGAACGCAGCACCCACCACGTCGGGCTGACCACGGCGGGAGCGGCGTTCCTGGTCGAGGCCCGGCAGATCATCGCGCACGTCGACCGCGCGGCGCAGGTGGCGCGGAGCGCGGCCGGTACGGCCCCCAGCCTGCGCGTGGGCATCATCGACGCCAGCTACGACTCCATGCCACTGATCCTGCACGAGGTCCAGGCCCGCTTCCCCGACCTGGTGATCCACCAGATCGAGGCCAGCGTGCCGGAGCAGTACCAGCGGCTCCTCGACGGCCGCCTGGACGTGGGCATCGGACGGGCCGCACTCGCGCCCGCCGGCGTGGCCTCGCACCTGTTCCGCCAGGACCCTCTGGGAGTACTGGTCCCCGACGGCCACCGCTTCGCCTCCCTGGACGGCGTACCCGTCGCCACACTCGCCGAGGAGCCACTACTGCTGTCGGAGGACGCCCGGGCACCGGAGTTCAACCAGTTCGTGGTTGAGATGTGCCGGTCCGCGGGGTTCACCCCCGCCGTCTACGAGGGCACCGTGGAGAGCATCCGCGCCGCCGCCGCGCTGGTCGCCGCCGGACGATGCCTGTACTGCGTCCCCTCCTCCTGCATCTCCGCCCTTCCCGGCACCCTCTGGCGGCCGTTGGTCGAGCCCGTGTCCCACTACCCCTGGTCCATCCTGTGGCGAGCCACCGACACGACCGACCACGTACGCGCGATCGTCACCTGCGCGCAGGTGATGTCACGCCGCCTGGACTGGCTGACGGCGACAGAGCGGACGCCCGGCTGATCACAGAGCCGTCCGGTCATCAGCTGAGGTGATCAGCCCTGCTCAGGTTCGTGGTTTCCCTGCCGGGGACATGAGGGTTGGCTGGGAGCGCCTGCGCACCATGGCGGAACGCCGACGCCCCCTCGCGCACGGCATCGACGAAAGGCTTACGTGTGGATCAGCTCACCCTTGGAGTCGTCTCACGGTCCCGCAAGGAGAACGAGCACCGGCTTCCGATCCACCCGCTTCATCTGGAACGCATCCCTGCCGACCTGGGAGAACGCATCTTCCTTGAGCACGGCTATGGGGAGCATTTCGGCGTGTCGGACGAACGGCTCGCGCCGTTCGTGGCGGGGCTTCGGACCCGTGCACAGCTCGCCGCGGAGTGCGACGTCCTCCTGCTCGCCAAACCGCTGGTGCCGGACGTCGAGGAGCTCAGGGAGGGGCAGGTCCTGTGGGGCTGGCCACACTGCGTGCAGAACGCGGAGATCACCCAGCTCGCCATCGACCGGCGGCTGACGCTGATCGCCTTCGAGGCGATGAACCACTGGACCGCCGACGGCGGGTTCGGCCTGCACGTCTTCCACAAGAACAACGAACTGGCCGGGTACAGCTCGGTCATGCACGCGCTCCAGCTCATCGGGACGACCGGCGACTACGGCCGGCGACTACGGGCGGCCGTCATCGGCTTCGGAGCGGCGGGCCGCGGCGCGGTCACCGCCCTCAACGCGCACGGCGTGCACTACGTGCACATCCTCACCAACCGCGGCGTCACCGCGGTCGCCTCGCCGATCCACTCCGCGCGGATCGTGCGTTTCGAGCACGACTCCGGCGACCCGAAACACGGCCACGCGCTGCGCCAGGGCGTCCGCGTGCCCCTCGCGCCGTTCCTCGCCGAACACGACATCGTCGTCAACTGCGTCCTGCAGAACCCCGACGTGCCGCTGACCTTCGTCACCGACGAGGACCTGGCCGCCTTCGTCCCGGGCAGCCTCATCGTCGACGTGTCCTGCGACGAGGGAATGGGCTTCGGCTGGGCGCGTCCCACGAGTTTCGCCGACCCGATGTTCACGGTGGGCGACAACGTGCACTACTACGGGGTCGACCACAGCCCGTCGCTGCTGTGGGACTCCGCCAGCTGGGAGATCAGCGAGGCCCTGCTGCCCCACCTGCGGACGGTGCTCGACGGCCCGAAGTCCTGGGACGCCGACCAGACCATCCGCCGGGCGATCGAGATCCGCGACGGCGTCATCCAGAACCCCACGATCCTGTCCTTCCAGCACCGGTCGCCGCGTTACCCGCACCCGTTCGCCGCGGTCGAGTCCGCTTAGGCGCGGTCCTAGGCGGAACGGCCTCCTCCCCGCACGGGAGACGCGGTTCCGCCGCGCTGTGCACGGTCATCCGCCACCTCGCGACCGAACACGCCCGCGCGAAGGTCGTCATCACCGTGTGAGGGCACCGCCTGGACGGGGGTCAGGCGGTGCCCGGATCCGGCTCCCACTCCTCGCCCAGGTAGGCGACGCGCATCCGCGGGTCCGCGGTGAGCTCGGCGGCCGTGCCGGCCAGGGTGATCTCGCCGAGTTCGAGGACGTACCCGCGGTGGGCGATCTCCAGCGCCGCGCCCGCGTCCTGTTCGACCAGCAGCACGCCGGTGCCGCTTTCGGCGATGCCGGTCAGCCGCAGCAGGATCTCGTCCACCAGGACGGGCGCCAGCCCGAGCGAGAGCTCGTCGATGAGCAGGAGCCGCGGCCGGCTCATCAGCGCCCGCGCGATGGCGCACATCTGCTGCTCGCCGCCGGACAGGCTTCCGGCGACCTGGTCGAGCCTTCCCGCGAGTGCCGGGAACAGGTCGAGCACCCCGGAGAGGTCCTTGTTGCGGCCGAGCCAGCCGCCCAGGCGCAGGTTGTCGCGTACGGACAGGCCGGGGAACAGCCGCCGGCCCTCGGGAACGTGTGCGACCCCCGCGGCGGCGATGGTCTCGACGCCGGCGCCGATCAGCTCCCGGCCGTCGACGGTCACCGATCCGCCCCGGTCGGGGAGCATCGCGGTGACGGCCCTCAGCAGGGTGGACTTGCCGGCGCCGTTGGGTCCGACGAGCGCGACGATCTCGGCCTCGCCGACGGTGAGGGAGACGTCGTGGAGCACCCGGATCCGCCCGTACCCGGCGGTGAGCCGGTCGACTTCGAGCATCATGAGGGGTTCTTCCTGGTGTAACGGTGGCCGAGGTAGGCCTCGATGACCCGCTCGTCGCTCAGCACCTGGTCCGGAGGGCCCTGGGTGAGGACCTTGCCGTGGTGCAGCACGAGGATCTCGTCGGAGACCGCGGCGATGGCGCGGACGACGTGCTCGATGATCAGCAGTGTCAGCCCGGCGTTCTTCAGCTCGTCGATGAGCCGGAGCGCGGGGTCGATCTCGGCCGGGCGCAGTCCGGCGAGCACCTCGTCGAGCAGGAGCAGCCGTGGCCGCAGCGCGAGCGCCTTGGCCAGCTCGAGCCGGCGCGCGTCCGCGACGGACAGCTCGGCCGGGGAAAGCCCGTCCTTGCCGCCCAGCCCGACCCGTTCCAGCACCTCGGCCGCCTCGCGGCGCGCGTGCGCCGGCGAACGTACCGAGGACGGCCCGAACATCGCCGCCACCGCCACGTTGTCGGCGACGGTCAGGCCGCGGAACGGCTTGACGATCTGGAACGTACGGGCCACGCCCGCGTGCGCGATCCGCCACGGTCGTACCCCGGTGAGGTCCGTGCCGCCGATCTCGACGGATCCGGTCGTCGGCTTGAGATGGCCGCTGATGAGGTTCACCAGAGTGCTCTTGCCCGCCCCGTTGGGCCCGATCACCCCGAGCGTACGGCCGGCGGGCAGGGCCAGGTCGACGCCGGAGAGCGCGACCAGCCCGCCGAAGCGGCGCCCGAGTCCTCGCGTCCGCAGGACGGGTACGTCCTCGGCACCGGGGCTCACCGGCTCACTCACAGTCGGTACCTCCGGACGTTGGAAAGGAGGGAGTAGTCGCGGTCACGCACCGCGTCCCGCGCGAAGTTGACGACGCCCTGGGGCAGCAGGATCACCGCCACGATGATCAGTACGCCGAGCGTGAGGGTGTGCACCTCGGTGAAGTGCTGCCGCAGGTACTCCGAGGCGATGGCGATGGCCGCGGCTCCCAGGATCGGGCCGCTGATCGTGCCGGCCCCGCCGATCACCACCATCACGACCATCAGCACCGTGATGTTCACGTCGAACAGGCGCTCCGGATAGATGCTGACCTGCTGGAAGGCATAGGCGGCCCCGGTCGCGCCGGTGAGCGCGGCCGAGACGCCGAACGCGACCGTCTTGGCCCAGGTGGTGTTGACCCCCATCGCCGCGGCGGCGTCCTCGTCCTGGTTGATGACGCGCAGCGCGTATCCGGTGCGCCCGCGCGAGATCAGCGCCACGACCACGGCCGCCACCACGGCCAGGGCGAGGAAGAGCAGGTAGAAGCCGTCGTTGCCGAGCCACTGAGTGGGTGCGCGGTCGCCGGTGGAGGGGATCGTGATGCCGGCTCCCCCGCCGGTCCAGCGCGGGACGTTGGTCACGAGCTCGCGCAGGCCCTCGGCGACTCCCAGTGTCGCCACCGCGAAGTAGTGTCCCTTGAGACGGAGCAGCGGCAGGCCGATCAGGCCGGCGAACACCGCCGCGACCACCGCCGACACCGGCAGCGCGATCCAGAACGACAGTCCCCCGTGGACGACGAGGACGACCGTGGTGTACGCGCCGAGGCCGAAGAACCCGACCTGGCCGAAGCACGCGTAGCCGGTGTAACCGCCGATGAGGTTCCACGCCACCGCCAGCGCGACGAACATGAAGACCGTGGTGATCGTACGTTCCTGGCCCGTGTAGAGCTGGCTCTGCAGCCCCAGGCAGGCCAGCACGACCACGAGGCCGAAGGCCCACGGGAGCCACGCGGGCCGCCTGCGCACGAGAAGGGCCTTCCCCTTCCCTGCGGCCGTGTCCGGCTCGGTCATGCTCACACCTCGACCCGGGTGGAGTAGAAGGCACGCCCCGCGATGCCCTGCGGGCGTACGGCCAGGACCACTACGAGTACGGCGAACGCGACCGCGTTGACCAGCGTGCCGGGCAGCAGCTGCCCGCCCCACGCCTCGACGAGGCCGAGCACCATGCCGCCCAGCAGCGCGCCGTACATGTTGCCCAGGCCGCCGAGGACGGCGGCGACGAAGCTGAACAGCGTGAAGCGCCCGGCGTCGGCCGGGCTGAAGGTGCCGACCGCGCCGACCGCGGCACCCGCCGCCCCGGCCAGGGCGGCGGCGATGCCGAAGGTGAGCGCGTACACGTGCCGCGCGCGGATGCCCATCAACCGGGCCGCGCCCCGGTCCATGCCGGTGGCCAGGATCGCCAGCCCGGTACGTGACTTCCGCATCGCCGCCACGAGGGCGAGGGTGATGGCCAGCGCCACGACCGCGGCCAGCAGCCGGCCGACGGGCACCCGGACGCCGCTGAACAGGGTGAAGCCGTCGCCCGCGTAGCCGGTCGGGATGGAGCGGTAGTCGCCGGAGTAGATCAGGAGGAGCCCGTTGACCAGGACCAGGTCCAGGCCGAATGTGAGCAGCAGCGTGATGAAGATGGGCGCCTTGACCACCAGGTTGATCAGCCCGCGCTGCACCAGGTAACCGGCGGCGAACAGCGCGACGGCGACCGGGACCATCGAGACGAAGGGGTCCAGGCCGAGCTGCCGGTGCAGCTCGAAGGCCAGGTACGCGCCGATGAGGACGAACGATCCGTGTGCCAGGTTGATGACGTTCATCACGCCCCACACCAGCGAGAACCCGACCGCGATCAGCGCCAGCAGGCCACCCTGCAGCAGCCCGTACACCGTCGCCTGGAGCAGCTGGCTCACGAGTCCTCCTTCGTCGGAGGTGTGACCAGGGGCGCCGTGTCGCCGGGCCGCTCGCTCACTTGGTGCCCGGCCAGACCATCTTGGCCTCCGCGATGTCCTTGGGCCAGACGGCGACCGGCTTGCCGTCCTGCACCTGGATGACCTGCATCGTCTTGGTGAGGTTCTGGCCCTGCGCGGTGAACTTCAGCGGCCCGAAGAAGGTCGGCTCGTCCAGCGCGGCGAGCGCGTCCCGTACCTTGTCCGCGTCCGTGCTCCCGGCCTTCTCCACCGCGTCGACCAGGGCGATGCAGGCCGCCGTCGCCTCGGCGCCGTGGTACTCGGGCGCCCGTCCGCCGAACGCGGCGCCGAACGTCGTCTTGTAGTCGGCGGCGGTCCCCATCCACTTGTCCTTGCCGACCGTCTTGTCGGTCCACTGCGTGGAGCCGAGGACGCCTTCGGCGTCGGCGCCGAGCGCCTTGGCGAAGTCGGGTGTGGGCGGCGCCACGGTCTCGGCGAAACCTCCGGACGGCGTGACGCCGAGCTCCTTGGCCTGCTTGATGATCGCGATGCCCTCGACGACGTGCACCGACCCGACGATCACATCCGGCTTCAGGGACTTGATCTTGGTGAGGGCCGAGGAGACGTCCGACGTGCCGTTGGGGAAGAACTCGGTGGCCACCACCTTGAACCCGAGGCGCTTCGCCTCGGCGGCGCCGGTCTCGGCCACGGTCTTGGAGAACCCGTCATCGGCGGACAGGAAGGCCATCGTGGCCGGCTTCGGCTGCGCCATCTCCGCGATCGCCTGGATCATCGACGCGGCGTAGGAGTGCGCCGGAGACAGGGCGGCGAAGGTCCGCTTGTACCCCTTCTGGAAGATCTTGTCGTCCGCGCCGGAGCTGTCGGCCATCACCTGGCCGTTGCGCTCGATCACCGCGGCCGCGGCCTCGGTGGTCGCCGAGCCGTAGGGGCCGAGGATCAGCTTCACACCCTTGTCGTTGAACTGGTCGACCAGCTGCGCGGCGGTGTCCGGTTTGGACGTGTCGTCCTGGTACTGGATGGCGAGCTTGAGGCGCTTCCCTCCGACCTGGACGCCGCCCTTGGCGTTCACGGCCTGCTGGCAGAGCTGGTACCCCTCCTTGGTGAGGCCGCCTTCGCGCGCCAGAGACCCGGTCAGCGACATGGAGGCACCGAACTTCAGCGTGTTCCCGCTGTCGCTCGCCTCGCGCTCGCCCTTCGATCCGCATCCGGCCACCATCAGCGTCGCCGCCGCTGCCAGCGCCGTCATCTGCTTGGCATGCATCTCGATCCGCCCGCTCTCCTCGATCCAGGCCGGGCCGCCGTCCGCCCCGATCGGAGGTACGAGCCCTGAAGCGCCGTCCGGCGCACCCGCAACGTAGACAGCTCGTACCGGGGCCGCGAAGAGCAGAGGGTGAGATTTGAGGATTCTCTAGGGTCTGGGCTGTATGCGCGGAGCGACATGATTTCTACGCTGAGGGGCGATGCGGATCCTTCTCGTCGAGGACGACAACCGGTTCGCCGACGCGCTCATCGTGGCGTTGCGCCGGCAGAGCTTCGACGTGTCACGCGCGGCGACGGCGGCCGCGGCGCTGGCCGCGCCAGAGCCCGACCTGGTCCTGCTGGACCTGGGCCTGCCGGACATGGACGGCATCGAGGTGTGCCGGCGGTTGCGGGCCCGCGGCGATGTGGCGATCATCGCCATCACGGCACGGGGAGACGAGCGGGACCGGGTGATCGGCCTGCGTACGGGGGCCGACGACTACCTGGTCAAGCCGTTCGGGATCGCCGAGCTGCGGGCCCGCATCGACGCGGTCATGCGCCGTGTACGGCCGGCGGCGCGCCCTGCCGTGGCCGCCGGCGGCCTGCGCATCGACGTCGCCCGCCACCTCGTCACGTCCGCCGACGGTGCGGTCATCACCCTGACCCGCAAGGAGTTCGAGCTGCTCGCCGCCCTCTCGCGCCAGCCCGGCGTGGTCGTCTCGCGCGAACGCCTCCTCATCGAGGTGTGGAACAACCCGTGGCCGGGTGGGCAGCGCACCTTAGACGTGCACATGGCGACCCTGCGCGCCAAGCTCGGCGACCCGAAGGTGATCCAGACCGTGCACGGCGTCGGCTACCGCCTGATCACCCGCGACGACGCCGGGATGGCCGGTCAGGTGGCGGAGGGCACGTGAGACATCGCCGGCCGCCGCCGAGCGGGAGGTGAGGGCGTGCTGCGCCGCATGCTCGTGCTCTACGCCTCCCTGCTGCTCCTGGTGCTGGCCGCGCTGGAGATCCCGCTGGCCGTCGCCGTCGCCGCACGCGACACCCAGACGCTGTTCATCGACCAGCTCAACGACACCGCGCGGTTCGCCTCCCTCGCCGAGCCGGCGCTGCGCAGCGGCGAGATGGTGACACTGCGCGCCGAGCTGACCCGCTACGACAGCCTGTACGGGATCGCGGCCGCCATCGTGGACCAGGACGGAAGGATCGTCATCTCCTCGCGCCCGGGGCTGAGTCTCGGCGGAGCCGCCCGTTCGCGGCTGCGCGCCGCGCTGTCGGGCGACCGTTCGGGCATCGAGGAGGTGGTGTGGCCGTGGCGGCGCGCACCGCTCGTCGTGGCGGAACCCGTCGGCCGTGGCGGTGAGGTGGTCGCCACCGCCGTCACGATCGCGCCGACCGGGGCCGTACGCTCCCGCATCACCACCCGGTGGACCGAGCTGGCCGCCGCCGGCCTCGCGGCGCTGCTGGGTTTCGGTCTCGCCGCCGTCCCGCTCACCCGGTGGGTGCTGCGCCCGGTCCGCGAGCTGGACGAGGTCACCGGCGAACTCTCGGCCGGGCAGTGGCAGGCACGGGTCCCGGTGACGACCGGACCGGCCGAGATGCGACGGCTCGGGGAGCACTTCAACACCATGGCCGCGGCGATGAGCCGCATCCTCGAACAGCAGAAGTCCTTCGTGTCCTACGCCGGGCACCAGCTGCGCAACCCCCTCGCGGCACTGCGGCTGCGGGTGGAGAACCTCGCCCCCCACCTGCCCCCGGCGGGCGAACGCGATCTCGAGCTCGCCATCGACGAGGCCGGCCGGCTGGGCCGCATCCTGGACGGGATCCTCGCGCTGGTGCGCGCGGAGGGCGGCAACTACCGGATCTGTGTGGTCGACTGCGGCCGGGTCGCCAGGGAACGCGTGACCGCGTGGCGGCACGACTCCTCCGGCGTACGGCTCCGGTGCCGCGGCGCGACCCACGCCGCCGCGTTCGCGGTCCAGGGTGGCGTCGGCCAGATCCTCGACGCGCTCATCGACAACGCCACCAAGTTCGCCGGCCCGGACGCGACGGTCACCGTGACCGTGTCCCGGCCGCACCGGCCCGCGGACGGTCTGGGCGAACCGGTCGTCGGGATCGACGTCGTGGACGACGGGCCGGGCCTCTCCGAGGCCGACCTGGCCAGCGCCACGCAGCGGTTCTGGCGTGGTGCGGAGCACCAGAACGTCGACGGCACGGGACTCGGGCTCGCCATCGCCGGGGCGCTGGCCGAAGCGTCCGGCGGGGTGCTGCTGCTCGGGCCGGCGCGTCCGCGCGGCCTGCACGCCCGGGTGGTCCTGCCCGCGGCGGCGGGATCGCCGCCGGAGCCGGGCCCGGTCAGCTCTGCCGCTTGGACTCCCGGTAGTAACGGATCGCCCCGGGATGCAGCGGCAGCGGATTCGTCGAGATCGCCGCGCGCAGGTTGAGGTGCAGGGCCTCGGGATGCGCGCGGGCCAGCGCGTCGCGCTGCTCGAACAGCATCCGCGTCAGCGCGTAGGCGCGGTCGGCCGGCATCGACGCGTTGACCACCAGGTAGTTGGGCACGCCGATGGTGCGCACCGGCCCGGAGAGCTCATAGGTCGACGCGGGGATCGACCGCTCTTCGTAGAACGCCCGATACCGCTTTCCCAGCGGCTCGACGTAGTCGCCGAGGTCGATCAGCCGGATCGGCATCACGTGCGCCAGCTCCGCGATCGTCCCGGTCGGCAGCCCCCCGGAGAAGAAGAAGGCGTCGATGTGGCCGCCGCGCAGCGCGGCGGCCGAGTCGGCCACCTGCAGCCTGCGGACGTGGACCCCCTTCTCCGGGTCCACCCCGGCCGCGGTGAGCAGCCGGGTCGCGATCAGCTCGGTGCCCGAGCCTGCCGCCCCCATCGACACGACGCGCCCGCGCAGGTCCGGCAGCCGGTGGATCGAGCTGTCCGCCGCGACCACCAGGTGCGTGTAGTTCTCGTACAGCCGGGCCAGCGCGACGACCGGCTCGCGAGCCGTGAACGGCGGTCTGCCCTCGTACGCCAGCGCGGCCGAGTCGGCGAGCGTGAAGGCGACGTCGGCCCGTCCCTCCGCCACCAGCCGGAGGTTCTCCACCGACGCGGCCGTCGCGACCACCTCGGGTTCGGCTCCGGGCAGGTGTGCGCGCGCCACCCGCGCGAGGCCCTCGCCGTACGCGTAGTACACCGCTCCCTGACCGCCGGTCGCGATGACCAGCCGCCAGGGGTGTGCCGCCCGCTCGCCGCACGCGGCCACGAACAGCAGCACTGCGACGACGGAGACTGTGACCCACCTCACAGTCGCACACAGTACGCCGCCGTGGCGGCTTTACGCAGGGCTGGTGACGGCTGTACGGCCGCGATCGCCCGCGGCGGTTCACCGTCGCGCGCTACCGTCGGGGCAACAGGGGGTATTCATGACCGAAACGACAGAAAACTGGCAGCCGAGCGCGTGCATCCTGTGTGAGTGCAACTGCGGCATCGAGATCAAGCTGGGTACTGACGGCCGGAGTTTCGAGCGAATCCGGGGGGACAAGGCTCATCCGGCGTCGCGGGGCTACACCTGCAACAAGGCCCTGCGGCTGGACCACTACCAGAACGGCCGCAACGACCGGATCACCCGCCCGTTGCGCCGCCGGGACGACGGGTCGTTCGAGGAGATCGACTGGGACACCGCGATCGCCGAGGTGGCGGGCCGGCTGCGTGCGGTGCGTGACGCGCACGGCGGGGAGACGATCTTCTATTACGGCGGGGGCGGCCAGGGGAACCATCTCGGCGGTGCGTACTCCTCCGCGACGCTGAGGGCGTACGGCGGAAAGTATCGGTCCAGCGCGCTGGCGCAGGAGAAGACGGGCGAGTTCTGGGTCGACGCGCGGATGCTCGGCGGTTACGTGCGCGCGGACATCGAGCACGCCGAGGTGAGCCTGTTCATCGGCAAGAATCCCTATCAGTCGCACGGTTTCCCCCGTGCCAGGGCCGTGTTGAAGGAGATCGCACGGGATCCGGGCCGCACGATGATCGTGATCGACCCGGTGCGGACCGAGACGGCCGAGCTCGCCGACGTCCATCTGGCGTTGCGCCCGGGCACCGATGGTTACCTGCTGGCCGCGATGGCCGCGGTCCTGGTCGAGGAGGACCTGCTGGACCACGCGTGGCTCGCCGAGCACGCCACGGGCCTGGCCGAGGTCATCACCACGCTGCGCCAGGTCCCCGTGTCGCGGTACGCCGAGCTGTCCGGGATCGCCGAGGACACCGTCCGTGACACCGCGCGGCGGATCGCCGCCGCGTCCTCGGTCGGCGTGCTTGAGGACCTCGGGGTGCAGATGAACCGGGACTCGACCCTGGTCAGCTACGTCGAGAAGCTCATCTGGCTGCTGACCGGGAACTTCGCCCGCCCCGGGTCGCAGTACCTGCCCAGCGGCCTGTCCCCGCTCGGCCGCGACCGGGGACGCCACATCGATGACGTGCCGCGCTCCCCGGTCGCGGGTGCGCCGATCATCAGTGGCCTGGTGCCGTGTAACGTCATCGCCGAGGAGATCCTCACCGACCACCCCGGACGTTACCGGGCGATGATCGTGGAGAGCGCGAACCCGGCACACTCCCTCGCCGGCTCGGCCACCATGCGCCAGGCCCTCCAGGCACTGGACACACTCGTGGTGATCGACGTGGCCATGACCGAGACGGCGCGGCTCGCCGACTACGTCCTGCCCGCACCGACCCAGTACGAGAAGTGGGAGGCGACGTTCTTCAACTTCGACTTCCCCCGCAACATCTTCCACCTGCGGCCACCCGTCCTGCCCGCGCCGGAGGGCCCGCTGCCCGAACCGGAGATCCACGCCCGCCTCGCGGAGGCCTCCGGCGCCCTCACCGATGCCGATCTGGCCCCGCTGCACGCGGCCGCCGCCCGCGGACGGGCCGCCTATGGGGCCGCGTTCATGGCCGCCACGAGCGACCGCCGCCTGGCGGGCCTGGCGCCGGTCCTGCTCTACCGCACCCTGGGACCCACCCTGCCCGGCGGCGCCGCCGCCGCTGCGGTGCTGTGGGCCGCCGCGCACCGCTGCGCCGCCGAGAACCCCGACGGCGTACGCGACGCGGGCTTCGGCACCGGCCTGGAGGCCGGCGAACGCCTCTTCGACGCGATCCTCGCCGGACCACACGGCGTCGTCATCACCGAGGACCGGTGGGACGGGGTCTGGCAGCGCGTACGCGACCCCGGGCACCGGGTCCGGCTGGCCATCCCCGAGCTGCTCGGCGACCTCACCGCTCTGGCCGAACGTCCCGCACCCGGCTCCGACTCATCCTGGCCGTTCGTCCTGACCGCCGGGGAGCGACGGGCCTTCACCGCCAACACCATCATCCGCGACCCCGGCTGGCGCCGCCGGGGCGGAGACGGCGCGCTCCGCATGAGCCTGACCGACGCCGAACGGATGCTCCTGTCCCCCGGCGACCGCGTCCGCGTGACCACCCCGGCCGGCTCGGCCGAGATCCCGGTCGAACCCACCGACCGCATGCAGCCGGGACACGTCTCGCTGCCGAACGGCCTCGGTCTCGCCTCCTCCGACCCGCAGGGCGGCGCCGGCACCCCGCCGAACGAGCTGACCACCGCCGCCCACCGTGACCCCTGGGTCGGCACACCACTGCACAAGCACGTCCCGGCCCGTGTCGAGCGCTGCGAGGTGGCCGCCCCCCGGCCGTGACGGGCGAGTTCAGCCGCCGGCGGGCGGGCCGGCCGGGGCGCCCGACACGGTCGCCACCGGCGGGCCCACCGGCGGCCGCGGGTCCGGTTTCAGCGGCGGAGCCGGCGGCACGTGGCAGTGGTGGTTGTGGGCGCACGGGTCCGCCGGCAGCACACCGGAGTGGCCGCCGGAGGAACCCGGCGTGCCGCGCCGGGCCGTCGCCGCGGCCTTCTTCACGGTCGTACGGTGCCGATGGTGAGGGGTGCCACTGGGCGTCGGGCTCGGCGTCACGAACGGCGACAATGTCAACGACGAAATGGTCGGGGCCGGTGCCGCGACGCCGTGCGACCCGTGCCCGCCGTAGGTGAGAACGGTCACGACCACCGCGACCACCACGAGGGCGAGCCCTCCGGCCAGCGATATCAGGCGGCGCCTCGTCATGGGACCTCGACCTCCTGGCCAGAGCGATCCTGGCGGCGAATGCTTGCGGCGCATCCTGCGGACCAGGCTCGGCGGCGCGGGACGCCTCTTCGGCCAAGATCGGACGGAAGCGGCTAGAAGCTACCAATCGCCCAGCCGACTCCGCCACTCGGCCGTCCGCGCGCCGCGCCGCGTCCTCAGCCGGCGCCCCGTACGACGTCGAGGACCCGCCCGGCGCCGGCGTCGCCGGACCCGCGCCAGGCCACGTGCTGGTCGGGACGGACCAGGACGAGATCGGCGCCGTACCGGTCGTGCAGGGCGGTCCGCGTCAGGTCCACCACCGTGAGGGGGACGCCGCGCGCCCGCGCCGATCTCTCGAAGGCGGCGGACGGTGCGGGGCCCAGGCGCAGGAGCGTGAAGCCGTCGCCCAGCGCGTCGTAGAGCGAACGGCCATCGGGGAGCCAGGCGTGCGGGAGGCGTGCGCCCGGGCGGCCGGAGCCGTGGTAGGTCCGCGGCGTGTGCGACGGGACCGGCGAGCCGTCGTCGACGACGACCGGAGAGGCGGCGTAGTGGTAACCGAGGACCAGCCCTTCGCTGTGGAACTCACCGGCCTTGGCCCGTAGTGCCGCCGCGACCTCGGCCCGGTGCCGGTCCGCCGCTTCGCCGTCTCCGGTGAGCGGATGGCCGGCGAAGGAGGGGGCGAGCAGTTTCTCCTGCGCGGCGCTGTCGGTGATGGTCTGGGCGGCCACGGGCCGGCGCTCGGTCTCGTAGCTGTCCAGCAGCGCGGGATCGCCCCAGCCCTGGAGTACGGCGGCGAGCCGCCAGCCGATGTTGACCGCGTCGCCGACACAGGTGTTGTAGCCGTGCCCGCCCCACGGCGGGTTGAGATGGGCGGCGTCGCCGACCAGGAACACGCGCCCGGAACGGTAGCGGTCGGACAGCAGCATCCGCGCGACCCACGGGTCGGTGCCGACGACGCGCACGGGTACGTCCGGCGCGGAGCCGATGAGGGAACGCACCAGCGCCTGCGGGTCCGGCGTGGAGACACGGGTGTCGACCCGCTGGATGATGGCCCACCATCGGTCCTTCAGGTCGAGCCGGCCCATCAGGCCGGACGCCTCCGGGCCGACCACCCAGTACTGCACCGCCGGGTCCAGGGCGATCCTGCGGTCGAGGCCCGGTGAACGGAAGACGATGCTGAGGTTGGGCCGTTCGCCGGACGACCCGGCGTACACCGCGCCGGCCGCCTCCCGGGTGACACCGCCGGCGCCGTCGCAGCCCAGCAGGTACTCGGCCTCGATCACGCGGGCGGCGCCGTCGCCGGCCGTCACCGTGACGCGCACCGCGCGGGCGTCCTGTTCGACGCCGGTGACCGTGTGCCCGGTCAGGCAGGTGACGGAGGACAGGTCGGCCACCGCCTCGCGGAGCACCCGTTCGGCGAGCGGCTGCGGTATCTGCTGACCCGGCTCCGCCCAGTGCTCGCTGCGCCCTTCGTACAGCCCGAAGGCGTTACGGAACCGGGTGAGCTCGGTACCGAGCAGTGCCGTGCAGAAGATGACGTCCTGCGACCAGGAGACGGAAAGCGGCGCCACGGCGCGCAGCCGGTCCGCCAGACCCCAGCGGCGCAGGTGCTCCATGGTCCGGATACTGGTGGTCTTGGCGCGCGGCCGGTCGTCGTCGACGGTGAGACGCGGCTCCACCAGGCAGACGCGGATCCCCCGCCGGCCGAGCTCGACCGCCGCGGCGAGCCCGGCCGGTCCGCCGCCCGCGATGAGCACCTGCGGTGCGGCCTCCGTCACGCGACAGGCACCGCGAGCACCTCGCCGGGCGTCGTCATCTCAGCCGTCCAGCCGAAGGTCGAAGCGGAACTCGTTGCCGAACTCCCGCCCGGCCGCGGCGAGATGCTCGGCCGAGGGAACATGCGGCGGCCGGGGCAGCCCGCGCGAGTCGGTACGGGTGCCGGCGGCGGCGAAGAAGCGCTCGAAGCCACCGGTGCAGACGCCGAGGATCCTGGTGTCGTCGGCCTCGACCCGGAAGCTGTGCGGCAGACCGGCGGGTACGTATCCGAAGTCGCCGGGGCCCAGCAGCCTCTCCAGCCGTTCGCCCTCCGCGTCCTGGATCCACACGCGCGCCCGGCCGCCCAGAACGAAGAAGATCTCGTGCACGTCGGCGTGCGTGTGGGTGGGGATCGCCTCGCCCCGGGGAGCGGCCAGGGTGAAGACCCCGAACTGTCCCTCGGTCTCGTCCTTGCTGAGCAGGACGGTGACCAGAGAGTCGAACAGGTGCGCGCGCTCCCCCTCACCCGCCGGGAGGAAGAAGGGCAGTGGCCTGCCCGGAAGCGTGAAGTCCTCCGCGCCGGCCTTGGCGAACTCCGCGGTCATCGGTCACCTCGAATTCGAATCGGCTCGCCGTCACGCGACGACCAGCAGAACGTGATGACCGAAGAATGAACCGGCGGGACACTCCGCGCCAGAGGGGACGGCCGCCTCCACGAACCGAGGGCCGGCGGAACATCCGCCGGCCACGACGCGTTACCACGCTCCATGGCGACACTTGGACTGATCGGAAGCGGATACATAGGTGGCACCCTGGCGCGACTCGCCGTCGAGGCCGGGCTGGACGTGGTGCTCAGCAACTCGCGAGGACCGGAGACCCTCGCCGACCTCGCGGCGGAACTCGGCGCGCGGGCCACGGCGGGAACATCGGAGGAGGCCGCGGCCTCCGGGGACTGGGTCGTGGTCACCATCCCGTTCAAGAACTATCCCCAGGTGCCGCAGGCGCCGCTCGAGGGCAAGACCGTCATCGACACGGGCAACTACTACCCGCAGCGTGACGGCCGGTTCGCGGAGCTGGACTCGCACGCCACCACGAGCAGCGAGCTGGTCCAGGCCCATCTGGATGGGTCACACGTGGTGAAGGCGTTCAACAACATCTACTTCGAGCACCTCTGGTCACTGGCCCGTCCGGCCGGCGCGCCGGACCGTTCCGCGCTGTCGATCGCCGGGGACGACGCTCAGGCCAAGGCGAGGACGACCGCGCTGCTGGACACCCTCGGGTTCGACGTGGTGGACGCCGGTCCGCTCTCCGAAGGGTGGCGCCAGGAGCCGGGCACACCCGCCTACGGGAGTCCCTACCTGAAGGACCCGGCCGCCGCGCTGACCGCGGACCCGGGCGCTCCGGCCGGGGTGGCCGAGATCCGCGAGGCGCTGGCCGAGGCCGTACGCGGTAGCTGAAGCCGCCGGGCCCCCTGAGCGTGGCGGCGCATGCGTACCGGGGACGCGCCGCACGCGTCCGCCGGCGGGGGGCCGGCCGGCACTAGGGTGTCGGCGTGGCCACACTCCCGCGGCGGCTGGGCGCGGACGCGCTGGAGTTCCTGCGGGAACGCCATCTCGCGACGCTCACCTCGATACGGCCGGACGGCTCACCGCACGTGGTGCCGGTCGGCTTCACCTGGGACGCCGAAAGAGAGCTAGCCCGGGTGATCACCGACGGGTCGAGCATCAAGGCCCGTATCGCCACCGCGGGAGGGCGCGTCGCGCTGTGCCAGGTCGACGGCCGCCGCTGGCTCACCCTGGAGGGGACGAGCGCGGTCAGCGACGACCCGGCGCGGGTGGCCGATGCGGTGGCCCGCTACGCCGAGCGCTACCGGAAGCCGCGCGAGAACCCGCACCGGGTGGTCATCGAGATCACCGTGGAGAGGGTGCTCGCATCGTCCGGCCTCCTCGGCCCCTAGGGCGCGCGGGATCGGGGCGCCCGGATCCTTCATCACATGTCCGCGGCGATTCCCGACGTCAAGGAGACGGCGTAATGATCGAGGAACAGCCGGGCGATCAGGTCGCCGCGTGAACCGCTGCCCGACTTGGCGAAGACCGACTTCAAGTGGTCCTGAACGGTGTACGACGACACGTGCAGCCGGGCGGCGATCTGCTTGGTGGACAGGCCCTTGGCCACCAGTTCGGTGACCCGGCGCTCGCTGTCGGTGAAGCCGTAGGCATCGACCATCAGGGGCGCCATCTCGGCGGGGCGAGCGGCTTCCAGCATCACCGCGACCTGCGATTCCGGACCGTCGTTCAGCAGCGAGCCTCGGATGGTCAGCCACCGGCCGGCCCGGGTGCGCGCCCGTGCCTTGGCCGGTCGGGTACGGGCCGGCGCGGGTGCCGCACCCGTTGCGGCGCCGCAGACCGAACGGGCCTGGCGGGCGACAGAGGAGATCACCAGTGGCAGCCGAGCGCCCTCTCTGCCGCCGGTGCCCAGCTCGTCCAGCAGGTGATCCGCCGCCCTGTTGGACATGCGCACGCCGTCATCGGCGTCGAGGACCAGCAGACCGGCGTCGCCGTCACCGGCCTGCGCGCCACCGAGTAACAGGCCGCGCCGTAGTCCGTCGGCGATCACGCCGGCGATCGACGATACGAGCTCCACCTCGGCCGGGGAGAAGTGCGGGCGCCCTGCCTCACGGAACACGGTCAGCTGCCCCCAGGTCCCGGTGCTGTCGGCGAGCACCACCCGCAGTTCATCGGAGAATCCGCCGGGGCGGCGGATCTCCCGCTGACGCAGGCTACGGTCGAGATCACCGGCGGTGGCGTCGCTCAGGCTGCCGGCCGGGCGACCGGCACGGGCGAGCTGTGCCCACTTGTTGAAGTCCGGCTCGCGCACCTCGATCTCCACGAGCCGGAGCAGCTCCGCCGCGGGCAGGCCGTTCTCCACGAACTCCGCGGTCGGGAGCATGGTCGCCGGGTCGATCGTCATCAGGCAGGTGCCCTCGGCGGGCACGGCCCGTGCCAAGGCGTCGCCGACGGCCCGCGCGAACTCCGGCACGGGCAACCCCCGGTGAACCAGCCTGAGGATCTCGTCGCGGACGCGCGCATGCGCCGCCGATGCGGTGACCACAATCGGGATCTTATGGCGGCCTCCGGCATCACCCCAGAAATCTGGGATACAACCCGGCTCCACGATCTCGCATGCTGGGCAGCGCACACATCAGTGTCCGCCCGGCAGGGCGGACCGCAAAGGGGAGCCCCCTTCGCACGTACCGGAAGGACGGGAAACATGAGTAAGACCGTGCTGTACATGTCGATGTCGGTGGACGGGTTCATCGCCGGGCCGAACGTGGCGGCGGGCAACGGGCTCGGTGACAAAGGACAGCGGTTGCATGAGTGGTTTCTGCCGGACGCCGACGCAGAGCAGAGAAGGGGCGGCCACCTGGCGGGCGTGAACCGTGACGTCATGGACGAGGCCATGGCCACCGGGGCGGTCGTCGTCGGCCGGCGGACGTTCGAGCTCGCCGGCGGCTGGGACGGCGACCACCACGATGGCGTGCCGATCTTCGTCCTGAGCCGCCATCGGCCCGATCCCCAGCCACCATGGCCGGGGGTCACCTATGTAGGCGACGTCACGGCCGCGATGAACATGGCCAAGGACGCGGCCGGCGCGGCCGGCGACAAGGACGTACTGGTCCATGGAGCCCGCACCGCTCGGCTGGCACTTGCCGCAGGCGTCCTGGACGAACTACAGATTCACCTGATCCCGGTCCTGCTCGGACAGGGCGAACCGCTCTTCGCGGACATGCCACCCGACCACGTCGAGCTCGAACTGCTCCGTGCCGTGGACGGGCCGGGCGTGGCGCACCTGCGCTACCGCGTGAGGACGGCGGGCTGAGACGATGGCACTCATCCGGCTGTACATGACCATGTCCCTGGACGGTTACGTCACCGGGCCGCAGGACGGCCTGGACACCCCGATGGGCATCGGCGGGTTCCGCCTTTTCAACTGGCTCGACCGGCGCAATGACCCGGGACCGAGCGGACAGGTCTACGCCGAGGTGATGGCCACCCGCGCCGTCATCTCCGGCCGCCGCACCTACGAGCACGCCGGCCGCTGGCAGGGCGACCACCACAACGGCGTCCCGGTCTTCGTCCTGACCCACGACGTCCCGGACGACCCGCCGCCGGGCAGCGTCCGTTACGTCACCGACGTACGAGAGTGTGCCTCACAGGCCCGCGCGGCAGCCGGAGACGGCGACGTGATGGTGCACGGTGCCGGGGCGGCGCAGGCGCTGCTGCGGGCAGGGCAGCTCGACGAACTGGAGCTGCACGTCGTACCGGTCCTGCTCGGGCGGGGACGAAGGCTGTTCGACCATCTGCCCGCCGAGCACATCGAGCTGGACCCGGTCCGCCGGTTGACCACTCCGCAGGTCGAGGATCTCGCGCAGCATGTCACGCACATGCGCTACCGCATCCGCCGTCCGTGACCCGGAGCCTGACCGGCCGTCCCCCGCTGGTGCCGGGTGAGCCGTGCCCGCACGGCCCGCTGTTAACGAGACAATCCTGTCTTGTTACGAGATGATATCGTCTTGTTATGACCTCTACGAGCGGTGAGACCGACCCGCGGGTGGTACGCAGCCGAGCGCGAGTCCTGGACGCGGTGGCGTACCTGCTGGTCGAAAAGGGGGTACGGGGGGTCACCGTCGAGGCCGTGATGGCGCGTTCCGGAGTGGCGCGTGCCACGGTCTACCGGCACTGGCCGACCCGCCAGGAGCTCGTCCTGGCCGGGCTGCGGCATCTGCTGCCGCCCCCCGTTCCGCCGATCGCGGTCGACGGCACGCTCGCCCAGCGGCTGACGTCCTCCCTCGGCGAACTCGCCCGCCAGATGTCGGTCGAGCCGTGGGCCCACGCGATCCCCGCCCTGCTGGAGGCGGCACGCCGCGAGCCCGAGATCGCGGCGGCGACGGCACGGTTCGTGGCCGACCGGCAGGCGCCCCTGCGTGCCGTGCTCCGCGAGGCCGTCGAGGGCGGCGCGCTGCCGCCCGTGGACGTCGAACTGGCACTCGCCGAGCTGCTGGGGCCGTTCGTGTACCGGCGTCTCATCACCTCCGAACCCCTCGACGAGGCGCTGTGCGCGAACGTCGTCGAGGACTTTCTCCGTGGCCACGCCGCCCGTGATACTGCGGACGCAGTAGCCGGACTCTCGTCCCCTGGGGCAACGGCGCATGACGGGCCGCCGACTACCGTGGAGGGGTGAGCCGTCTGACCGAGGTGAGGCAGGCCGCCCGGCGGCATCCGCTCGTCTCGGACGGCGTTCTCGCCGTCACCGTCTATGCCCTGGCCCTCATGGCGTCCTCGATGTCGCACGGGTACGACACCGGGCCGCTGGACGCGCAGCGGACGATCGTCGGCGCGCTGATCTCCGGTGCGCTCGTCTTCCGGCGGCGGTGGCCGCGGGGGGTGCTGGCGTTCACCACGGCAGGGACGGCTCTGTACCTTGCGCTCGGCGGTCTCCGCGGCCCGCTGATGCTGGTGATCATGGTCGCGATGTACACGGTCGCCCTGGACAGCTCCCGGCGGACCACCGTGACGGTGGCGACCTGGACCGCCCTGCTCCTGGCCACCGCCGGAATGGTGTTCGGCGACCACTACTGGCTCAGCCCGGTGATCGTGAGCGTCGTGGCCCAGACGGGGCTGGCGGCGGCGGTGGGCGACGCCGTACGCAGCCGGCGGGCCTATGTCACGGCGGTCGAGGAGCGCGCGCACCGCGCCGAGCGGACCCGTGAGGAGGAGGCGGAGCGCCGCGTCATGGAAGAACGCCTGCGCATCGCGCGGGAGCTGCACGACGTGCTCGCCCACCACGTCGCGCTGATCAACGTGCAGGCGGGAGTCGCCGCGCACGTCCTGGAGACCGATCCCTCGCAGGCACGTGAGGCCCTGGCCCACATCCGGCAGGCCGGGCGGTCGGCGCTGGAGGAGCTGCGCACCACCGTCGGGCTGCTCCGACGGCCGAACGCCCGGCCGGACCCCGCCACGCCGCAGACGGCTCCCGAACCCGTGCCCGGACTGGACCGGCTCCCCCAGCTGATCGCCTCCTTCACCGCCACCGGTCTCCGCGTCGACCGGCAGGTCGAGGGCGACGCGCGCGAGCTCCCCGCCACCGTCGACCTCACCGCGTACCGCATCGTCCAGGAGGCGCTGACGAACGTACGCAAGCACGCACCCGAGGCCACCGCCGTCGTGCGCCTCACCTATCTGCCCGGTGAGTTCCGTCTCGAGGTCACCGACAGCGGGACGAGCGCGCCTCAGGACACGGCGGGGACCGGCCACGGGCTGCTCGGGATGCGTGAACGCGCGCTGTCGGTCGGCGGGGCCTTCACCGCACGCCACGAGGCCGGCCGCGGGTTCCGGGTCACGGCGGTCCTCCCTGCGCTCGCGCCTCCCGGCGCCGTGCCGTCGGCCACGACGGGCACCGCGTGACGATCCGGGTGGCGCTGGCCGATGACCAGTCACTGGTACGCGCGGGCTTCCGCGTGCTGGTGAACTCCGCCCCCGATCTCGAGGTGGTCGGAGAGGCCGCGAACGGCCAGGAGGTCGTGGCGCTGGCACGCGACACGAGACCGGACGTCGTGCTGATGGACATACGGATGCCCGACATGGACGGGCTGGTCGCCACCCGGCAGATCACCGCCGACGAGACCCTGGCCGCCGTACGTGTCCTCGTGCTCACGACGTTCGAGATCGACGAATACGTCTTCGCGGCACTGCGGGCCGGTGCCAGCGGGTTCCTCGGCAAGGGGGTCGAGGCGGTGGAGCTGCAGGACGCCATCCGTGTCGTGGCCCGCGGTGACGCCCTGCTCTCACCGGCGGCGACGCGTGGGCTCATCGGCCGGTTCCTCGACACCACCACGGAGATCGCCGCCGGGGCCGAGGAGCGCCTGACCGAGCTGACCGAACGGGAACGCGATGTGATGATCATGGTGGCGGCGGGACTCACCAACGACGACATCGCCGATCGGCTGCGGATCAGTCCCTTCACCGCCAAGACCCACGTGAACCGCGCCATGACCAAGCTCGGCGCGCACGACCGGGCCCAGCTCGTGATCATCGCCTACGAGACCGGACTGGTGCGCCCCGCCGGGCGGTCCTCGCAGTAGCCGGGCCGCGGGACTACTGCGCACGCGGTAGCGCAAGACCCTTCGCCAGGCGGACGGATCCCGTCCGCTAGAACCACCATGCTTAGACGTAACCGATATCTGGGGGTTTCAACTTGTCCGCGCTCGCGCGCTGGTGCTATCGGCATCGGCTCATCGTGGTACTTCTGTGGCTGGTCGCCGTCGCCGGACTGGGCGTCGCATCCAAGGCCGTCGGCTCGGCCTACAGCGACAACTTCTCCCTGCCCGGCACGGAGTCGACCAAGGCCCTGCAGCTGCTGCAGAAGTCCCTGCCGGCCCAGTCCGGTGACAGCGCCACGGTGGTCTGGCAGACGGGCGAGGGAAGCACGGTAAAGGACCCGGCCGTCCAGCAGCGCATGACCGCCACCCTCGGCAAGGTCGCCAAGTTGCCGTCCGTGACGTCGGTGACCAGCCCGTACACCGCGCGCGGTGCCCGCCAGATCAGCAAGGACGGCCGCACCGCCTACGCGCAGATCTCGTTCGACCAGCTGGGGAACAAGCTGCCGAAGGGCGACATCCAGCGGGTGGTCGACACCGCGGAACAGGCACGTACGGCGGGGCTACGGGTCGAGCTCGGCGGCAACTCCATCAGCCAGACCGAACGCACCCCGCCCTCCAGCAGTGAGGCGGTCGGCGTGCTGGCGGCCGCGATCGTGCTGTTCCTCGCGTTCGGCTCCCTGTTCGCCATGCTGCTGCCGATCCTGACCGCGATCGCCGGTGTCGGCACGGGACTCCTGACCGTGGGCCTGCTCACGCACGCCCTGGACATCGGCCAGATCGGCCCGATCCTGGGCGCCCTCATCGGCCTGGGCGTCGGCATCGACTACGCCCTGTTCATCGTCACGAGACACCGCTCCGGTCTGCGGGCGGGCATGACCGTCGAGGAATCGGTGGTCAAGGCGATCGACACGTCCGGACGGGCGGTGCTGTTCGCCGGCGCCACCGTCGTGATCGCGCTGCTGGGCATGCTCGTGCTCGGCATGAGCTTCCTGAACGGCCTGGCCATCGCGTCGGCCACCACGGTCGTGGCCACCGTACTGGCCGCGATCACCCTGCTGCCGGCCCTGCTCGGCTTCCTCGGGATGCGCACGCTGAGCCGCCGCGAACGTCGCCTGACGGCGGCGGGGACCCCGAGCGGCGGCGGTGTGTGGCAGCGCTGGGCGAGCGTGGTCCAGCGCCGGCCCGGACTGCTGTCCACCGTCGCGATCGTGCTCATCGGCGTACTGACCCTGCCGGTGTTCTCCCTGCGCCTCGGCTCCTCCGACGCGGGCAACGACCCGTCCTCGACCACGACCCGGCAGGCGTACGACCTGCTCGCCACCGGCTTCGGGCCCGGCTTCAACGGCCCGCTCCAGCTCGTCGCCCAGACACCCGCCCCGGCGGACCAGCAGGCCCTCGGCCGGCTGGTCGACGAGGTCGGCCACCTCAAGGGAGTGGCCAGCGTCGCGGCACCGCCGATGCCGCCCGGCTCCAAGATCGGCATCGTCCAGGTGATCCCGACCACCTCCCCGCAGTCGAAACAGACCGCCGACCTGATCGACCGGCTGCGCCATGACGTCGTGCCCGCGGCGGAACGCGGCAGCACCATGAAGGTGTACGTCGGAGGTGCGACCGCGATCTTCGTCGACTTCGCCGGCGTGCTGACCGGCAAGCTGCCGCTGTTCCTCGGCGTGATCATCACCCTCGGCTTCATCCTGCTGCTCATCGCGTTCCGCAGCCTGCTGGTGCCCGCCACCGCCGCGGTGATGAACGTGCTGGCGGCAGGGGCGTCGTTCGGCGTGATCGTGGCGTTCTTCCAGTGGGGCTGGGGTTCGGAGCTGATCGGCCTGGGCGCCGCCGGCCCGGTCGAGGCGTTCCTGCCCGTGATCATGCTCTCCGTGCTGTTCGGCCTGTCAATGGACTACCAGGTGTTCCTGGTCAGCCGGATGCACGAGGAGTGGGTGCACACCCGGGACAACGCGCGTGCGGTCAACGTCGGCCAGGCGCAGACCGGCCGGGTCATCACCGCCGCGGCCACGATCATGATCGCCGTCTTCATCGCCTTCGTCTTCGGCGGTCAGCGGGTCATCGCCGAGTTCGGCATCGGGCTCGCCGCCGCCGTCGCCCTGGACGCCTTCATCCTGCGGACGGTCCTGGTCCCGTCGGTGATGCACCTGTTCGGTGCGGCCAACTGGTGGCTGCCCAGGTGGCTGGACCGGCGGCTCCCCCACCTGTCGGTCGACCCCCCGGACGGCGACCCGGTGCCGCTCGCCGAGCCCGAACTGCAGCCGAACCACGGCTGAGACGGTCCGCTGCTAGCAGCGGGTCGCCAGGGCGAGGAAACGGTCGGCCGGGTCGTCGTAGGCGTCCAGACGCCAGCCCGCGCCGGCCAGGAGCGGACCGAGCGTGGCCTCGGCGAGGGGTTCGTCGGGGCGGAGGGTCCGGCCGTGGCGGGCGGCCAGCGGCGCCCGGCCCGTGGGATGAAAGATGATCAGCCTGCCGCCGGTCCTGGTGACACGAGCCAGGCCGGCCAGGCCCGCGGCGGGGTCGAGCAGGTGGGGCACCAGCCCGGCGGCGAAGACCGCGTCGACGGCGGCGTCGGCGAATGGCAGGTGACGGGCGTCGGCCAGGAGGAGGACGGCGTCCTCCGCACGGCCGGTCGCCGCGGCGACGCCGAGCATCTGCGGCGTGATGTCCACGCCGAGCACGGTGCCGGCCGGGCCGACGGCGGCTCGCAGCGCGGGCAGGGCGCGGCCGGTGCCACAGCCCGCGTCGAGGGCGGTCGCGCCGCACGGGATCCCGGCCTCGCCGACCGCGGCGGCGTAGGCGGGCATGTCGTCGCCGAACCGGGTGTCCCAGGTCTCGGCGCGAGGCCCGAAGAAGGCCCGGCTCTCGGCGATGTACCACTCACCGCGTCCAGCCAGCCGCCCGGTCACCTGACGGATCACGGGCCACGCCGGGTCGTGCAGGTCGATCACGATGTCCGCGTCGCGCTCGGCCTCCTCGTCGGCGGCACGCCGCGGACGCAGCCAGATCACCACGTCCCAGCCACCCGCCGGGGGGCGTGCGTGCCACTCGGGCCCGTCTGCGAGCGTGACGGTGCCGGGGGTCCGCTCGGCCGTGAGGGAAGAAGCGCCGCCGACGCGCGTACACGGGCGCCCGCGGCCACCCAGCCGGGCGGCGAGCCGGTCGGCGACCACGGCGGGGTACGGGCCGCCGTCGACCACCGCGCACACCGCCCCGGACGGCAGCAACGCGGCCACGCCGTCGAGCAGCTCCTCCCAGCGACCGCGCTGTTCCCCGGTCATCGCCTCCCACGTCGGTACGGTCATGGCACCACCGGTCATGCGTCCCATGATGCACAGCGCCGGCCCGGGGGGCGACCCCGGAGTCCCGATGCGAGCGGCTCCGGCCCCCACGGGCGTGGCCTCAGGGACTTGTCACGTCGCTCGAAGCGCCCTCAGGAGCGGTGGCGAGCCGTGCCACTGCGGAATGACGGGGCGTACGCGCTGAACGGCATCGCCCGCGACCCGGTGTGTCGGTGACCGGAACACGGTCGTCAGGCGGGACCTGTCCAGGCTGCACCGGCCACGCCACGACCGGCGGCACGGGGCACCGGGACGTCCTCGCGGGCTCACGGCGGCGGCCCGGCAGAACCGGTCTCCGGCGTACCGGCCAGCTGTCCCTGGTCACGCTCGGGCGGACGGTTGACGTCATGGACCCATTGCAAACGAGTGCATCGTCCCCGACCATGCCTTATGTGACTGATGACCCACGCCCCGAACCGTTGTTCTCCGCGGCCGAGATGCACCGTCGCCGAGACGACTTCCGTGCCGAGCTGGCCCGCCGCGACCTGTCCCATGCCCTCGTCTACGGTGCGAACCGCTCCGGCAGCGCGGTGTCCTGGCTCACCGGGTGGCCGGTCACCCGTGAGGCGCTGCTGGTCGTCGGCCCCGCGGAGGCCGACGACGTACTCCTGGTGAACTTCTACAACCACGTGCCGCAGGCCCGGAGGCTGTCGCTGGTGCCGGTCGACTGGATCGGCCGGAACGCGATGACGACCGCGCTGGAGCGGCTCGCCTCCGCGGGCGGGCACCCCGCTCGCGTCGGGGTGGCCGGCCCACTGCCGTTCGGGCACTACCGGACGCTGACCGACCAGGTCGCCGAGGTGGTCGATCTCAACCCGGCCTACACCGCGATGCGCCTGGTGAAGTCGGAGGAGGAGGTGGCGGCCCTGCGCAAGGCCGCCGCGCTCACCGACGCCACGGTCGGCTCGCTCGAACGCGCCCTCCGTGAGGGAGTGACCGAGCACGAGCTCGTCGCCGAGATGGAGCACACCTATGTCGCGGCGGGCGGGATGCACCATATCCACTACCTCGGCGTCACCGGGATGGACAACCCCTCGGTGGGGGTACCGGCCCAGTGGCCGACCGCCCGGGGTATCCGCGAGCGTGACGTCGTGACCTGCGAGATCAGTGTCGCCGTCGCACCAGAGTACTCAGGGCAGCTGCTGCGGACCTTCACGGTCGGGGCCCCTCCGACCCCGCGGTACGCGCGGCTGCACGAGGTCGCCGAGGAGGCGTTCGAGACGCTCCGCACACGATTGCGGCCCGGCACGCACGCCAGGGAGCTCGCGGCGGCCGGGGCCGTCATCGAGGCGGCCGGGTTCACGGCGATCGACGACCTCGTGCACGGCTTCGGCGGCGGTTACCTGCCTCCGGTCATCGACGGCCCGGGCCGGCCTCCCGGCCCCACACCGGACGTGGTCCTGGCGGCGGGCATGACGGTGGTCGTCCAGCCCAACGTCGTCACCCGCGACCTGAGCGCGGGCGTACAGACCGGGGAACTGCTGCTCGTCAGGGACCACGGCGCCGAGCGTCTCCACGACTACCCGTACGGGCTGCGGCGCACCGGCTGAGCCAGCCTTCACCGCCTCGTGCCCGTCGCGGGCTCGAGGAGGTCGCGGCCCGTTTCGCCGCCGGTCACGCCCGGCCCTCGACGCTCGCCGACCGGCTGATGGATCCGGACAGGGCCGCCGGCCTCGTTCTGACCGCCGGCGACCGAGACGCCTCAGTCCTCCGTGGCGGCCGCTGCCTCGGTGGTCTTCTTGCCGGCCTTCTCGGCGGCCTTGGCATCGGCGTTGGAGATGAACTCCGCCGCCGCCTCGCTGCCCTTCTTGCGGTAGCGGACGGCCTCCCAGAGCGGGCCCGGGATCACGTGGATGCCGTAGTGCGCGCGGTGGTGGTTCTCGCAGAGCACCTCGAGGTTGCCCGGGGACTCGACCCACACCTGGAAGTCCTCGTCGGTCTCGAAATGCAGGCCGAGGTGCCTTTCGATGACCTTCGGGTCCACCTGGTTGATCTGGGAGAACTCGACGTGGGTGTGGTGGAGTTCGGGCTGACCCTCACAAAGGTCGTCGTCGATGATGCACTTCCACAGACCCTGTCGCTTCAGCCGGGACTTGGCCTGCTCGAAAAGGTGGTAGTGCGGGTCGTTCTCCCGCGGATGATGCCGGGGAATGTGGGTCAGCATGTGCAGCGTCAGCGCCTGCTGGTGGGCGGCGGTGACGATTCCGGCCTTCAGGTCCGATGCGTGCTCGGCGGCGTGGTCGACCTTCCGCTTCACCTTCGTGGCGGCCTTCGCCACCTTCGGGTGCTCGCGCTCCACCTTCTTCACACGTGCCTTGGTCCGCGTCTTCTCGCGACCGAAAACCTTGCTGAAAAAACCCATCGTGGGTTCACGTCCTCGATGATCCACCGCTGCCGGCAAGTGCCCCGCCCCACCGCACACCGGAGGGCGGGGGAACGCTATCGGGAGTCGTCACGCAAGATCAACCAGAAAGGAGGATCAGAGGCTGAAAGATGTGTACTCGCCCGTTCTGGGGGTAGAGAAAGCGGTTTGCCGAAGCCGGTAGGCGCCCGGCTAGCTCCGGTACGGCGCGCGGTCGGTGGCGTCGGGGGCTGGGCGGCTCAGGTTTGGCCGCATCGCGGGCAGGGCCGCTGTTCGGCCTCCGCGACGATCTTCGTGGCCTCTGCTCTGGCCGCCGCGACCAGTTCCTCGGCCTCCGAGAGGGCCATGCTGAGCACCTGCTCGACGCGTTGGCCCAGACCGGAGTAGGTGGGATTCTCCGCGCCGTTGAGCGCGAGGCATCCGCTCTCGACCTCCAGCCGCAGGATGGCGAGTTGCTCGGTGTTCAGCCAACGCGTGAGTTCCGCGGACAGCTCGTCCAGAATCTGTTCCCGGCTCTGCCCGGTCGCCGCGGCGAGGCGGACGAGCAGATAATCGCTCGCCTGGACACCGGTGACCAGGTGGCGGCTCAGGACCGTCACCATTTCCGCCGTGGTGACGACGGAATCTTCTCGTTTCGGCTTGCGGAACCTTTTCGGCTTGTCTCCCGGCCCGAACGTGCCGGCGACCTCGCCGATGAGGTTCACCCCCTCATCCAGCGGGGTGGTTCCATCACCCGTGGCGGCCATGATCCGCAACCATCGCGCCGTTGTGTCCCGCATCCAGCCCATGGCGGAACCCTACAAGATCCCGTTAGGGTCACCCGCCATCCTTTCAAAGGAATCGGGCCGGGGATGAGCCGCGATTCCCATCAATGAGATCGACTCGGATACGCCGCCGACTCTCCATTGGAAAAGAGGCGGCCGGAAAGGCGGGAATGTCATGGCCGGACGGGGCGCACGGGCCTTCGCCACACTTTCGGTCACGCTTTTATTGACGGCCTGCGGGGGCGGACAGGAACACGCGCCCGGTCACCCCGCACCCGGTCACACCGTGTCCGACGGGTCACCGAAGCCGCTCACGGATGCCGTGGCCGCGACAGAACACGCGCGTACCGTCACGGGGACCTACGTGTGGGAGACCAAAGGGCTGCCCCCTCGCCAGGGACGTTTCGCGATCCAACGAACCCCGTACGCCGCGTCGGCGCGGGACGGGTCGGAATCGGTGATCGCCGTCGGCGGTGACGGCTACAAGATGTCCACGGCGTTCGGCGACACGAAGTGGACCAAGGTCGCGTTGCGACCGCCGGGCGGCAACGCGGCGCCCGGCTCACCCGACGAGGTCTCGAAGAAGATCATCGAGATCGATTCGCTCGCCAATGTGAGGTTCTTCGCGGCGGCGTCCAAGGATTTCAAAACACTTGGCACCGACCTGAACGAGAACGGCTCCACGCACCATTTCTCCGGAGCGTTTCTGGGGCTGCAGGTCGCTGAACGGAGGAAGGTCAGGGACACCAGCGCTCCCGATCCCCGCGGCCCCTATCTACTGGAGCAAGGACGCTTTCGAGATCTGGACCGACGACCGGCAACAGGTCCGGAAGTTCGTGATCACATCCGACCAGAACATCAGGCTCACCGTAACGGCCTACGACCGGCCGATGTCGATCAAGGCGCCGCCGGCGGCCAGGACCTGACCCCGGGTCCTGACCGGCCACACCCGTACGGGCCGAGCCCCGCCCCCCGCGATCCCGGTGAGTGGAACTCCGCACGCGCGGCTTTCCCGCGCTGGGTCAGGCTGTCGTTGCGCCGATCCCGCGAGGCCCGCGACTCGCCGACGCGAGCAGGGCGCGCGTCGGCGTTCAGGGCGACTCACTCCAGGCAGAGGGACCGAAGATGAGCAGGACCGGCAGGACCAAGGTGGCGATCATCGGATCGGGCAACATCGGCACCGACCTGATGATCAAGGTGATCAGGCTCTCGGAGACTCTCGAAATGGCCGCGATGGCCGGCATCGACCCCGACTCCGAGGGGCTCGCCCGCGCGGCACGGATGAACGTGGCGGTGACCGCGGACGGGGCGGACGGGCTGATCGCGATGGACGGGTTCGAGGACATCGACATCGTCTTCGACGCGACCTCCGCGAAGGCCCACATCGCGAACGCGGCGCGCCTGGCCCCGTACGGCAAGCGGCTCGTCGACCTCACCCCGGCGGCGATCGGGCCCTACGTCGTGCCACCGGTCAACCTCGAAGAGCAGCTTCGCGCGGGTCCCCGGAACGTCAACATGGTCACCTGCGGGGGCCAGGCGACGATCCCGATGGTGTACGCGGTCTCGCGCGTCACCCCGGTGCCCTACGCCGAGATCGTCGCCTCGATCGCCTCGAAGTCGGCCGGCCCCGGCACCCGGGCGAACATCGATGAGTTCACCGAGACCACCGCGGCCGCGATCGCGGCGGTCGGCGGCGCCGGCCGCGGCAAGGCGGTGATCGTCCTCAACCCGGCGGAGCCACCGCTCATCATGCGCGACACGGTGTTCTGCCTGATCGGGACCGCCGACCACGAGGCGATCCGCGCCTCGGTCGCGGAGATGGTCGCCCGCGTACAGGAGTACGTCCCCGGCTACCGGCTCAAACAGGAGGTGCAGTTCACCCCGATCGCCGACGGCGAGCCGGTGCACACGCTGCTGCCCGATGGCGCCGGGCCGGTGACCACCAAGGTGACGGTGTTCCTCGAGGTCGAGGGGGCCGCGCACTACCTCCCGGCGTATGCGGGGAACCTCGACATCATGACCTCGGCCGCGCTGCGCACCGCCGAGACCATCGCCCGCGACGCACGCACGGAGGTGGCCCTGTGACCAAGGGAACCGGGGGAACAACCAGGCTCTACATCCAGGACGTGACACTTCGGGACGGGATGCACGCGATCCGGCACCGGATCAGCCCGGACGACGTGGCGCGGATCGCGGCCGCCCTCGACCGCGCCGGCGTCGACGCGATCGAGGTCGCGCACGGCGACGGGCTCGCCGGCGGCAGCCTCAACTACGGCCCGGGCAGCAATACCGACTGGGAATGGGTCGAGGCGGTCGCGGGGAACGTCGAGAAGGCCGTCATCACCACGCTGCTGCTCCCCGGGATCGGCACGATCGCCGAGCTCGAGCAGGCCTACGCGATGGGGGTCCGGTCGGTACGGGTGGCCACGCACTGCACCGAGGCCGACGTCTCCGCGCAGCACATCGCCAAGGCGCGCGAGCTGGGCATGGACGTCTCGGGCTTCCTGATGATGAGCCACATGGCCCCGCCCGAACGGCTCGCCGAACAGGCGAAGCTGATGGAGTCCTACGGCGCGCACTGCGTCTACGTCACCGACTCCGGCGGACGGCTGACCATGAACGGCGTACGGGACCGCATCCGCGCCTACCGCGGCGTGCTCGATCCCGCGACCCAGATCGGCATCCACGCGCACCAGAACCTCTCCCTCGCCGTGGCGAACTCGGTGGTCGCGGTCGAAGAGGGCGTCACCCGCGTGGACGCGTCGCTGGCCGGCCACGGCGCCGGAGCCGGCAACTGCCCGATCGAGCCGTTCGTGGCAGTGGCCGACCTGCAGGGCTGGCGGCACGGCTGTGACGTGTTCGCCCTGCAGGACGCCGCGGACGACCTCGTCCGCCCCCTGCAGGACCGGCCGGTGCGGGTCGACCGGGAGACGCTCACGCTCGGGTACGCCGGCGTCTACTCCAGCTTCCTGCGGCACGCGGAGACCGCCGCCGAGCACTACGGCATCGACGTACGCAGGATCCTCCTCGAGGTCGGCAAGCGTGGCCTGGTCGGAGGTCAGGAGGACATGATCGTGGACATCGCGCTCGACCTGGCGGCCGGCAGAGCCGGCGTGGGCGGTCACTGACGATGGCGACCCCGTATCCCCGCACCCTGCCTGACGTCCTGCGTGCCACCGCGAACGCCCGTCCCGCCGCGCAGGCGCTGCTGGACGGCGAGGTCTCCCTGTCGTACGCGGAACTGCACCGTGAGGTGCAGACCACCGCCCGCGCGCTCGTCGCCCTCGGGATCGGGCCCGGCGACCGGGTCGGCATCTGGGCTCCGAACTCCTGGCAGTGGGTGGGTTCCGCCCTCGCGGTCACCTACATCGGCGCGGTGCTCGTCCCGCTGAACAGCCGCTACACCGGGCACGAGGTGGTCGACATCGCCCGGCGTACGCGGGCCAGGGCGCTGTTCGTCGCGGACGGGTTCCTCGGCCGAGGACAGCTCGGCGAGCTGCGGAAGGCCGCGGCCGGCGAAGGGGGCGGCGGGTTCCCGATCCCGGGCCTGCCCGACCTGGTGGCCGTGGTGCGGATCCCGTACCCGGGCAGCGGCGACGTGGACGACGCCCTCACCTTCCCCGAGCTCGCCGCGCTCGCCGACGGCGTACCCCTGGAGACCGTGGAGGCGCTCGCGGACGCGGTCTCCCCCGACGACGTCGCGGACATCCTGTTCACGTCGGGGACCACGGGGCGGAGCAAGGGCGCACGCTCCGCGCACCGCCAGACGGTGACGACCGCCCGCGAATGGGCCGAGCACGGCCGGGTCGGCCCGGCCGACCGGTACCTGATCGTCAATCCGTTCTTTCACAGCTTCGGGTACAAGGCCGGCATCCTGGTGTGCCTGCTGCACGGAGCGGCGATGCTCCCCCAGCCCGTGTTCGACCTTCGCCGGACGCTGCGGCTGATCCGCGACGAGCGGGTCACGCTGCTCGCGGGCGCTCCGACGATCTTCCAGGCCCTGCTCGACGCGCCCGGCCGAGCCGAGCGGGACACGGGCTCCCTGCGGCTCGCCGTGACCGGCGCGACCATCGTTCCGGTCGCCCTGGTCGAACGCATGCAGGCCGAGCTCGGCTTCGACCTCGTGCTGACCGCCTACGGGCTGACGGAGGCGGTGGTCGCCACGATGTGCCGGCCCGGTGACCCCGCCGCGCTCGTGGCCGGCAGTGTCGGGCGGGCGGTGGAGAGCTACGAGCTGCGGATCGGCAGGCCCGGCGGCAACGAACCCCAGCCTGCCGGTGTCGAGGGCGAGGTGCTGCTGCGCGGCGAGAACGTGATGCTCGGCTACCTCGACGACCCTGAGGCGACCGCGGAGACGATCGACGGGGACGGCTGGCTGCACACCGGGGACATCGGCCGGCTCGACGACCGCGGCTATCTCACCATCACCGACCGGCTCAAGGACATGTTCATCACCGGCGGCTTCAACGTCTACCCGGCGGAGATCGAGCAGGTGCTGGCCCGCCTGGACGGGGTGGTCGAGTCCGCCGCCATCGGCGTTCCCGACGAGCGGCTCGGTGAGGTGGGCATGGTGTACGTCGTCCGGCGCGCCGGCAGCGACCTCACCGAGGACGACGTGCGCGCCCACTGCGAGGAGCGACTCGCGAACTTCAAGGTGCCGCGTCAGGTGGCCTTCATCGACGAACTGCCACGGAACCTGTCCGGCAAGGTCCTCAAGCGCGGCCTCCGGCAGGCCACACCCCGTAAGGAGCAGGTATGACCGATCCTGAGCAGCAGGTGGTCACCTACGAACGGCGCGGTCCGGTCGCGGTGGTGACCATGAACCGGCCGGAGTACGGCAACGCCCAGAACTCCAAGATGACCTATGCCCTGGACGCGGCCTTCACCCGTGCCGTCGACGACGGCGAGGTCAAGGTGATCGTCCTGGCCGGCAGCGGCAAGCACTTCAGCGGCGGCCACGACATCGGCACCCCGGGCCGCGACATCGACCAGTCCTTCGAGCGCAAGGCGGTGATCCACTGGGACCACGTCGACAAGCAGGGAGTCGAGTCCCGGTTCGCGCGCGAGTCAGAGGTCTACCTCGGCATGTGCCGCCGCTGGCGTGAGATCCCCAAGCCGATGATCGCGATGGTCCAGGGCGCCTGCATCGCGGGCGGGCTCATGCTGGCCTGGTCGTGCGACTTCATCGTCGCCTCCGACGACGCGTTCTTCTCCGACCCGGTGGTGCGCATGGGCATCCCCGGCGTGGAGTACTTCGCGCACCCGTGGGTGATGAACCCCCGTGCCGCCAAGGAGTTCCTCTTCACCGGCGACCGCTTCGGCGCGGAGCGGGCCCGCGAGCTCGGCATGGTCAACCAGGTCGTGCCGCGCGGCGACCTCGAGACCACGGTCATGGGCATCGCGGAGCGGATCAGCGCCATGCCGCGGCTCGGCCTGGCACTCACCAAGAAGGCGGTCAACCAGGCCGAGGACCTGATGGGGATGCGCAGCGGCATGGACTCGGTCTTCGGCCTGCACCACGCGGCCCACGCGCACAACGCCGAGACCGGCCCGGACTCCCTCGCCGGCCTGGACGCCAGAAGCATGGCCGACAAGAACGGCCGGTCCTAGAGCGGTTCCGGCGGGCGCGCCGTGGCGGGGCAGCCCGGTGAGGCCGGCGTGGAGCGGGTTGGCCAGGGGATTCCGCGGATCGCCGTCCGTCCCGAGGAACAGGTGCCCGAGTGACTGTGATCACATGGGGACACGCCCTGACAGGCCCTAACGTTGGTCCGTGTCCGAGATCAAGTCGCGGGTCGAACTGCGCCCGCTAACCCTCGCCGACCAGGACGAGTTCTGCTCGCTCGTGCAGGCCAGCGCCGAGCTGTACGGGCCATATATGCAGCTCCCCGCGACCGCCGAGAAGTTCAAGACCTGGATGCGCCGCTTCGACGACGGCACCAACCTGGGCTTTCTGGTCCGTGTCCTGGACACCGGCGCCGCCGCCGGCACGATCAACATCAACTCGATCATCCGTGGCCGCTACCAGGGCGCCTCCCTCGGCTATGCCGCCTTCGCGCCGTCCGCGGGACAGGGGTACATGACCGAAGGGCTCACCGCGATCCTGCGGCACGCCTTCGACGACCTCAGGCTCCACCGGCTGGAGGCCAACATCCAGTCGGCGAACAAGGCGTCGCTGGCGTTGGTCCGGCGTCTGGGCTTCCGCCAGGAAGGGCTTTCGCCCGCCTACCTCTACATCAACGGCGTCTGGTGCGACCACGAACGCTGGGCCATCACCGCACCGGACCCCTGGACGCCCGATCCCTCTCTTCCCGAGGTCTGAGCCGACGCCACGGGAACACGCCTAGACGAGGTTGTCCTCGACCGCGAGACCGAACTCTCCACGGCCGTACATGGCCAGGGCACGCTCGACGTCGTTCGCGACGTGGACGCTGCCCGCGTGGGCGTCACGCCAGGCACGCTCGATCGGGTTGCCGCGCTTCAGGGAGTTGCCTCCCGCGGTCTTGAACAGGATGTCGATGGCCGCGAGGGCACGCTCGGTCCCCCGGACCTGGTCCCGGCGGGCGCGCAGCCGCAGCTCCATCGGGATCTCCTCGTCCCCGGCGGCGTGGTCATGGATCTCGGCCACGTTCCGGTTCATCTGCAGGATCGCCGCGTCGATCTCGGAGGCGGCACGTGCCACGGCGACGTGGGCGAACCGGTCCTCGGAGAAGCGGCCGCCGCCGAGGCTGAGCCGGATCCGGTCGCGCATCGCGGAGATGTACGCGTCGTAGCAGCCGGCGACCGCCCCGATCACGGGTGCCGTGACGGCCGAGGTGAAGATCGAGGCGAACGGCATCCGGTACAGCGGCCCGGTGTTGACCTTCTGGCCGGGTCCCCGCAGGTGTGCCTGCTCGTCATTGCGGAGGGTGCGGTGGTACGGGACGAACGCCCGGTCGACGACGATGTCGTCACTGGCGGTGCCGCGCAGCCCGATGACGTCCCACACCTCCTTGATCGCGTAGTCCGCCGCGGGCACGAGCAGCGTGACGAAGTCCCCCGTCCCGGCCACCAGGCCACCCAGCAGGGCCCACGACGCGTGCCCGCAGCCGGACGAGAAGCTCCAGTGGCCGGTCAGCTCGTACCCTCCGTCGACCACCTCCAGCCGGCCGGCCGGCGCGTAGGAGGACGAGACCAGCGTGCCGGGGTCCTCGCCCCAGACCTCCTGCTGGGCCCGCTCGTCGAAGAGCGCGATCTGCCACGGGTGTACGCCGAGCACCGAGGCGACCCATCCCGTCGAACCGCAGACCCCGGAGATCGCCCGGACGACCTCGTAGAAGTGCACCGGATGGCTCTCCCCGCCGCCGAAACGCTCCGGTTGCAGCATCCGCAGCACGCCCGCCGCCTTGAGCTCCTCCATGGTCTCCTCGGAGACGGCGCCCTTCGCGTCCGTCGCCTCCGCACGCCCGGCGATGCCGGGAAGCATCGGGCGCACGCGCTCCAGGACCTCGTTGGTCATGATCTCCGCTCCGTGAAACGTCCGGGAAGTGTCGGCATCCGATGGTGCTTTCGAACCGGGTCGCGTGGCTGAGATGGTCCCGGCCAGTGGGACCCGCGACCGCCTCCGGTCGTCGCGCCCGTAGCGTGCGAATGGCCCGGGACCGCGCCCAAAGGACGGACACATGACCACGAGCGTGAGCACCGCAGCGAGCGGAGCGGCCGGCCGAGGAACGAGGCCGTCCGCGGAGCGAGTGAGGAGCGGGAGCGAGCAGTGAGCACAGCCCCCGAGAGCGGAGTCCGCGCGATCGAGGCCGTGGCGGCGCCGACACGTTTCGCCCGTGGATGGCACTGCCTTGGCCTGGCCGAGAAGTTCCGCGACGGAAAGCCGCACTCCATCCAGGCGTTCGGACAGAAGCTCGTGATCTTCCAGGGCGGCGACGGGAAGCTCAACGTCCTGGACGCGTACTGCCGTCACATGGGCGGCGACCTGTCCCAGGGCTCCATCAAGGGCAACGAGATCGCCTGCCCGTTCCACGACTGGCGCTGGGGCGGCGACGGGCGGTGCAAGCAGATCCCGTACGCGCGCCGGGTCCCGCTGAGGGCGCGCACCTCGGCCTGGCCCACCCTCGACCAGGACGGCATGCTGTTCGTCTGGAACGACCCTGAGGGGAACCCTCCACGCGAGGAGGAGGCGCTGCCGAGGATCGAGGGCGCGCTGGACGACGAGTGGACCGACTGGCTCTGGTACGAGACCCTCGTCGAGACGAATGTGCGCGAGGTGGTCGACAACAACGCCGACATGGCGCACTTCTTCTACGTGCACCTCAGCTTCCCGACGTACTTCAAGAACATCTTCGAGGGCCATGTCGCGGCCCAGTACATGAACGGGAAGGCACGGGAGGACGCACGCCCCCGCCTTCCCGAGGGCAGCCCGACGATGCTCGGCAACACGTCGGTGGCCGCCTACTACGGCCCGTCGTTCATGATCGACGAGTTGACGTACAACTACGACACCATGGACGTGCGTACGACGCTGATCAACTGCCACTACCCGATCGACGAGAACTCCTTCGTGCTGCAGTACGGCATCATCGTGAAGAAGCAGGACGGCCTCGACGAGAAGGCCGCCATGGAGGTCGCGGGCACCCAGGCGTCCTACGTCAAGAAGGGCTTCGAGCAGGACGTCCAGATCTGGAAGAACAAGGCCCGCATCGACAACCCGCTGCTGTGCGAGGAGGACGGCCCGGTCTACCAGCTGCGGCGGTGGTACGAGCAGTTCTACGTCGACGTCGCCGACATCGAGCCCGAGATGGTCGAACGCTTCGAGTACGAGCTCGACACCACCAAGCCGAACGAGATGTGGGAGAAGCAGGTGCAGGACAACCTCGCCGCGAAGGCGGCCAGGCGCAGGGCACCGGTCGCGTGATCCACACCGACAACCGGCTCGCCGACCTGCCGATGACCCCGGTGGAGTGCCAGCGGTGTCATGCCACGGTTCAGGTCCGCAAGTCCAGCTGGCAGCAGACCAGCGTCCAGTGGGACGAGGCGGGCGCCCGTACGTGCCCGGAGCGGCGCCCGTCCCTGATCGCCGGGGGCATCCGCGAGGCGGACTTCTTCACCTGCGCCGGACTGCGCGAGTCGATCGCCCAGGCGGCCATGTCGGGGACGATCCCCATGGCCGAGGAGACGTTCGAGGACTCGGCGCCACGCGACGGCCGCGGCCCGGCAGGCGCGGCGGCCGAAGAGGCCGCCGTCTCCCAGTGAGTCACCGCCGGCCGCGCACGCCGATCCCGCCCAGCGAGATCCCGCCCCGGGGCGGAGCGGGCGTCCTGCTCCGCCCGGAGAAGGGTTTCGCTGGGCGGGATGAGATCGGTCCGCCCGTGGCCGTGCGCCTACCGTGCTCACAGGAGAGTTGCACAGGAGAGTTGCTCCGTGGACGACGACGGTGACCGAGGTGCGGGATGGACGTCACGACGACTTCACCGAAAGCGGATGCCGGTCATCCGGGACCCTCCCCCCAGGAGATGCGCCGCGCCATGGGCACCTTCGCCAGCGGCGTCACCATCGTCACCGGCCTGGACGACGGCGAACCCGTCGGCTTCGCCTGCCAGTCGTTCGCGAGCGTGTCCCTCGAACCACCCCTCGTCCTCTTCTGCGCCGACCACCGGGGCCGTACGTGGCCGCGGATCCGCGAGTCGGGCCGGTTCACCGTCAGTGTCCTGGCGGAGCGGCAGGACGAGGTCTGTGCCCGGTTCGGATCCGGTACCGGCCGCAAGTTCGACGGGCTCACCTGGCACGAGTCGCCGTGGGGTACGCCGGTCATCGACGGTGTCCTGCTCCGCGTGCACTGCGCCGTCCACCAGGTGCACGTCGCCGGCGACCACGACGTGGTGATCGGCAGGGTCCTCGCCATCGACGTGCCCGACGATGACGACCGTCCGATGATCTTCTTCCGTGGCAGGTTCGGGATCGGGACCGACGAGCCCGTCCCGGCGCCCCAGCTGTGGGGCTGGGGCGACCACTGGGGCTGACCTCGCGTCTCAGGACCGAGGGCTCCCGGTGTCAGAAGGCGTCCTCTCCGCGAAGGGTCGCGTCCGCGCCGCCGTCGACGAAGACCACCTGTCCGGTCACATGGGTGTTCTCCGGGCCGACCAGCCAGATCAGCGTGTGCGCGACCGCCTCCGGCGGAGCGTGCCCGTTCAGCGGCATCGGTACGGCCCGATCCGCCAACTCCCGGCCCTCCTCCGTAGCGAGAAGGGATTCGGTCATCGGGGTGACGACGACGCCGGGAGCGACGGCGTTCAGGGGGATCCCCGTACCGGCCCAGCCGGGGGTGAGGCACGTACGGCGTACCCACCGGGCCAGGGCCAGCTTCGAGGACCCGTAGAGCCGGTACCCGTGCCCGTCGGCGGACACCTTGGCGGCGAGCGCCACGGCCCGTTCCTCGTCCCATTCGGCACAGGCCGCGACCACCGCCGCGTCGGTCACCTGGATCGAGGCGATCGAGGAGATCACCGCGGCGCGCGGCAGGTCCGCACGTGCGAGGGCGGGCCTCAGCGCGTCGAGCAGGTCGACCACGCCGAAGTAGTTGACCGTGATGGTCGCCTCCGTCGGCGCCGCCGTTCCCGCGCAGGCCACGACCGCGTCCACGACACCGCCGGTCCGCCGCAGCACGGCGTCGGCCGCGGCGCGCCTGCCCTCGGGCGCGGACAGGTCCGCCACCACCTCGACGTCGTGCAGGTCGACGCCGATGACCTCGTCACCTCGCCGGCGGAGCAACCCGGCAACCGACGAACCGATGCCGGACGCCGCTCCCGTCACGACCACCTTACGGCCCATCGCCGTGGTCACTTACGGCGCGGCACGAAGGCCGCCAGCGGCTCCGAGCCCGACCAGTCGTGTCCCCAGTAGGAGTCGGAGCTGATCTCCTCCGCCGTGTAGGAGGACTCGTCCACGAGCATCCCGTCGGTGCCGTACTCGATGTCCCATCCGCCGGGGGCGCGCACGTAGAAGGAGACCATCTTGTCGTTCGTGTGCCGCCCGAGCGTCGAGGAGAGGGAGAAGCCGGCCTTCCCGATCCGGTCCAGGGCGCGGCCCACGGCGTCGAGGGAGTCGACCTCCACCATCATGTGGATCAGGCCGGGCTCGCCGTCGTGCGGCGCCGGGCAGATCGCCAGGCTGTGGTGGCGCTGGTTGATGCCCATGAACCGGATCCGCGCCGCCGAGCCGTCCTCCGCGACCGGCCCCACCTTCATGGCGCCGCGCGGGAGGAAGCCCAGCACCTCCGTGTAGAACTTCACGGTCTCCTCGGGCGCGGTGGTCGGCAGCACCACGTGCCCCAGACCCTGCGCGCCGGTGACGAACCGCTGGCCCAGGGAGCCGAGGACCGGAGAGTGGTCGAGCAGCGGGCCGAAGAAGACCTCGAGGGGCACCCCGGCGGGGTCGAGGAAGGTGATCGCCTGCTCGATCCGGCGCTCGGCGCACTCGGCGGCGGACAGCGCCTTGACCGCGCCGCCGGCGGCCTCCACGGCGGCGCCGACGGCGGCCAGGGCGAACTGGTCGCGTACCTCCCAGCCCACCGCCAGCACGTGATCGGTCTCGCCGGGCAGCACGATCACCCGCGCGGACCGCTCGTCCATCCGCAGGTACAGCCCGCCGGGCACCGGCCCGGTGCCCTCGGCGAAGCCCAGCGCGCCGACGGTCAGCTCACGCCACCGCCCGATGTCGGCCGTCTGCACCCTGAGGTAGCCGAGTCCACGAAGTTCGCTCATTGCATCGCTCTTTCCGTAGGGGTCAGATCATCGAGCGCATCGGGCCGGGCGGCGGCTCGACGTCGAGGTTGGTCAGCGCCGACGTGTGGAAGACCGGGCCGGGGACGTGGATCGCGTGCACCAGGCCCATGTGCGCGTCGCGCCAGAACCGCTGGATCGGGTTGCTCATCCGCATCCCGTTGCCGCCGGACCGGGCGACGATCTCGTCCACCGCCCGCACCGCGCGCCAGGCCGCCTGGACCTGGACCCGGCGGCCCATCGCCCGCTCCTCGAACGTCGAGGCCGTCCCGGCCTCCGCCTGGTCGTAGAACCGGCAGATGTTCTCGATCAGCGCGGTACGCGAGGCCGCGATCTCGGCGGCCGCCTCGCTGATGGCGTAGAGCACGTAGGGGTCGTCCTTGATCTTCGTGCCGGTGATCTGCACCCGGGTCTTCTGGTAGGCGAGGTGGTGGGCCAGCGCCCCCTCGGCGATGCCGATCACGGCCGAGGTGATGCCGAGCGGGAACGCCTGGGAGAACGGCACGTGGTACAGCGTGTTGGTCAGGCCCGCGTCCCGCGCCGCGGATCCGTCAGAGACCTTGGCGAACGGCAGCACCCGGTAGTCCGGCACGAAGGCGTCCTTGACGATGACGTCCTTGCTGCCCGTCCCCTTCAGCCCGACGACGTCCCACGAGTCGTCGACGATCTCGTAGTCCGCACGGGGCAGGATCACGTGGAACTGCACGGGCGGCCTGGCCATCTTGCCGTCCGCGTCGCCGAGCATCCCGCCGAGGAAGATCCAGTCGCAGTGGTCCGTCCCGGAGGAGAACTGCCAGTGCCCGGTGAAGACGTACCCGCCGTCGACGGGACGCAGTATCCCCATGGGCGCGTACGGCGAGGCCATCCAGGTGTCCGGGTCCTCGCCCCAGACCTCGTCCCGCACGCGCGGGTCGGCCATCGCCAGCTCCCACGGATGCACCCCGACGACGCCGGCCACCCAGCCGGTGGAGCCGTCCAGGCCGGCGATCTTCATGACGGTCTCGGCGAACTCCCGTGGATGCACCTCCAGGCCGCCGTGCGTCTTCGGCTGCAGCATCCGGATGACCCCGGCCTCACGCATGACCTTGGCGGCCTGGTCGTCGAGCCGGCCGAGCTCTTCGTTGACCGGTCCCAGCGCTGCGATCCGCTCCGCCGACTCCATCACGGTGTCGAGTACGTGGTTGCTCATGTTCGCCTGTCCGTCTCTACTGGGCCTCTACTGGTCATAGGTCACCCGGACCCGCTCGCTGCGTGGCATCGACTGGCAGGCCAGGACGATGCCGTCAGCGATGTCGTCTTTGTCCAGCACCTCGTTGTGCGCCATCTCGACCTCGCCCTCGAGCAGGACGCACGCGCACGCGCTGCACTTGCCCTCGCGGCAGGAGAACGGCGCGTCCAGACCGGCGTCGAGCAGGACGTCGAGCAGCTTGTTCCCCTCCGGCCAGGCCAGGGTGGTCGTCTCGCCGTCCAGCTCGACCTCGACGGTCCCCGCCTCGCCGCCGGCCTCCAGCACGACGGCCGAGTCCGCGAACGGGTCGTCGGCCAATGACAGGAACCTCTCGCAGCGCACGCGGCCGTCCGGTACGCCGAGCGCCGCGACGCCGCCGGTGACGGCGTCCATGAACGGTGTCGGCCCGCAGACGAAGACGTCCCGCCCGGTGTACGGACGGGCCAGCTCCGTCAGCGTCTCCGCGCGCGGGATTCCCTGCACGGACTCCAGCAGGTGGACGACGTGCAGCCGGCGCGGGTACTGCTTCTCCAGGGCGAGGAGCTCGTCGCGGAAGATCACCGACTGCTCGTCGCGGTTGGCGTACACCAGCGTGACGTGCCCCCTGCCGGCGTGCAGGGCGGACTTGAGGATCGACATCAGCGGCGTGATCCCGCTGCCGCCGGCGAAGAGCAGGAAGTCGGCGTCCAGCGTGCGCGGCGTGAACGTGCCCGAGGGCCGGAGCGCCTCGATCTCATCGCCCTCGCTCAGGTGGTCGCAGATCCAGTTCGAGCCGTAGCCGTCCGCGGTCCGCTTCACCGTGACCTTGAGCCGCTCGCCGATGAGCGGGGAGCTCGACAGCGAGTAGCAGCGGGCCGCGCCGCTCTCACGTTCGGTGGGGATGTTGAAGGTGAGGAACTGGCCGGGCCGGTACGTGAAGTGCCCGGCGTCGGCCGCGGCCGGCTCGAGCACGATCGAGCAGGCGTCCGGGGTCTCGCGTACGACCTCGACGACCTGGAGGCGGTAAGAGCGCTGTCGAATCGTGGCCTCCCGGCGTACCTAGGCGGTCGGCCCGGCGGCGCCGACGCTCCCGGCCGGCGCCCCTGCCCGCTGGGCGACGTGCCGGGCCGCGATGTAGCCGAACACGATGGAGGGGCCGATCGTGCCGCCGGGCCCCGGGTACTCGTTGCCCATGACCGAGGCGGAGGTGTTGCCGGTCGCGTACAGACCCTCGATGACCGAGCCGTCCGCGCGCAGCACGCGAGAGTTCTCGTCGCACACCAGGCCGCCCTTGGTGCCCAGGTCTCCGGCCTCCACCCGGATCGCGTAGAACGGGCCCTCCTCGATCACGTCCAGCGTGGGGTTCGGCAGGGTCGGGTCACCGTAGTAGCGGTCGTAGGCGCTCTCGCCGCGGCCGAAGTCGGTGTCCTTCCCCGCGCGGGCGAACCCGTTGAAACGCTCGACGGTCGCCGTCAGCGCGCCGGCGGGCACCCCGATGCCGTCGGCGAGCTCGGCGAGCGTACCGGCCTTGTGTATCGTGCCCGCGTCGTAGAAGGACTTGGAGAACTCGGCTCCCGGCAGCACCTGGGCGAAGGGGTAGCGCGCACGTGCCTTGGCGTCCATCACGAACCAGACCGGGACGTGCCCGCCCGCGAGCTGGTCGTGCACGAAGTTGACATAGGGCGCCGCCTCGTTCGTGAACCGCTCCCCGGTCCGGCCCGAGACGATCACCGACCGCGGGATCGAACGCTCCGACACCAGCGGGATCATGGCTCCCACGGGATGCCGTACCGACGGCATCCACCACGCGTCGTCCATGAGGTCGGTCGCCGCACCCGCCGCACGGCCGGCCGTGATCCCCTGGCCGGTGTTCTCCGGCGCGCCGCCGCTGTTGTCGGCCTGGCCGCCCTCGGGCAGGTACCGCCCGCGCATCTCGGCGTTGTGGTCGAACCCGCCGGTCGCGAGCAGCACGCCGCGGCGTGCGCCGATCCGCACCGGGTGGCCGTCCCGTTCGGCCACGACGCCGCCGACCACGCCCTTCTCGTCGACGACGAGCTCGGTCATGGGCGTCTCCAGCCACAGCGGGACACCCGCGTCCTTCAGGGCCAGCCGCAGCCGCGCGACGAGCGCGCGCCCGGTCGTCGCCATGTGCCGGCGCCGTACGAGGTTCGAGGAGACCCGCCACGCCGCGACGACCGTGGCCCATCGGCCGCGCCAGGTGCGCTTCGCCATCGCCAGGTCGTGGTAGTCCTTGGCCGTCACCCACAGGCCCAGCGGGCCGGCCATGCCGTTCGGCCGGAGGAACCTCTCGTCCTCCCCCAGCTTGCGGGTGTCGAAGGGCCTGGCCTCGATCGAACGCCCCTGGGCGCTTCCCCCCTCGACCTCGGGGTGGTAGTCGGCGTAGCCCCTCACCCAGAAGAACCTCATCCACGGGCTCTTCTCGAGGAACTCCATGACCGCGGGGCCGTTGTCGACGAACGCGTCGATCCGCGCGGCCGGAACCCTGCCTTCGGTGAGCAGCCGCAGATAGGTGCGGATCGTGTCCGGGTCGTCGTCCAGTCCCCGGCGCCGCAGGGTCGGGTTGCCGGGCACCCAGACGCCGCCGCCCGAGATCCCGGTCGTGCCGCCGAACTTCCGGCCCTTCTCGATGACCAGGGTGCCGAGTCCCAGGTCCGCGGCCGTCAGGGCGGCGACCATGCCACCACCGCCGCTGCCCACGACAAGGAAGTCGACCTCGTGATCCCACTGTTCAGTCAAGGGCCCTCCTGCGTCGGAGGTGTGACCAGGACGCTGTGCCTTCCGATTCGCTCGCTCCGCTCGCTCATGGTGCTGCCACGTAACCACCGCAGGTGCGGGGCGGAGGCGGGCATCCCGATGAGCGAGACCCTGGGCGACGTGCGGGGCGTGCCGGTGGCGATCGGCCGCGTCGACGTGTCCACCAGGCGGGACTACGCTGAGGCTCCCCGCCCGAGGGGCGGAGGTGCCCCCGACCAACCAGAGGACTGCAGAGTGGCCGGCGACGTTCTCGAGTCCGTTCGTGAGCTGCTGCCCGTCATCCGTGAGCGTGCGACCCGTACGGAGGCGGAGCGCGCGATCCCGGAGGAGACGGTGGCCGCGCTCGTCGAGGCCGGCTTCTTCGCCATGTTCCGGCCGGCGCGCAACGGCGGGAGCGAGAGCGACCCGCTCGACTTCTTCACGGCCGTACGCCTGCTCGCCTCCGCGTGCCCGTCGACCGGCTGGGTCGCCTCCCTGCTCGGCATCACGCCGTGGCACGTGGCGCTGCTCGAACCCCAGGCCTGCGACGACGTCTGGGGCACCGACCAGAACGCCCTGGTGACCTCCTCGTACGCGCCGACGGGCCGGCTGGTCCCGGCCGACGGCGGCTACCGGTTGAGCGGTGCGTGGCGCTCCGCGCCGGGCGCCGCGCACTGCGAGTGGATCGTGCTCGGGACCCTGATGATCGGCCCGAGCGGCGATCCCGTCGACTACACGGCGGCCGTGGTGCCACGGTCGGACTACACGCTCAAGGACGGCTGGAACGTCGTCGGGCTTCGTGGCGCCGGCGGCAAGGACGTCCTCGTCAGGGACGTGTTCGTGCCGTCTCACCGGATCTTCGGGGCCGCGGGCCGCCGGCGCCTCTCCAAGGTCCAGCGTGGCCCCGACGCCACGGCGCTCTACCGGGTGCCGTTCGCCTCCATCCACAGCACGGCGCTCACCGCCCCGCTGCTGGGCGCGGCCGAGGGCGCCTACGACTACCACCTGAAGCGGATGCGACGGCGGAGCAAGCTCAGCCACGGCGGCCGTACCTGGTCCGGAGACGGCTTCGCGCCCGTCGCGGTGGCGCGCGGAGCGGGGGAGATCGACGCGTCCATCCTCCAGCTGGACCGTAACCTGCGTGAGCTCATGCAACACGCGCTCCGCAACGAACGGATCCCGGTCGAGCTTCGGCTGCGCACACGGCGGGACCAGGTCCGCGGCACGGAGCGGGCGGTCGAGGCGGTCGACCTGCTGCTCAAGGCCGCCGGTGGTCACGGGGTACAGAACGACAACCCGATCGAGCGCGCCTGGCGCGACGTGCACACCGGGGCGGCACATGTGGTCAACGACGTCGAAGAGGGAATGTCCCTGTACGGCCGCTGGGCCTATGGTCTCGGCGTCGACGACAGCCTGATCCTGGTCTGAGGGCTCACGTTGAGTGGAGGTGCACCCGGATGACGCAGGAGAGTTCGGGAGGGGCCGGTGCCCCGCCGTCGATGATCGAGCGGATGACGCTGATCATGGAGGCGTTCGGCGACCGCGCCGCGCGGCTGCGCCTGGACGAGATCGCCGCCTACACCGGGCTGCCCCGGTCGACCTCGCACCGGATCCTCGAACAGCTCGTACGCCTGGGCTGGCTGCGGCACACCCAGGACGGCTACGCGCTGGGGCAGCGCGCGCTTCAGCTCGGGGGCTCGGTGAGCAACCACGGGGAGATCCGGGCGGCCGCGGTCCCCCTGCTCGAGGAGCTCCACGCCAGGACCGGCAAGGTCGTCCATCTGGGGATCCTGGACTTCGCCGACGTGGTCTACCTCGACAAGATCGGTGGTCCGGCCGCGCCGGCACTGCCCTCACGGGTCGGCGGGCGCGCCCCCGCCCATGCCGTCAGCCTGGGCAAGGCGATGCTCGCCTGGCTGCCGCCCGAGGAGGCCGACACCCTCTTCGACGGAGGTATGAAGGCCCGTACCCACAACACGATCACCAACCTGGTGGTGATGCACCAGGAGCTGCGGCGCATCCGTGCCCGGCACGGCCTGGCCTTCGAGCGCGACGAGTACGTGCTGGGGATCTCGTGCGTCGGGGCGGCGGTCCGCGGGCCGGAGGGCGTCGTCGCCGGGATCTCGCTGTGCGGGGAGAGCAACACCGACCCGCTCGAACGCTACGCGCCGCTGGTGCTCGACGTCGCCAACCGCATCTCCCTCCGGCTGTTCCCGGAGACGTCGCCCGACGACATGCCCTCGACGGTGTGGTCGGACGGGATGATGGAACGCATCCTCAGCCTGCTCGACAACGACACCTTGATGTAGCCGCCCGGACTCAGATGCCGGTCCCGGCCGTCATCCCTCCGTCGATCACGAACTCGGACCCGGTGCAGTAGCTCGAATCGTCGCTGGCGAGGAAGAGCACCATGTTGCTGATCTCCTGCGGCCGGGCGAACCGCCGGATGGGCTGGCGCGACATCGGCCCGCGGGTGTATTCGGTGATGTCCTCGGGCGCCACCCCCACCAGGGGTGTCGCCACACCCCCGGGATGCACGGAGTTCACCCGGATCCTCCGCGGCCCGAGTTCAAGGGCGGCGGACTTGGTCAACCCGCGGATCCCGAACTTGCTGGCGCTGTACCCGGTCATGCCGGCGCCGCCGAACAGTCCGTTGACCGAGGAGATGTTGATGATCGAGCCGCCCTCGTTCATCACCTGGCTCGCGTGTTTGATCCCGAGCCACTGGGAGACGAGGTTGACCTCCAGGAATCTCCGGAAGTCCTCCACGGTCATGTCGGCGACGGGCTGGAACGCGAGGATGCCGGCGTTGTTGACCAGGATGTCGAGCCCGCCGAACGTCGACGTCGTGCGCTCGAGGATCGTGGCCCAGCCCGCCTCCGTGGTCACGTCGTGCGGGACGAAGCGGCAGTCGTCGCCGAGCTCCTTGGCCAGCGTCCCGCCCTCGTCCTCCAGGATGTCGCCGAAGACGACCTTCGCGCCTTCGGCGAGGAACGTCCGCACGTGGGAGGCCCCCATACCCCGGGCCCCGCCCGTGATCAGGGCGACCTTTCCGTCGAGCTTTCCCATAGCGTCACATCACCTCGGGCTTGAGCGGCTGAACGTCGGGATCGAACGGGTGACTCTCGGTCCGCTGCTCATCGGCCCGCGGCCATGTCCAGCGCCGCCAGGTGGCCGAAGACCATGCACGACCCGATCGGGTTGCCGCCGCCGGGATACGCGGTGCCGCTGACGGCCGCCATGGAGTTCCCCGCGGCGTACAGGCCCTTGATCACCTGGCCGGAGGTGTCGAGCACCCGTGCGGCCGCGTCGGTGCGCAGGCCGCCCTTGGTGCCGAGGTCGGAGAGCCCGAACGCGACGGCGTGGAACGGGCCCCGCTCGATCGGGACCAGCGGTGAGCCGTCGGAGAACGACCGGTCGTAGGGCTCTTCGCCGCGGTGGAAGTCCTCGTCCGTGCCCGTCTCGGCGAACGCGTTGAACCTCGCCACGGTCGCGGACAGCCTCCCGGCGGGAACCCCGATCCTGTCCGCGAGCTCGCCGAGCGTGCCGGCGCTGACCCACAGGCCCGCGTCCTCGTAGTCACGGGTCTCCCCCAGCGGCACGCTGGTCGAGCGGACCGGCGGGCGTACGCCCTCGCGGTCGTCGTAGACCATCCAGAACGGCAGGGTCACCCGGCCCTCGTCCATGCGCTCGATGACCACCCGGCCGATCCGGTCGTAGGCCCAGGACTCGTTGACGAACCGCTCCCCCTGGTCGTCGACGAAGATCCCGCCGGTGAACCACAGGGAGAAGGTCGACCTGCCGTCCGGGTGGGTGATGCCCGGCGACCACCATGCCTCCGACATCAGGTCGGTGCTCGCACCTGCGTCGATCCCGGCCTGGATCGCCCTGCCGAGGTTCCCGGCCGGGCCCATCGCGTCCTTGACCTCGCCGGGGACGCCGTACCGTGCCCGCATCTCCGCGTTGCGCTCGAATCCGCCGGAGGCCACGAGCACGCCGCGCCGGGTCCGGATGCGGTACCTCCGGCCATGCCCGGCGACCACGGCGCCGACGACGGTGTCGCCCTCACGGATCAGTCCGTCGCAGGCCGTCTCGGTCCGAAGTTCGACCGACTCGCGTTTCGACAGCGCCATCAGGAACCGGCCGATGAGCGCCTGGCCTCCGTGGACGAGGTCGGGCAGCGGCCGCCCGGCGCGGTCGGTGCCCAGGGGTGGCCGTACCAGGTCGCGGAGCGAGCCGAGCTGCTCGGGCTTCAGCGGCATCGGCATGATGTGCCGCCCGGTGGCGCTCGCCTTCGGCGCGGACCCGAAGTAGTCGGGCCACGGATAGACCATGAACGCGAAGTCGGCGTCGCTCTCGAGGTAGTCGACGAGCGGGGCGCCGTTGTCGATGAACGCGTCCTGCAGGTCCCGTGGCGTACGGTCGCCCACGACGGCCCGGTAGTACGTCCTGGCGTCCTCGAGGGTGTCGGTGTCACCGGCTCGCCGGAGCGCCGCGTTGCACGGGAACCACAGGCCGCCGCCGGAGTAGGCGGTCGTGCCGCCGAACCGGTCCGTCGCCTCGACGACGATCACCGAGAGCCCCTCACGGGCGGCGGTGTAGGCGCCGGTCAGCGCCCCGCCGCCGGAGCCGGCGACGAGTACGTCGCACTCCTCGTCCCAGGTCTGATCCGGCGTCATTCGGTCTCCCGGGCGTCCGGCGTCATGGCGACATGCTCGACGTCACCTGGGCACCCGTGTTGCCCGGTCCCACTCAACAGGACCGTGGTCTCCTCCCGCGGCCACCCCGCCCCATGCTTTCCCCATCGCGCCGCCGCCGGGTGGCGCGGCCGGTGAAGGAGGCTCGGTGCTGGACACGCGACGGCTCTCGGACCGGATCGAGATCGCCGACCTGCTCACGACCTACACCAGGGCGGTCGACACGGGCGAGTGGGACCTGCTCGACACGGTCTTCACCCCGGACGCCCGGATCGACTACACGGCGACCGGCGGCATCCAGGGCGCGTTCCCCGAGGTGAAGGCCTGGCTGGCGGAGGTGCTGCCGAGCTTCGCCCGGCGCCAGCACCTCCTGTGCCAGTCGGCGGTCGTCCTCGACGGTGACGCCGCGACGGTGACCGTGTACTTCGCGAACCCGATGGTCACGGTGCGCGGCGACGTCGAGCACCTGTTCGCGTGCGGCGGTTACTACCACCACGACCTCGTACGCACGCCCGCGGGCTGGCGGTCCCGGCGGGTGACCCAGGAGCTGGTGTGGACCCGGTGAGCCGGTGTCGTTCCGGCTCACTTCCTGGTGAGGAAGGCCAGCACGGCGCTCTCCCAGGCGTCCTTCTGCTCGATCATCACCCAGTGCCCGCAGTCGGGAAAGACGTGCAGCTCCGCCTGGGGGATGGTGCGCATCGGCACGATCGCCATGTCGAGCGGGCTGACCCGGTCGTCACGGCCCCAGGTGAGGAGCGTCCTGGCCTTGATCTTGTGGAGCATCGCCCAGTACGGCGGGGTGTCCCCCGGCGGCCGGGCGTTGAGCAGCGCCCGCCCGTACATCCGGCGGGCACTGGCGAGCGTGGCGGGGTCGGTGGCCTGGCTCCAGCGCTCCTCGATCAGCTCCTCGGTGACCAGCGCGGGGTCGTGGACCATCGAGTAGAGCCACTGCACGAGCCGCTCGCGGGTGGGGTCCTCGGTGAACTCCACCAGCAGCCTGATCCCCTCGCTCGGGCCGGGGCTGAACAGGTTACGGCCCACGCCGCCGATGGTCACCAGCCGGCGCACCCGGTCGGGCTGGGCGGCGGCGACCTGCGCGGCGACGATGCCGCCCATGGAGTTGCCGATGACGTCGGCCCGATCGAGCCCGAGCCCGTCGAGGAACCGCGTGACGGCCTCGGGCGCGGCCACCATGGGATGCCGGTCGGTCGGTTCGCTGACGCCGAAGCCGGGGAACTCCAGGACCAGGCAGCGGAACCACTCGGCGAACACCGGGAGGTTCCCGCGGAAGTTACGCCATCCCGTCACGCCGGGGCCCGAGCCGTGCAGCATCAGCAGCGGCGCGCCCTCGCCGGCCTCGTGGTAGCGCAGCACGCCCTGGTCCGTCGCCAGCTCCCGCAGGGTGGACTCGTACGTCAGTTCGGCCATCGTCGACCTCGGCTCGTCGCGGACGTGGTGGGGAAACGCTATTCAGTGCCGGCCGCGACCGGCCGTCCTCATCCCGATCAGCGAGACCCTGGCCCGCGCGCCGCCGCCCACCGCCGAACCTGGCGGGATGACCACTGACAGGCCCGACTTCGCCGGGCGTCAAGGCGCCGCGCTCGTCCTCGGCGCGAGCGGGGGCCTCGGCGCGGCCGTCGCCGGGATGCTGATCGGCCGGGGCAGCGATGTCGCCCTGACCTTCCGTCGCGACTCGCCGAGGATCCGCGAGCTGCTCGGGTCTCCCGGGGGGAGGACGCGCGCCTACCGGCTGGACCTGCGGGATCCGGAGGCGTGCGCGAGGGTCGTCGGCGCGTCCGCCACCGACTTCGGCGGCCTGCACACGCTCGTGTACGCCGCCGGCCCGCACGTGCCGATGCTCCACCTGAGCAGGGTGACACCCGAGCAGTTCCGCGCGCAGCTGGTCGACGACGCCGCCGCGTTCTTCAACGCGGCCCACCCGGCCCTCCCCCACCTTCGCGCGTGCGGTGGCTCGGTCGTGGCCGTGACCACCGCGGCGACGAGCCGGTTCCCGGTACGCGACGGCCTGTCGGCGGCACCGAAGGGCGCCGTCGAGGCACTCGTACGCGGCATCGCCGCCGAGGAGGGCAGGTTCGGCGTACGGGCGAACTGTGTCGGCCCCGGCATGCTGACCGACGGGATGGCCGAGCGCCTCATCGCGTCGGGCGCCCTCGACGCCCGCGCCCTCGACGCCGCACGCGCGCGCATCCCGCTGCCCCGCTTCGGCACGGCGGCCGACGTCGCCGAGGCCGTCTGCTTCCTGGCCTCCGACCGTGCCGGCTACATCACCGGCCAGAAACTCGACGTCGACGGCGGCTACGGCGTGTGAAACCCGGCCGAGGCCGGGCGGAGCCATGGTGGTCCGCCCGGCCTCGGGTTCGATCGGTCAGATGGGGTTGGTTATGGGCAGTTGCCGATATCGCTTTCGGAGGAGGCCAGGACGACGTCGGTCCTGGCCAGGCCGAGGGCATTGACGGTGAGGTGGACGGCGTTGACGGTCAGGCCCTTGTCGGGGCTGGTGATCGGGGTCTGCTCGTTGAGGACGAGCTTGACGACGCCGACGTTGACCGTGGTGTTGGGTGCGATATGGGTGGGTTCTGCGATGACCACCGTGCTGCCGACCTTGAGGAAGGCGATCGTGGTGGCTCCGGTGGATCCCGTGCAGGTGGTGGTGGAGCTGGAGTTGATGGTCTCGACGGTGACCACCGGAATGCCGGTGATCCCGACAGTGGTGTCGTCGATGGAGGCGGTGGCCACCGATTTGCCGGGGAACTCGGTGGTGGCGACCTTCGCGCACAGGGCATGCGCGCTGATCAGTCCGCTGAGGGTGGCGGTGCACGGCACCGAGGTGGTGGCGGTCGAGGTGGTGGAGATGTGGCCGGTGTCGGGGGTGGGCGCGATGTTGACGAGTGGGATGCCGGCCAGGGTGGCCTTGGCGGTCAGGCCGTAGGCACGTCCGGTCAGCCGCTGCGGTGTGACGGTGACCTGTTCGGCGCTGCACGGTGAGGTGACGGAGTTGTTGTCGGCGTCGCCACCGTAGGTGGCGGTCCACCGGTAGGTGCCGGCCGCGCCGATGGTCACGTTGCCGGATGCGGCGGTGCCGCCGCCGGACAGCGCGTCGGTGCGGGTGGCGATCGGCGTCCCGCAGGTGGTGTCGCCGGGCCCGAACAGCTGGAACGTGACGCTACCGGTGGGATGGAATCCGCCGGAGATGGTGGCGGTGTCGGACACGACGCCGCCGGCGGGCACCGACCCCGATGGGGTGGTGGTGATGCCCGGGGTGGCCTTGACGACCACGACCTGTTCATCGCCGCACGTGGAGGTGACCGGGTTGTTGCTGTCGTCGCCGCCGTAGGAGGCCACCCAGCGGTAGGTGCCCACCCCGCCCGCGGCGACGTTCCCGGATGTGGCGGTGCCGCTGCCCGACACCGTCCCGGTACGCGTCGCGATGGGCGTCGCACAGCCGGTGTCACCGGGCCCGAACAGCTGGAACGTGACGGTGCCCGTCGGATGGAACCCGCCGGTCAGGGTCGCGGTGTCAGAGACGTTCCCGCCCGCGGGCGCCGAGTCCGATGGCGTCGTGGCGATCGACGGGGTCACCTTGGGGACGTGTTCGGTGATCGTTTCAGTGAAGCCCGGTGACAGGACACCGTTGAGCAGGAAGTCCACCTTGCAGGTCAGGGTGCCTCCCGGTACGGCGTCGGCGCCGACGGAGACGACCTCGGTGAAGGTGGCGTCATCTCCGCTGGTCACCGTCCTGCTGCCCGGTGTCAGGGACACCGACAGGTTCGGGTCGCAGTCGCGTAGCTGGTGGGTGACCGTGACCGGCAGGTTGTGCAGGGCCGCCAGGATGGTGTTGCTGACCTGCGAGGGGTTGATACCGGAGAACAGCTGTCCACCCGTGGCGTTCGTGATCGCGCTCGCTTGCCCGGTCGAGTTCAGCCCGGACAGGTCGAGCGCGAGCACGGTGATGTCGGCTGCCTGCAGGGCGCTGATCGCATTGGCCAGCGTATGGCCGTTGCTGGGGTCATGGCTGGGGGCGTCCCCGATCAGCAACACGATCCGAGAACTGTTCGGCCGGAAGTCGACCGCCCCGGACGCGACCTGGAACAGACCGTTGATGCCGTCCTCGGGGATGTCGCCGCCGCCCGACGCGGCCAGCGAGTTGAGACCGTTGGTGACGGCGGCTTGATTGGCGGTGAGGTTCTGCGCCACCCGGAACGACGTCGCGTCCACCGACACATCTCTGTACTCGGCAACCGCGAACTGCGCGTCCGGCTGCGCCGAAGCTATGTTGGACAAAATGGTGTTCGCATTGGTCTGCACGTTCGAGATGACCCCGCCCATGCTCGCCGTCGTGTCGATCAAGAACGTGATATCCGGCTTGGGCGGGATCGCCGGAGTGGACACGGTCTTGGCGATCGTCGCCGATCCGCCCCGGGCCAGGTTCAGCGTCACATCCGCCGGGGTGACCCCGGGCGCGGCGGACGCCGTCCCTACCCCGGCCACCAGCATTGCGCCGGCCACCACCGCACACACGGCGGCCCGTAATCTTCGCGTCATTCTCACAGTGTCATTCCTTCTGGCGGGGCGTTATGCCATGACGAATTCAGGGTCGCCGGCCGTACGGAATTTCCATGATTGCGCCACCCAGGACGCCCCCTCCCCCGTTTTGGGCGCGCGCGGATACCAAATGGTATTGGTTAATGACCCCCGTGGCCTTTCAGCGCCGGCCGCTGACCAACAAGGCAGATGTGGCCACGGCCATAGAGTGACCGGTCGGGGAATAGATGTAAATAGGCCCTTTACTGTGAGTTCCCGACTGACCGCAGTCGGCCACTCCCGCCGATGAGAGGCACCCGCGAGAAGCGGTCTTTGCCGATTTTAGGTATGACCGATAAAAGGAGTGACCTCAGTTCGCCGCTTCAGAAAGAGCTGCCGTTCCCGTCCTCCGGGCCGACTGAATTGCGGTTATGGGCATCGCCGCAAAGTCGGCCAACGGCCTCCCACGCCCACCTCACTTGAAGCTGAGCGAGACCGAGCCGAGTTCACTGAACGTGGCGGTGAAGGTCTGGCCGCCCGCGACGTCGATGGCCCGGGTGCACGAGCCGGGCAGCACCACGTGCCCGGCGTGCAGGCGTACGCCGAAGGAGGCGACCTTGCGGGCCAGCCAGGCGACGGCCACGACCGGGTCGCCGAGTACCGCGTCGGAGCGGCCGGCGACGACGAACTCCCCGTCGCGGTACAGCGTCGCGTCGATCGCGGTCAGGTCCAGGCCATCGGGCGGGACGCCGTCCCCGATCACGTAGCCGGCCGAGGACGCGTTGTCGGCGATGGTGTCGGCCAGCCTGATGCGCCAGTCGGCGATCCGGCTGTCGATGAGCTCGATCGCCGGCACGACCCGTTCGGTGGCCGCGAGGACATCGGCCTCGGTGCAGCCCTCGCCGGGCAGGTCGGCACCAAGGACGAACCCGACCTCGACCTCGACCCGCGGGTAGCAGTAGCGGCCGGCGGCCACCGGCTCGTCCGGTCGCAGGGCCATGTCGGCGAGCAGGTGACCGTAGTCGGGTTCGTGCACGCCCATCATCTGCTGCATCGCCTTGGACGACAGCCCGACCTTGTGGCCGCGTACGACGCCGCCCGCCGCCAGCCTGCGCCGGATGTTGACGAGCTGGATCTCGTACGCGTCGACCACGTCGATGCCCGGATCGGTCTCGGTGAGCGGCGGGATCGGTGCCCGCTCCCGCTCCGCCGCCCACAGGCGGTCGGCGACCTCCGCGCGCTGTTCCTCGGTCAGCATGCCGAAGACGCTACCGGCGCGTTCCCAGAGGCGACCGGCCCGGTCCCACTGGCCGGGAGCCGCCCCGTGAGGCATGTCCGGCGGACACGCCCCGCGGTCAGGCTCCGAAGACCGGCTCGGGCGGTGCCGCCTTGGCCAGCAGGCCGGCCACCACCGGACCCAGCTCGGCGGGGTCCCAGCGCGCGCCCTTGTCGGCGGCCGGGCCGTGCCGGAAGCCGTCGACCACGCCGATCTCGCCGCCCTTGACCTCGAACACCCGGCCCGTGACGCCGCGGGACTCGGCCGACCCCAGCCAGGCCACCAGCGGCGAGACGTTCTCGGGCGCCATGGCGTCGAACCCGCCCGCCTCGGGCGCGGCCATCATGTCGGTGAAGAGCTCCTCGGTCATCCGGGTGCGTGCCGCCGGCGCGATCACGTTGACGGTCACGCCGTAGCGGGCCAGCTCGGCTGCGGCGACCAGGGTGAGGCCGACGATGCCCGCCTTGGCGGCGGAGTAGTTGGCCTGCCCGACGTTGCCGTACAGGCCCGCGCCGGAGGAGGTGTTGATGATCCGTGCGTCCACCGGCCGTCCGGCCTTCGTCTCGGCGCGCCAGTGCGCCGCGGCGTTCTTCATCGGCAGGAAGTGGCCCTTCAGGTGCACCCGCATGACCGCGTCCCACTCGTCCTCGCCGAGGTTGACGAGCATCCGGTCGCGCAGGAACCCGGCGTTGTTGACCAGCACGTCGAGCCGCCCGAAGGCCTCGATGGCGGTGGCGACCAGCGCGGCGGCGCCGTCGGAGGTGGCGATGTCGACCTCGCTCGCCACGGCCTGGCCGCCCAGCGAACCGATCTCGCGCACCACCTCGGCCGCCGGTCCCTCGTCGCCGGGTCCGGCACCGTCGCGTGCCACCCCGAGGTCGTTGACGACGACCGCGGCACCCTGCCGGGCGAACTCCAGGGCGTGCGCCCGCCCGAGTCCGCGTCCGGCACCGGTCACGATGACGACTCGTCCCGCGCAGATCATCGCGTGGCCTCCTCTGCTAGATTCCTTCTAACAAATGTTTGGTGGAAAGGTAACACTTATGGGAGTCTCCACCACAGCCCATCCCGACGGAGTCGCCGAGATCGTCGTGGACGTCCCGCCGGTGAACGCGCTCACCGTGCGAGGCTGGTACGACCTGGCCGACGCGGTCACCGCCGCGGGCCGCGACCGGCGGGTGCACGCCCTCGTGCTGCGAGCCGAAGGCCGCGGCTTCAACGCCGGCGTCGACATCAAGGAGATGCAGGCCACCGAGGGCTTCGACGCGCTGCTGGGCGCCAACCGGGGGTGCGCCGCCGCGTTCGCCGCCGTGTACGACTGCGAGGTCCCGGTCATCGCCGCGGTGCACGGGTTCTGCCTGGGCGGCGGGATCGGCCTGGTGGGCAACGCCGACATCATCGTCGCCAGCGAGGACGCCACGTTCGGGCTGCCGGAGGTGGACCAGGGCGCCCTCGGCGCCGCCACCCACCTGGCCCGGCTCGTCCCCCAGCACCTGATGCGCGCCATGGTCTACACCTGCCGGACCGCGACGGCGCGGCAGCTCCACCACTACGGCTCGGTGCTGGAGGTCGTGCCGCGCGAGGAGCTGCGGGACACGGCGCTGGAGGTGGCCGCCCGTATCGCGGCCAAGGACCCGCTCGTCATCCGGGCGGCCAAGGAGTCGCTCAACGGCATCGACCCGGTGGACGTCAGACGCAGCTACCGGTTCGAACAGGGCTTCACCTTCGAGCTCAACCTCGCGGGCGCCGGCGACCGTCACCGCGACGCCTTCGTCGGCAGGCGGGAGACCCCGGCATGAGCACCACGGACAAGGTCATGTCGATCGACGAGGTGGTCGGCTCGCTGGAGAGCGGGATGACGATCGGCATCGGCGGCTGGGGTTCACGGCGCAAGCCGATGGCGTTCGTACGCGCGATCTGCCGGTCGTCACTGACCGACCTGCGCGTCGTCTCCTACGGAGGACCCGACGTCGGCCTGCTGTGCGCGTACGGCAAGGTCCGCAGCGTCACCGCCCCGTTCGTCACGATGGACTCGATCGCGCTGGAGCCGCACTTCCGTGCCGCCCGGCAGAACGGGTCGATCACGTTCACCGAGTACGACGAGGGCATGTTCATGTTCGGCCTGTACGCGGCGGCGCACCGGCTGCCGTTCCTGCCCACCCGCGCGGGCCTCGGCTCCGACGTGATGCGGGTCAACCCGGACCTGCGGACCGTCCGCTCCCCCTACGACGACGGCGAGGAGCTGGTGGCCATGCCGGCGCTGAACATGGACGTCGCGCTCGTCCACATGAACCGCGCCGACCGGCGCGGCAACGCGCGCTACCTCGGACCCGACCCGTACCTGGACGACCTGTTCGTGAAGGCGGCGACGGCGGCCTCCTACGTCTCCTGCGAGCGGCTGGTGGACACCGCCGACCTGCTCGCGGACGGCCACGTCCAGTCGCTGCTCATCAGCCGCGTGCACGTGACCGGCGTGACCGAGACGCCGAACGGCGCCCACTTCACCACCTGCGAGCCCGACCACGGCCGTGACGAGGCGTTCCAGCGGGAGTACGCCAAGGCCGCCGCCGATCCCGCCGCGTGGGAGGCGTTCCGGCGCCGTTACCTCGACGGAGACGAGAAGGCATACCAGGAGGCGGTCCGATGACCGAGGCCACCCGCGCGGAGATCTGCGTGACCGCGTGCGCCGAAGCGTGGCGGGGCGACGGGGAGATCCTGGCCGCCGCCATGGGCACCTGCTCCGTCCTCGGGGCGCGCCTCGCCCGGCTGACGTTCGAGCCCGGCCTGCTCACCACGGACGGCGGCGCGCTGCTGACCGCCGAGGCGATCCCGCTCGGGGCGGAGGCGGGCGCGATCGAGGGCGGCCTGCCGTTCCGCGACCATCTGTGGCTGGTCGCGGCCGGGCGGCGGCACGTGATGATGGGCGCCAGCCAGATCGATCCCCACGGCAACACCAACATCTCCGCGATCGGCGACTGGGAGCGGCCGAAGTCGCAGCTGCTCGGCGCCCGGGGCGCGCCGGGCAACACGCGGTGCAACCCGACCAGCTACTGGATCCCCCGCCACTCGACGCGGGTGTTCGTGGAGCGGGTCGACTTCGTGAGCGGCGTCGGCACCGACCGCGGCGCGTTCGACCTGCGCCGGGTGGTCACCGACCTGGGCGTGTTCGACTTCGCCGGGCCCGGCGGAACCCTGCGGCTGGTCTCGGTGCACCCCGGCGTCACGGCGGACCAGGTGCTGGCGGCGACCGGTTTCGACCTGCCGGTCCCCGGAGACGTGCCGACGACCCGTACGCCCACGGATGAGGAGCTGCGCCTGCTGCGCGGGTTCCTGGACCCGAAGGCCCTGCGCGACCGGGAGGTGCCCACGTGACCGAGCGAAGCGAGGGAACCAGGCAGCACGGCATTCACACCGCGCTGACCGAGCTCACCGGCGTCCGGCATCCGGTCGTGCAGACGGGCATGGGCTGGGTGGCCGGGCCACGGCTGGTGTCGGCGGTGGCCGAGGCCGGCGGGCTCGGCGTGCTGGGGTCCGCGACGATGACCGTCGACGAACTCGCGTCCGCGATCGGCGAGGTCAAAGACCGTACCGGCGCGCCGTTCGGGGTCAACCTGCGGGCCGACGCCGGCGACGCCGCCGACCGCGTCGACCTGCTGATCAGGGAGGGCGTCAAGGTCGCCTCGTTCGCGCTGGCGCCCAGCCAGGAGCTGATCGGGCGGCTGAAGGACGCCGGGGTCGTGGTGATCCCGTCCGTCGGCGCGCGGCGGCACGCCGAGAAGGTGGCCGGATGGGGCGCGGACGCGGTGCTGGTCCAGGGCGGGGAGGGCGGCGGGCACACCGGCCCGGTCGCCACCACGCTCCTGCTCCCCCAGGTGGTGGACGCGGTGGACATCCCGGTGATCGCGGCCGGCGGCTTCTTCGACGGGAGGGGGCTGGCCGCCGCGCTGGCGTACGGCGCGGCCGGGGTGGCGATGGGCACGCGGTTCCTGCTCACCGCCGACAGTTCGGTGCCGGACGCGGTCAAGCGGGTCTACCTGGACATGGCGGAGACCGTGGTGACCCGGCAGGTGGACGGCCTGCCGCACCGGGTGCTGAGGACCGGCCTCGTCGACGCCCTGGAGACCCACGGCCGGATTCGGCGGCTGGCCGGGGCGGCCCGCAACGCCGCGCGGTTCCGGAAGCTGTCCGGGATGAGCGTGCGGGCCCTCGTACGCGACGGCCTGACCATGCGGCGCGGCAAGGACCTGTCGTGGTCACAGGTGCTGATGGCGGCCAACACCCCGATGCTGCTGAAGGCCGCCATGGTGGACGGCCGTCCCGACCTCGGGGTGATGGCGTCCGGTCAGGTCGTCGGGGTGATCGGCGACCTGCCCTCGTGCGCCGAGCTGATCGAGCGGATCATGCACCAGGCCGTGGCGGCGATCGATGCCTCACACGGCCTCCTCGGGCAGGACGTCACAGGCGCTCGATGATGGTGACGTTGGCCTGACCGCCGCCCTCGCACATGGTCTGCAGGCCGTACCGCCCGCCGGTGCGCTCCAGGTGGTGCAGCAGCGTCGTCATCAGCCGCGCGCCGGTGGCGCCGAGCGGGTGGCCCAGCGCGATGGCGCCGCCGTGGGGGTTCGTGCGCCCGGGGTCGGCGCCGGTCTCCTTGAGCCACGCCAGCACCACACTGGCGAACGCCTCGTTGATCTCCACCGCGTCGATCTCGCCGATGGTCATCCCGGCCTTCTTCAGCGCGTACGCGGTGGCGGGGATGGGCGCCGACAGCATCCGGATCGGGTCCTCGCCACGGGCGGAGATGTGGTGGACGCGGGCGCGCGGGGTCAGCCCGTGGTCGCGTACGGCCTGCGCCGAGGCGATGAGCAGGGCGGCGGCACCGTCGGAGATCTGGGAGGACACGGCGGCGGTCAGCCGTCCGCCGTCGACCAGGGTCTTCAGCCCGGCCATCTTCTCCGGCGAGGTGTCGCGGCGCGGACCCTCGTCGGTCGTGACCCCCTCGTACGGGGCGATCTCCTTGCCGAACAGGCCGTCGTCGATGGCCCGCAGCGCCCGCTGATGGGACTCGTAGGCGAACCGCTCCATGTCCTCACGCGTGATGTCCCAGTCGCGGGCGATCATCTCGGCGCCGTTGAACTGGGAGACCTCCTCGCGGCCGTAGCGGGCGACCCAGCCCTTCGAACCGTGGAACGGACCCTCGGGGAAACCGAGCGCGGTGCCGCTCGCCGATCCGATCGGCACCTGCGACATGTTCTGCACGCCGCCCGCGACCACCAGGTCGGCGGTGCCCGACAGCACGGCCTGGGCGGCGAAGTGCACCGCCTGCTGGGACGAGCCGCACTGCCGGTCGACGGTGACGCCGGGCACCTCTTCGGGCAGCCCGGCGGCCAGCCAGCACGTGCGTGCGACGTCCCCGGCCTGCGGGCCGATCGCGTCGACGCAGCCGAAGACGACGTCCTCGACCGCGGCGGGGTCGGCACCCGACCGGTCCATCAGCGTGCGCAGCACGTGGGCGCCCAGGTCGGCCGGGTGCACCCCGGACAGGCCGCCGCGGCGCCTGCCCACGGGGGTGCGGACCGCATCGACGATGTAGGCCTCGGCCATCGCGCTTTCTCCTTCTAGTCTTCGGGACTCGCCTGGATCCCTTCGAGGACCATGGCGAGGTACTGCTTGGCGACCTCTTCGGCGGACATGCGCGCGCCGGGCTGGTACCAGCTCGCGGCGACCCACACGGCGTCGCGGATGAACCGGTAGACCAGCGGCCGGTCCAGGTCGGACCGGAACTCGCCGTCGGCCACGCCGCGTTCGAGCAGCGCCAGCCACATCTCCTCGTGGCGTTGCCGGGAGTCGGCCAGGTAGCCGAAGCGCTCCCAGGTCGCGACCAGGTACGGAGACTCCTTCTGGTAGATGACGACGGCGTGCCGATGCGCGTCCATGCACCGGAACGACTCGGCGATCAGCGCCTCCAGCGTGTGCCGGGCGCCGAGACCGGCGTCCAGGACGCGGTCGAAGCCGGCCCACATGTCGTCCAGGAAGGTGGACAGGATCTCCTCCACCATCGATTCCTTGGAGTCGAAGTGGTAGTAGAGGCTGCCGCCGAGGATGCCGGCGGCGTCGGCCACCTCGCGCACGGTGGTGGCGGCGTAGCCGCGCCCGGCGAAGACCTCGGCGGCCGCGGCGAGCAGCTCGGCGCGCCGGACCGCGCGTGCGCTGGTGGTGCCCTCGGCATCGCGGCGTCGTGGACTCATCGGGCAGGGTCTCCTAAGGGTGCTGGCTGGACACGGAGACGACCTCCCCGGTCAGGTACGAGGAGTAGCCGCTCGCCAGGAACACTATGACGTTGGCCACCTCCCACAGCTCGGCGGACCGGCCGAACGCCTCGCGGCTGACGAGCTCCTCCAGCACCTCGGGAGGTGTCACCTTCGCCATGTGCGGGTGCATCGCCATCGACGGCGAGACCGCGTTGACGCGTACTCCGAACTCGGCCGCCTCCAGCGCGGCGCACCGGGTCAGCGCCATCACGCCCGCCTTGGCGGCGGCGTAGTGCGACTGACCGCGCTGCGCCCGCCAGCCGACCACCGAGGCGTTGTTGACGATCACGCCACCGCCGTCCTGCTCGCGCAGCACGCGCAGGGCCGCGCGCGTACAGCGCATCGTGCCGCCCAGCGTGACGTCCAGGACGCGGTCCCACTGGTCGTCGGTCATGTCGACGAGGTCGGCGGTGCCGCCCAGGCCCGCGTTGTTGACCGCCACGTCGATGCGGCCGAACCGCTCCAGGGCCGCGGCGTACAGGGCACTTACCTGCTCGCCGGAGGTGACGTCACAGGGCTGGGCGGCGACCCGGTCGGCGCCGAACTCACCGGCCAGGGTCTCGAGGGACGCGCCGAGGCGCCGCTCGTGCGTGTCGCTGACGAGGACGCGTGCGCCCTCCTCCAGACAGCGGTGGGCGGTGGCCCCGCCGATGCCCGCTCCCGCCGACGCGGTGATCACCACGACCCGGTCGCGGAGCAACCCGTGGGCGGGGACGTACGCCGGGGCCCCCTTCTGATGTTCGGTCACGTCGGTTACTCTACCAAACAGTTGTTAGAAAGAAGGTTTCATGGACCTGGATTTCGGCCCGGCCGAGGAGGAGTTCCGCACCGAGGTGCGGGCCTGGCTGCGGGCGCACGTACCCGCCGAGCCGCTGCCGTCTCTGGAGACCGCGGACGGGTTCGCGGCGCACCGGGAGTGGGAGCGCACGCTCGGCGCGGACCGGATGGTGGCGGTCTCGTGGCCGCGGGAGTACGGCGGCCGCGGCGTGTCCCTCCTGCAGTGGCTGGTCTTCGAGGAGGAGTACTACGCGGCCGGCGCGCCGGGGCGCGTCAACCAGAACGGCACCGACCTGCTGGCCACCACCCTGTTCCGGCACGGCACCCCGGAGCAGCTGGCACGGATCCTGCCGCCGATCGCGGCCGGCGAGGTGATCTGGGCGCAGGCGTGGTCGGAACCCGGCGCGGGCAGCGACCTGGCCGGGCTGCGCTCGACCGCCACCCGTACGCGCGGGGGCTGGCTGCTGGGCGGGCAGAAGACGTGGAGCTCGCGTGCGCCGTTCGCCGACCGGGCGTTCGGGCTGTTCCGCTCCCACCCCGAGGCCGGACGTCACCGGGGGCTGACGTATGTGATGTTCCCGCTGGACGCGGACGGCCTGACGGTACGGCCGATCGGGCGGCTCGACGGCAAGCCCGCGTTCGCCGAGCTGTTCCTGGACGAGGTGTTCGTGCCGGACGAGGACGTCATCGGCGTGGCGGGTGAGGGCTGGAAGGCCGCGATGAGCACGGCGGGCAACGAGCGCGGCCTGACACTGCGCCCTCCGGGCCGGTTCATGGCGTCGGTCGACCGGCTGGTCGAGCTATGGCGCGAACGGGCCGACCCGTCTGACACGGCCCTGCGCGACCGGCTCGCGGACGTCTGGATCCGGTGCCAGGCGTACCGGCTCAAGGGTTTCGAGACGATCTCCCGCGAGGACGACATCGGCGTCGAGGCCAGCCTCACCAAGGTGTTCTGGTCGGAGCTGGACGTGGCACTGCACGAGACCGCGCTCGACCTGCTCGGCACGGACGGCGAGCTGACCTCGCCGTGGCTGGAGGGCTATGTCTTCTCCCTCGCCGGGACGATCTACGCGGGCACCAACGAGATCCAGCGCAACCTGATCGCCGAGCGGCTGCTCGGCCTGCCGAGGGGAGCACGGTGAAGTTCGTCCTGGACGCCGAGCAGCGACTGTTCACCGACACCCTTCACGCGCTGCTGACCGGAGCGGACACCGCGCGGGCCGTACGGGCCTGGGCGGCCGGGGACACCAAGCCCGGCCGTGCCCTCTGGTCCGCGCTCGCCGACGCCGGGGTGTTCGCCCTGGCCGTCCCCGAGGCCCACGGCGGAGCCGGGCCGCTGCCGGTCGAGCTGGTCTGCGCGGCCGAGCAGCTCGGCCGGCACGCGGTGCCCGGCCCCTTCGTGGAGACGCTCGCCGCCGCCGAGCTGCTCGGCCGCCTCGGCGACGATCCTCTCGCCGCCACCTGGCTCCCCCGGATCGCCGCCGGGGAGGCGCTCGTCTCGCTCACGCTGCCGCCCGCGGTCCCGTACGCGCTGGACGGGGACGTCGCCGACCTGGTGCTGACCGCCGACGCCGAGACCGTACGGGAGGCGACGGCGCACGGCGGGACGGCCTCGCTCGACCCGTCACGCCGGCTGCTGCCGGTCGTCCCGGGCGAGCCACTGGTCACCGGGGCCGCGGCCGCGTCGGCGGCGGCGTACGACCTCGGCGCGCTGCTCTGCGCGGCGCAGCAGCTCGGGCTGGGCCGCGCGCTGCTGGACGTCTCGGTGGAGTACGCCAGGACGAGGCAGCAGTTCGGGCACCCGATCGGGGAGTACCAGGCGGTCAAGCACCACCTCGCGGACGTCCTCGTGGAGCTGGAGTACGCGCGGCCGCTCCTGTTCGGCGCGGCGCTGGCATACCGGACGCCGGAGTTCTCCCGTGACGTGTCCGCCGCCAAGGCCGCCGCGTCGGCCGCCTCGTACCTCGCCGCCAGGGTCGCCCTGCAGGTGCACGGCGCCATCGGCTACACCGACGAGTACGACCCGTCGCTGTGGATCCGCAAGGTACGTGCGCTGTACTCCGCCTGGGGCTCCCCGGCCTCGCACCGTGCCAGGGTCGTCGACGCGCTGTGAACACCGTGGTGGACTTCGGCGGCCGTGCGGTCCTGGTCACCGGCGGGACGAAGGGCATCGGGGCGGTCATCGCGCGGTCCTTCCTGGAGGCGGGCGCCGACGTGGTGGTGTGCGGGCGCCACGACCCCGGCTCGCCGCCGGAGGCGAACGGGCGCACGGCGCGGTTCCTGGCCGCCGACGTCCGGGACGCGGGCGCCGCGGCGGCGCTGGTGTCGCGGGCGGCGGAGCTCATGGGCCGCCTGGACGTGCTGGTCAACAACGCCGGGGGCTCGCCGGACGCCGACGCGGCGACGGTCTCCCCCCGCTTCGTCGAGCGGGTCGTGCAGCTGAACCTGCTGGCCCCGTTCTACGTCGCGCAGCCCGCCAACGCGGTCATGCGGGCCCAGCCGGACGGTGGATCGATCATCAACATCGGCAGCGTCTCGGGCACCGACCCCCAGCCGGGCACCGCCGCCTACACCGCCGCCAAGGCGGGCCTGCTGGCGCTCACCAGGGCGCTGGCGCTGGAGTGGTCCCCTCAGGTGCGCGTCAACCACATCACCGCCGGCCCGGTACGTACCGAGGCGGACCTCTACGGCGAGGACGGCGGCGCGGCCATCGACGGCCTGGTCCCGATGGGGCGGATGGCCGGCCCGCGTGACGTGGCCAACGCCTGCCTCTTTCTGGCCGGCGACCTGGCGTCGTACGTGACCGGCGCGGACCTGGCCGTCCACGGCGGCGGCGAGGTCCCGGCGCGCTACGTCGTGACGCGGAACTGAGCCCGCCCGCCCGAGATCACCGTCGTCCCGTCGACGGCGGCCTCGAACAGCAGGTCCTCCCCGTCGTTCCAGCCCGACACGTGGATCCGGTCGCCGGGGAAGACCGGCGCGGCGAAGCGCCCGTCCAGCGCGACCAGGCCGGCCGGATGCGCCCCGGCCCGTCGTGCCAGCGGCAGCGTGATCGCGGCCAGGGTGCACAGGCCGTGCAGGATCGGCCGGGGCATCCCGGCGGCTTTGGCGGCCTCCGGGTCGATGTGCAGGTGGTGGCGGTCGCCGAGCAGCCGGTACAGGGCGGCCTGTTCGGGCTCGGTGTCCAGGGTGAACTCCAGGTCGGGCGGCCCGTCCGGCCGTGCACGCGCGGACGGTCCCCTCTCACCGCCGAAGCCGCCGCGGCCGGGGGCGAAGATCGACCAGGTGGCCGCGAAGTACGCGCACTCGACGACGACCTCGAAGACCGCGGCGGTGCCCTTGTCCCAGACCTCCGCGACGCGCGCGGTCAGCTCCAGCTCGCCCTCTTTCGGCAGCGGGCGGTGAACCCGTAGCCGCTGCGAGCCGTGGACGGCGGTGGCGACGTCGAAGGCGCCGGCCTCGCCGAGGGCGTCCGGTGCCCACTGCGCCCGCGTGAGCGCGAAGGTGGGCAGCACCCGTAGCCGCTCCTCGAACACCAGGTCCAGGTCGGTGGCCGGCGCGCCGACGGCGAGCGCGTAGAGGATCGCGTCGCGGTCGTCGTAGCGGACGGTACGGGTGCCGAGATCTCGCCCGCGCCACTGTGGCTGGTCCATGGACGCCTTTCGTCTCTCAGGGGAGGAAGCGTTGGCGGCCGTTCGCGGCGAACTCCGCCTTCAGCGCCGCCTTGTCGTCGGCGGTCATCAGTTCGTACGCGGGCGCGTCCCGGCCTCTCCACCGGTACACCGGGTCCGTGGTGCGCCAGCCTTCGAGCTGGAGTTGCCGCTTGCCGAGCTTGCCCGAGCCGGTGGTCGGCAGCGCGCGGGAGACCCGTACGTAGCGCGGTGCGCCCTTGGTCCCGAGGTCGTCCTGGCGGGCCAGGAAGGCGGCGAGATCCAGGTCCTCGAAGCCGACGCCGTCGCCGACCTCGATCGCCGCCATCACCTGGTCGCCGGACCACGGATCGGGCACGCCGAACGCCGCGGCATCGATGATCTTCGGGTGCCGGCGCAACGCCGACTGGGTCGGCAGCGCGGAGATGTTCTCTGAGTCCACCCGGATCCAGTCGCCCGAGCGGCCCGCGAAGTAGACGAACCCCGCCTCGTCGACGTACCCGAGGTCGCCGGTCCAGTACCAGCCGTGACGGACACGCTCGGCGTCGGCCTCCGGGTTCTTGTAGTAGCCCTCGAACCTCGCCGCGCCGTCGACGTCGACGAGCTCGCCGACGGCCTCCTCGCCGTTGGTCACCCGGCCGTACTCGTCCAGCACCGCGGGCGCGCAGGTCTGGCGCGTCCGCGGGTCCACGATCCGCACTCCGTCACGCGCGGGACGGCCGAGAGCGGCCGGCGGGACGTCCGGCGGCCGTGTGATCATGCCCGCGCTCTCGCTGGAGCCGTAGCCCTCCATGAGCCGGCAGCCGAAGCGGCGCCCGAACGCGACCTGGTCCTCCGGGGATGCCTCGGTCCCGAACGCGTGGGTGAGCGGGTTGTCCGCGTCGTCCTGCCGCTCGGGCGTCGCGAGGACATAGGCGATGGCCTTGCCCACGTAGGAGAAGTACGTCGCGCCGAAGTACCGCACGTCGTCCAGGAACCCGGAGGCGGAGAACCTCGGCGTCAGCGCGATCGTGGCCCCGGCGACCAGCGCGGGCGCCCAGAGCGCCATCAGCGCGTTGCCGTGGAACAGCGGCATCGGGCAGTAGGTGACGTCGTCGCGCGTCACCCCGTACTTGGCGCTCATGACGTGCGCACGGTCGGCGAGCCGGCCCTGCGAGCAGCGGGCCGCCTTGGAGGCACCGGTCGTCCCGGAGGTGAAGAGCAGCAGCATCTGCGTGGCCGCGGTGACCGACGGATCCCGTACGGGACCGCCCTGATGCGTGGCCACCCTCGCGGCGTACCCGGCGTCGTCGACGAGCAGGAACCGGTCGTCCGGGACGCCGATGTCCAGCCCGTCCAGCAGCCCGCGTCCGGCCGCGTCGGTGACCATCAGCTGGAGGTCGGTGTGCCGCACCTCCCGCGCCAGCCCGGCACCGCGCCGGGTGGAGTTGACGCCCACGATGGTGGCGCCGGCGAGCGCCGCGGCACCCAGCCAGAAGACGTACTCCGGCAGGTTGTCGAGCAGGACGCCGATGTGGAACGGGCCGTCGCGCCGCAGTGTTCCTGCCAGCGAGGCGCGCGCGGCACTCTCCCGTACGACCTCGTCCCAGGTCCAGTCCCGCTCCCGGGTACGCAGCCCCGTACGGTCGTCACCGAGCCGGTCGAGCAGCAGGTCCGCGATGGTGTCATGCGTCATGGCAGCGCCGACGTTAGTCAGCGGGACGCTCGTACGGCTCGGGCGTCCCGCTGACCGGGAGTCGGCCGGGGACCATGTGGCTAGAAAAGGGTGGAAGCCTCGCCATTGCTCCCTCCGGGTGGATCGCCGCGTAGCGTTTCGAGCGTCGTGGCGTCGGAGGCGAGACGGACGAACAGGCGGGCCGCGACCAACGCGTCGTAGCCGGCGCGGTGTGGCGTCAGGCCATCGGGCAATCCCTCGGCCAGCTTGAATTTTTCGACCAGCGTGCCGAGCCTGAAGCTGCCCCCGTGAGGCAGCAGCCGCCGGGCGAGCTTGAGGGTGTCGAACACCTCGGGCGTCTTCCAGGCGCCGAGCTTGCGTTCCAGAACACTCACGTCAACGTGCGCGTTGTGGGCGACTAACGCGTCGGCCTCCAGAGCGACCAGCACCTCGTCTTCGACTGCCGCGAACGGCGGCGCGTCCGCGACGTACCGGTCGGTCATGCCGTGGATGCGGGTGGCGAGGTGCTTGATCGGCTGATCCGGCTGAACCAGCCAGGTGGCCGACTCTCCGATGATCCCGCCGACGATCGGCACGGCGGCCAGCTCCACCAGGTCAGGCGGCTGATGACCGTTACCTTCTACGTCCACGGCCACATAAGTGAGCCTCGTCCAGTCAGTCACCGTGACCCGTCCCTCTCTACCGACATCGGCGCGACCATGCCGGCCCTCGGCGTGGCGATGGCGCGGCCGCGCTCCTGGAGTAATCGGTCGACGTGGTGAGCGCCGGCGCGGAGCGAGAGTGGCCGCCGGCCGAACGCGACCAGAGGACGCGGGAATGAGCGACGGAGACATCGAACCCGGTGGACCTTTCGCTGAGCCGCGCAGAGCGCCGCTCTTCGTCATCGGCGACCACGTCGAATGGCGCGGACAGCGTTATTCGGCAACCCGACTGCCGCGCTATCCGACTATCCTGGAAGCCAGCCCGGTCGCGAGGGCAGCCCCAACGCAGACCTACGCGTTTGTTTCTTCGTCGAATTCCAGGATTGCACGCGAAATCAGTACAGCTTGATGCAGCCTCCTCAATAGAATTGCCCGCGGATTAGCCGAGAGCACACGTCATCGCACTCGGTTCATTGTCTCCGTGCGATGTCCCACCGTTCATTCGCGGTCGGCTGGGGCGGTGATCTTCCAGTGGCCGGTTGGTCCGATCCACAAGATGACGCCTGGCCACAGGTGTTCCAGGTGCCATCCTGACGTCACTTTGAGTCGGTGGTGGCGGCGGCAGAGCATCGCGATGTTGCAGGGGCAGGTCGCTCCGCCCCGATGGAACGGGATGGAGTGATCGGCGTCGCAGCGGCGTACCGGGCGGCGGCAGCCCGGGAAGCAGCATCGGCGATCGCGGTGCTCGATCAGACGCCGCATCGCGGCCGGTAGACGATAACCAGGCACAGCATGCCCGAGATCCCTGGGCTCGAGAGCACTGGCCCTGAGATCCCTGAGCACACGATCCCCATGCCAGGGGTCCCCATACTCGAGATCGGTGTACGCGGGAACACCGGGCCCGAGATCCCCGGACCCGAGCGCACCGTGGTGCGGGCCGTGGCGATGCGGGCCATCGCGGTGTGGACTGTCGCGGTGTGGACTGTCGCGGTGCGCGCCATCGCGGTGCGCGCCATCGCGATGCGGGCTGTCGTGGTGCGGGCCATCGCGATGCGGGCTGTCGTGGTGCGGGCCATCGCGGTGCGCGCCATCGCGGTGCGCGCCATCGCGATGCGGGCTGTCGCGATGCGGGCCATCGCGATGCGGGCTGTCGTGGTGCGGGCCATCGCGGTGCGCGCCATCGCGGTGCGCGCCATCGCGATGCGGGCTGTCGCGATGCGGGCCATCGCGATGCGCGCCATCGCGATGCGGGCTGTCGTGGTCGGACCAGCACCAGCGGACCCGTAGAGCGGCCAACGACTCGGTGATACGCGTGCCGGCCTGTGCGATGAGCGCGCCGACGTGGCGGTGCCGGGTCGGTAGGTCCGAGGCGAGCGCGGACAGTTCGGTGCGTGCGGCCCCGGCAATGGCATCAGCGATGGCGTCATCGGTCCCGGACCAGCCCAGATCGGGCGGAATATCCGGTCCGGCGACCAGGCGATCGCTCGTGTCGGCGGGCGGCTCGGTGGTCCTCAACGTGCCACGCAGCAATGCGAGGAACACATCGGCCCGCAACTGATCGATCCGCCGGCCATCACCATCACGCTTGAGGCCGGCCGCGATCGCGGCGACCCGACCATAGGCGGCCCCGGCCGCATCCGCGGGAAGGTCAACGCCGGACAGATGGGCGGTACCGTCATCGGTCTCCATCAGCGTGACATCACGCCCCCGCTCCGCCTCCTCACGCCGCCGGGCCAACGCCTGCGGATCCAACCGCTTGACCAACCGCCGGACCTTCGCCCGGATCTCACCCGTCGTCTGCCCCGGCGCCCGGGGCAGCACCTTCGCCTCGATGGCCGCCGCGACCTCATCACTGACCTGGCCGGTGCCCTGCCACAGCGTGCGGGCCTTGAGATGGTCGACATCTCCGGCGGCCAGCGCAGCGAACGTAGCGGGCAACCGCCCTACCAACTCCGTAGCGAACCGGATCAGCCCATCAGCCGAGGTCGGCGTGAGCGTCAACGCCGCCGCGACCTCATCATTGAGATACTCACGCGGCGAGATCACCTCAACACCCGAAGCATCATCCTCAGCCCGCCGCCGGCGAGCCAACTCCGCCACCGCCGCCAGCTCGACCGCTTGCACCCGCGACGCGAGCCGCCGCGCCGCGATCATCACCTCGACCAACTCACGATCAGGCAACTCACGATCGAGCAACTCACGATCGAGCAACTCATGGTCGAGCAACTCCGGATCGAACCGGTCACGACCGAGCAGATCAGCCGCATCCACCCCAAGTGAGCCGCCAAGCGGTGTCCCCGGTATCCGCATCAAAGCATCCACCCGTTGCACACCCCCCGACGAATTCAACCCCCGGACTCGAACATGATAGCGACTATTCCATCCACGCCACAGCGACATTCCAGACAATACAAAAAGGATCACAAAGGAAAATCACCCGACCCGAAAGAGACCAATGTCCAACCATGGGGCGAATTAATACACTCGATGGCATTACTGGCCGCTCAAAGCTCAAAGCCGGTTATATCTGCCTTACGTTGCCGATCACCCGATCCCACCGGCAATGGTGAAGTGAGAGCGCCTCACCTGGCTGCCCGTGGGGTCGAGCGCGCTGACCAGCACATCCGGTGCGATCTCGCGCGGCTGCACCTCCGCCATGCAAGGAGGCACAAGCCCAGTTCGGCCGACAGAGATGGCTCGGGGACTCGCAGGCGATATCCGGCCGCGACCACCCGTACCTCACCGCGTCGTCGCACGACCTCGTCGATGACGTGCGTCAGAACGTTCGGCGACTCCTCCGAGCGCGCGACGAGGCCGCCGACTCAGCCGATGAACGGTCGCGCCGGAAGATACCGAAACGGCCAGGCCGGCCATGGGCCGGTTGGTGTCCTTGCCGCCCGTACCGCGCGGTGGCCCGCCTTCCCCAGGCCCGCAGCAGGCATCCGCGGTCAGATCAGGCCGTGGCCGCCGTCGACGTAGAGGACCTGGCCGGTGACGTAGCCGGACTCCTCGGCGGCGAAGAACGCCACCGCGTTCGCGATGTCGGCGGGCAGGCCGCCCCGGCGTACGGGGACGGTCGCCGCCACGCCCTCGCGCATCTCCTCGATCGTCGTACCGACTCGGGCGGCCGTCGCGGCCGTCATCGCGGTCTCGACGAAGCCCGGCGCGATGGCGTTGGCCGTGATGCCGAAGGGGCCCAGCTCCACCGCCAGGGTCTTGGTGAAGCCCTGCAGTCCCGCCTTCGCGGTCGAGTAGTTGGCCTGGCCGCGGTTGCCCAGCGCGGACGTCGAGGACATCGACACGATCCGGCCGTACCCCGCCTCCACCATGTGCCGCTGCGCGAGCTGGCTCGCCAGGAAGGCGCCGCGCAGGTGCACGTCCATGACGGTCGACCAGTCCTCGTCGGTCATCCTGAACAGCAGGTTGTCGCGGATGACGCCGGCGTTGTTGACCAGGATGTGCAGGCCGCCGTACAGGTCCACCGTTCCGTCGATGGCGGCCGACAGGTCGGCACGGCTGGTGACGTCCGCGGCGAAGGCGGCGGCCGTGCCACCCGCGGCGGTGATCTCGGCCGCGACGGCCTTGGCGTTGTCGCCGGCGAGGTCGATCACGGCGACGTTCGCGCCGTGGGCGGCGAGGTGGCGTGACACCTCGGCGCCGATCCCCTGGCCGCCGCCGGTCACGACGGCGACCCTGTTGGTGAAGTCGGGCATGGAGCTTCCTTCCTCATGGGCCCGCGACGGCGTAGCGGTCGCGGAGCAGGCGCTTGTAGAGCTTGCCGGTGGGCAGCCGGGGCAGGCTGTCCACGAAGTCCACCGATCGCGGGCACTTGTAGTGCGCCAGCCGGTCCCGGCAGTACGCGATGAGCGAGGCCGCGAGGTCCGGCCCGGCAAGGCGGGAGTCGACGAGCTGGACCACGGCCTTGACCTCCTCGCCCAGGTCGGCGTTCGGCACGCCGATCACGGCGACGTCCGCGACGGCCGGGTGGGTCGCGAGGAGGCTCTCGGTCTCCTGGGGATAGATGTTGACCCCGCCGGAGATGATCATGTGGCTCTTGCGGTCGGTCAGGTACAGGTAGCCGTCGGCGTCGAGGTGCCCGACGTCTCCGACGGTCGAGGCGACGCCACGCTCGTCCTCGATCCGGCTCTCGGCGGTCTTGGCCGGGTCACCGAAGTAGACGAAGCCGGTCGCGCCGCGGAACCAGACGGTGCCGTCGGTCCCGTGCGCGACCGGCCGCCGCGCGTCGTCCAGGATCTCGACCTCGCCGATAATCGACCTGCCGACCGTCCCGGGGCGGGCGAGCCACTGCTCCGAGTCGCACCAGGTGAAGCCGTTTCCCTCGGTGGCGCCGTAGTACTCGAGCACGATCGGGCCGAGCCACTCGATCATCGCCCGCTTGACCGGCACCGGGCACGGAGCGGCGCCGTGCACGATGTGCTCCAGCGACGACAGGTCGTACCGGTCGCGTACCTCCTGGGGCAGCCGCAGCAGCCGGATGAACATCGTCGGCACCATCTGGCAGTGCGTGACCCGGTACTCCTCGACCAGCGCGCACCACCGCTCCGCGTCGAAGCGTTCCATGACGACGACCGTGCCGCCGAGCCGCAGCGCGCCCGCGACGCTCCCCTGTGGCGCCGAGTGGTACAGCGGCGCGGGGTTGAGGTACGTCATGCCCTCGCGGAAGCCCAGCAGGTCACGGACCCAGTCGAGGACCTCGTCCGCGTCCCCGGGCCCCAGGTCCTGGAGCGGCCTGCAGATCCCCTTCGGCCGCCCGGTGGTGCCCGAGGAGTAGAGCATGACGTTGCCGCGCTGCTCGTCGGCGACCGGCGTGCCCGGATAACGGCCGGCGGTGGCCGCGAACGGCTCCCAGAGTGGATCCGGTTCGGAGAGCCCGACCATGAGGAACCGCTCCACCGCCGGGCAGATCGAGGCGGCCTCGGTCGCGACGTCGCGCAGCGCCACCGTGCTGACGAACACCCGCGCCCGGCAGTCGCCGACGATGTAGGCGGCCTCGTCGGCGGACAGGTAGGTGTTGACCAGCGTGTAGTACAGCCCGGTCCGCTCGGCCGCCGACTCGACCACGAGCAGCTCCAGCCGGTTCTCCGCCATGACCGCGACGTGGTCGCCGCGCCGCAGGCCCTGTGAGCGCAGCAGGTGGCTCACCTGGTTGGCGGCGTGCTCGAACTCCGCGAACGTCAGCGAGTCGCCCGAGTCCGCCATGACGAGCGCGGGCCGGTCCGGGTGAGCGACGGCGTGGTGGCCTGGGTACATCGGGTGACTCCTCCGGAACTATGCGACGTCGAACAGCCCGGCGGCACCCATCCCGCCGCCGATGCACATCGTGATCACCACGTGCCGCGCGCCGCGGCGCCGGCCTTCCAGCAGCGCGTGGCCGACGAGGCGTGCGCCCGTCATGCCGTACGGGTGCCCGACCGAGATGCCGCCGCCGTCCACGTTGAACCGGTCCGGGTCGATGCCGAGCTCGTCGCGGCAGTACACCGCCTGCGAGGCGAACGCCTCGTTGAGCTCCCACAGATCGATGTCGTCGATCGTCAGCCCGTGGGCCTTCAGCAGCTTCGGGACGGCGAGGACGGGCCCGATGCCCATCTCGTCGGGGGCGCATCCGGCCACCGCGATCCCGCGGTAGACGCCCAGCGGCTCCAGCCCGCGGCGTTCGGCCTCCCGGCGTTCCATGAGGACGGACGCGGAGGCGCCGTCCGACAGCTGTGAGGAGTTGCCCGCGGTGACACTCGCCCGCCCGCCGGGAAGTACGGGCCGCAGCCCGGCGAGCGCCTCCAGCGTCGTCGCCGGACGGTTTCCCTCGTCGCGGGTCAGCGTGACGTCCTCGTAGTGGGTCTCACCCGCCGAGACGACCTTCTTACGGCTCGGCAGCGGGACGATCTCGGCGTCGAACCGGCCCGCCTCCTGGGCCGCCGCCGTACGCCGCTGGGAGCCGAGGGCGAACTCGTCCTGCCGCTCACGGCTCACGCCGTAGCGTTCGGCGACGACCTCCGCCGTCCGCAGCATCGGCAGGTAGAGGTCCGGCACGTGCTCGACCAGCCACGGGTCGGTCGCGCGGTACGTGTTGAGGTGCTCGTTCTCCACGACCGAGATCGACTCGACGCCGCCGCCGACCGTGATCCGCATGTCGTCGGCCAGGATCTGCTTGGCGGCGACGGCGATGGCCATCAGGCCGGACGAGCACTGCCGGTCGATCGTCATCCCGGCGACCGAGTCGGGCAGCCCGGCGCGCAGCAGGCCCTGACGTGCCACGTTCGCGCCGGAGGATCCCTGCTGGACCGCGCAGCCGAGGACCACGTCGTCGACCTCGGCGCCGTCGACGCCGGCCCGCCGTACGGCCGAGGCGATGGCGTGCCCGGCGAGCTCCTGTGCCTGGGTGTCGTTGAACGCGCCCCGGCGCGCCCGCCCGATCGGCGTACGCGCGGTCGAGACGATGACGGCTTCTCGCATGGTGGGCTCCCCACGACGTCGGGCTGTGCCGCAGACAGTAGGCTATATATGAACATGAACTCAAGTTCTGATCGAAGGAGTGTCATGAGTGCTCCCGTGCGACCGCGCACACTCGCCGACCTGCGGGACCTGACGGGGGCTCCGCTCGGGCCGACCGCGTGGCACGAGGTCACACAGGAGGCGATCGACCGGTTCGCCGAGGTCACCGGCGACTCCCAGTGGATCCACGTCGACCCGGTGCGCGCCGCGTCCGGGCCGTTCGGCGGGACCGTCGCCCACGGCCTGTACAGCCTGTCGCTCGTCCCGATGTTCTCGACGCTGCTCATGCGCTTCGACGGGTTCGCCCACAGCCTCAACTACGGCTACGACCGGATCCGCTTCCCCGCCGCGGTGCCGGTCGGCTCCCGGCTGCGGATGCACCTCACGGTCGCCGCCGCCGAACCGGTGGCCGGTGGCGGAATCCAGCTCCGTACGAGCCAGACTGTGGAGTGCGACGCGGCGGACAAACCCGTACTCGTCGCCGAAGGTCTCGCCCGGGTCTTCGAGGCGAGCGCGAACGCGACAGCGAGGAACGGATGACTGACGACGAGACGACCACGGCGGACCTGGACTCCCGCGTCGACCGCCTGCTCGACGGCGTCGACGTGGACACCGCCGGCCGCGAGGACTTCCTCGGCGCCCGGTGGGACGCGGGCCTGGCCTGGGTGCACTTCCCGCCCGGCGCCGGCGGCCTGGGCCTGCCGGCCGGGTTCCAGGAGCACGTGGAGACGCGCCTGCGTGAGGCGGGCGCCCCGCAGCAGCTGCCCGGCCGCAACGGCATCGGACGCGGGATGGCCGCCCCCACCATCGCGGCCTACGGCACCGGCGAGCAGAAGACACGGATGCTGCGCCCGCTGTGGACCGGCGAGCACGAGTACTGCCAGCTGTTCAGCGAGCCCGGCGCGGGTTCGGACCTGGCCGCCGTGGCCACCCGCGCGGTCCGCGACGGTGACGACTGGGTCGTGAACGGCCAGAAGGTCTGGACGTCGAGCGCGCACACCGCCCAGCGCGCGATCCTCGTGGCCCGTACCGACATCGACGTCCCGAAGCACCGCGGCCTGACGTACTTCGTCATGGACATGACCGGTCCCGGCGTCGAGGTACGCCCGCTGCGCCAGATCACGGGTGAGGCGGAGTTCAACGAGGTCTTCCTGACCGACGTCCGCATCCCCGACGCCGACCGCCTCGGCGCGGTCGGCGAGGGCTGGCGGGTCGCGACGACCACCCTGAACAACGAGCGCGTCGCCATCGGCTCGGGCGGGGTCCCCCGCGAGGGGGGCATGATCGGCAAGACCGCCCAGGCCTGGCGCGAGCGGCCGGAGCTGCGCGACCCCGCGACGCACGACGAGCTGATGCGCCTCTGGGTCGAGGCCGAGGTCGCGCGGCTGTCGGCGGTCCGCATGCGGCAGCGCCGCGCCGCCGGCCAGCCCGGTCCCGAGGGCTCGGCGATGAAGCTCACCTTCGCCCGCCTCGCGCAGGCGATCTCCGGTTTCGAGCTGGAGCTCCTCGGCGGTGAGGGCCTGCGCTACGACGACTGGACGCTGCGCCGGCCGGAGAGCGTCGACTTCACCGGGCGCGGCGCCGGCTACCGCTACCTGCGGGCGAAGGGCAACTCCATCGAGGGCGGGACCTCGGAGATCCTCCGCAACATCATCGCCGAACGGGTCCTGGGCCTGCCGCCGGAGCACCGGACCGACAAGACCCTCCCGTGGAAGGACGTCCCCCGATGACCGAAGCCGACCTGCTGTACGGGGACGTCGAAGAGGAGCTTCGCGCGAGCGTACGCCGCCTGTTCGCCGAGCGGGCCGCCGTGCCCGTGGTGGCCGCGGCCTACGACGGGCACGGCGACTTCTCCGCCCTGTGGCGCGGGCTCGCCCGCGACCTGGGTGTCGCCGGACTGCTGATCCCCGAGGAGTACGGAGGCGCGGGGGCCACCACCCGCGAGGCCGCCGTCGTGGCCGAGGAGATCGGGCGTGCGGTGGCACCCGTCCCCTTCCTCACCAGCTCCGTGATCGCGACCGTCGCACTGCTCCAGGCCGGAGACCGGGAGACGCTCACGGCGCTCGCCGCAGGCGAGGCGACCGCCGCGCTCGCGCTGGGCCTGGACGCCGCGGCCCCGCCCGGGGTGCCGGCGGTGCGCGCCACCCCGGACGGGCTGTCCGGCCAGGTCGCGACCGTCGCCGACGCGGCGACCGCGAGTGTCCTGGTCGTCCCCGTGCAGGGCACCGGCGGGATCGAGCTGCACACGGTCGCGGTGCCCGGGCCGGGCACGACCGTGACACCGGTCCCCTCGCTCGACATGACCAGGCCCCTGGCCGACGTCACGTTCGACGGGGCTCCGTCGCGCCGGATCGACCAGGGCGACGCCCGCCGCGCGGTCGATGAGGCGCTCCTCGCGGGAGCCGTGGTCCTGGCGTCCGAGGAGTTCGGTGTCGCGAGCCAGTGCTTCGAGACCACGCTGGAGTACGTCAAGCAGCGCTACCAGTTCGGCCGCGCCATCGGCTCGTTCCAGGCGATCAAGCACCGGCTCGCCGACCTGTGGGTGGAGGTGGGCCAGGCCGGCGCCGCGGCGCGCTACGCCGCCGACACCCACGCCCGCCGGGACGAGGACCGCGCCGTCGCCGCCGCCGTCGCGCAGTCCTACTGCGCCACCGTGGCCGTGCACACCGCCGAGGAGTGCGTCCAGCTGCACGGTGGCATCGGGATGACGTGGGAGCACCCGGCACACCTGTACCTCAAGCGCGCCAAGGCCGACTCACTCACGCTCGGCACACCGCACGAGGTGCGCGGCGCACTGGCCACCCTGGTCGGCCTGCCACGCGAATGACGTCGAGGGCCGGTCATCCGTGGCACGACGGGTGACCGGCCCTCAGTGGCGCCGGGTGACCGGTACGGGCCCGTGCGCCTGAAGATCAGACGCTCACTCCGGCGCCTCGTTCCAGGTGAAGCAGAACGGCTTTCCGGCGGGGTCGGCGTACACACGCCAGTTGTCGCCCTCGCCGGGCAGCCTCGTCGCGCCGATCGCGAGCACGGCCCGCTCCGCCCGCTCCAGGCCGGCGCGCTCGACGAGCAGGTCGAGGTGGACCTGCTGCGGCGCGGCCGGATCGGGCCAGCGCGGCGCCCGGTAGTCCTCGACCTGCTGGAACAGCACGGGCATCCTGCCGTCCTCGCCGATCATCGCGACACCCGGAGCCTCGTACGTGACCGCCTTGCCCAGCAACTCGGAGTAGAACGTGCTCAGCGCCTTCGCGTCCGGGCAGTCGAGCATCACACCCATCACCGTCGTGTTCGGGTCGTCCTCCTTGACGCACAGGTCGAACGGGTGCCCGGCCGGGTCGGCGAGCGTGTGCCAGCGCTCGTTGCGCCGCAGCAACGTCGCGCCGAGCGCGACCGCCTTGTCCGCACCGGCGTCGATGTCGGGTACGCGCAGATCGAGGTGGGCCTGCTGCGGCGCCGCCGGGTCGGGCCACCGGGGCGCCACGTGATCCGGCGCGTACTGGAACGCCATGCGCCACCCGTCCGGCGTCCTCATCGTGATCCACTCGTCGTCGGCGTGGCTCCGCGTCCAGCCCGCCAGGGCGGCGTAGAAGTCGGCCTCCGCGGCGATGTCCGGTGCGTCGAACACCACCGTCTTCAGCTCGGCGATCATCTGCTCTCCCCTCCGTCGTCAACCCGCCCATCCTTCACGACGGGTCCGACACTCGCGACCACCCGGCAGTGGCCGTGCCTCAGCGGCCTTCGAAGACCGGCGTCTCCTTGGCGGCGAAGGCCGCGACGGCGGCGGCGTGGTCGGCCGTCTCCCCGCACCGCATCATCTCGTTCACCTCGAGGTCCATGCAGGTCAGCAGGTCACCGTCGACCGCGCGCAGGACATTGCCCTTGATGGCCCCCATCGCGATCGACGGCCCGGCCGCGAGCGTACGGCCCCAGTCGAGCGCCGCCTCCAGGGCCTCACCGGCCGGCACGACGCGGTTGACCAGGCCGGCCTCCGACGCCTGCGCCGCCGTCATCCGGGGCGAGAACAGCAGGAGCTCCATGGCCTTCGCCTTGCCGAGCATCCGGGTCAGGAACCACGTCGCGCCGTAGTCGCCGCTCAGCCCGACGCGTGCGAACGACGTCACGAACACACCGGCGTCGGAGGCGACACGCAGATCGCACGCCAGCGCGAGCCCGAGGCCGGCTCCCGCGGCCGCGCCCTCGACACACGCGATCGTCGGTTTGGCCATGGCGTGCAACCGCCCGGCGGTCGCACGCTGCAGCCGCCGCTGACGCTCGATCCGCTCGTGCACGGGCGTCTGGGAAGGGCCACGCGCGACCCTCTCGGCGAACCCCTTCACGTCACCGCCCGCGCAGAACGCGCCACCGGCGCCGGTCAGGACGACGCAACCGACCTCACGGTCGGCCTCGCAGACCGCCAGCGCGGCGGCCATCCCCTCCAGCATGGCGTCGCTCAGCGCGTTGCGGCGTTCCGGCCGGTTCATGGTCAGGACCGCGACGCCCCGGTCGATCTCGGCGAGCAGGTCGTCGGTGCCCGTTTCGAGGACACGATGTGTCACGTTCACTCCTTCGAAGCGTCGGGGGGAACGGTCAGCCCGAGAGCGGCGCCCCACAGCATGGACAGCGTGCGTGCCGATTGGTCGAAGTCGACCGGTTTCTTCACGGCCGGGTTCCCGACGAGCAGCGAGTACGCCGTCCGGCTCACCATCGAGGTGAGCGCGATCGCCGTCGAGTAGGGGTCGAGGCCCTCGGGCAGCACGCCGAGGCGGCCGACGGCGAGGATGTGCGCCTCGGTACGGGCGAGGTAGGCCTCCGAGCGCTCGGTGAGCATCTCCTGCACACCGGGGTCGAACGTCGCCACCTGCTCGATCACGCCCATCAGCGCCGCGTTCTCGCGATACCTGACGAGGTATCGCCGCGTGGCGCGCGCGATCCCGCGTGCCGCCTGCTCGGTGCTCGTGTACTCGATCGCGCGCGTCGTGGGCGCCGTCGTGGACAGGACGCTGGAGGCGACGACGCGGAAGAGCTCCTCCTTCGTCGCGAAGTACGTGTAGAAGGTGCCGTGCGCCACGCCCGCCTCACTCGCGATGTCGGTGATCCGCGCGTGCAGGAACCCGTCGCGTTCGAACACCCGGCGTCCGGCCTCGACCAGGGCGTCGCGGGTGCGCCGGCCTCGCGGCGTCCGTCGTGCCGTCGTCAACGCGACTCCGCCGGCGCGGGCGTCCCGGCGACGGCGGGCTCGGGCTCGCCGCCTCCCGGTGCGCCGCCCCCGCGACGGCGCACGGCGTGGGTCCCCTTCTCGATCACGCCCGCGAGCCCGCCGGGCAGGAACAGGACGAACAAGATGAAGACGACGCCGAGCAGGAGCTGAGGCTGGGCGAGCGGGATCCGCAGGGCCTTGGGCAGCGCGGCGACTCCGGAAGAGGACGAGACCGCCGGCAGCCGCTGCTGCAGCAGGGTGTACACGACCGCCCCGAGCAGCGCGCCCCACACGCGGCCTCGGCCACCCAGAATCAGCATGATCACCAGTCCGATCGAGAAGCTCAGCGACGTCTCGCCGGGGTCCGCCGCGCCCAGCAGTATGGCGTACACGATCCCGGCCACACCGGCGATCGTCGACGCGATGAGGGTCACGGCCAGCTTGTACTTGTAGGTCGTGTACCCCATCACCCCGGCGCGCAGCTCGTTCTCCCTGATGGCACGCCACACGTGCCCGATCCTGGTCCGGGTCAGCCATCGCGCGAACGTGTACACCAGGACGAGCAGCCCGAGCGCGAGCCAGTAGACGTGCTTGGTGTTGACGATCCCGACCAGGCCGTGAGGGAGCTTCTCGTACGGGATCGTCACCCCGTCCGCGCCTCCGCTCCTGAGGTAGTTCTGGCCGATCGCGATGGCCATCAGCTGCGCGGCCGCGAGCGTCACCATCGAGAACGCGATGAGGCTGGCGCGCAGCGCGACGGCGTTCACGACCGCGGCCACCACGATCGTGATCCCGGCGGCCGACAACGCCGCGACGCCGAAACCCGCCGAGGTGAAGGCCAGCAGCATCACGAAGGTGTACGAGCCCAGGGCGAAGAACATGCCGTGACCGAAGGAGACCAGGCCGGTGTATCCCATCAGCAGGTCATAGGAGATCGCCAGCACGGCGATGACGCACGCGGTGCCGAGGATCTGCATACTGGCGATGCTCCCGACCGTGTCCGGCAGGATGCCCAGGCCCGGCACGGCGAGGTAGGGCATGCAGGCCATCAGCACCACCACGGCCACCAGCACGAGCGGGGTCCAGAACCTTCTCAGCGTGTTCAAATCAGCCGGCCCTTCTTCCCGCCGACGCCCTCGGGCCGCAGGAGCAGCATGCCGCCCATGAGGACGAAGGAGAGGATCTCGCCGAGCCCCGGATTGACGTAGAAGTTCGCGAACTGCTGGAGCAGCCCGACGGCGACCGCCGCGATCGCGGCCCCGCGCAGGGAGCCGAGGCCTCCGACCACGAGCACGATGAACGCGTACAGCAGGTACGAGTCGCCGATCGAGGTGTTGACGGCGTTCGCGTACAGGGCGGCGAGCACACCGCCCAGCCCGGCCACCGCCCCGCCGATGGTGAAGACCAGCGTGAACGACCGCCGTACGTCGATACCGAGCGCGCGCACCATCTCGCGGTTCTCGACGCCCGCGCGCACCACCAGCCCGTGCCGGGTGTACTTCAGGAACACCTCGAGCGCGACAAGCAGCAGGATCGCGGCGCCGACGAGCACGAAGTCGCCGCGCGCGATGTGGGCGCCGAGGATGTCGGTGGTCGTCCGGGTGAACCACGCCGGGGTCGGGACCGCCCGGTTGTCCGGACCCCACACCCCGTTCAGCAGCGCGACGAGCGAGAAGCCCAGGCCCGCGGTGATGAGCAGCTGGTCGAGGTGGTCCCGCTTGTAGAGCGCGCGCAGCAGGATCCGCTCGGTGAGAAAGGCGAGCGTACCGCCGACCGCGATCCCCACCAGCAGCGCGAGCAGCAGGCTCGCGACGGACGGCGGGCTGGCCAGGCTCGAACGCCGCAGCACCAGCCAACCCGCGTACGCGCACGCGGTCAGGTACGCGCCGTGCGCGAAGGTCAGCACCCGCATCAGGCCGAAGATCAGTGCCAGGCCGGACCCGAGCAGGAAGTACACCGCGCCGACGGACAGGCCGGTGAAGATCAGCAGGATCACGTCGCTCACGAGCTCGCCCCCGATACGGCCGATCCGACGCTGAGATAGGCGCGTACGGCCCCGTCGTCCTCGGCCAGCCGGCCGGCGGGTTCGCGCAGCACCACCGCGCCGTCGACCATCACGGCGATGTGGTCGGCCAGGCGGCGCGCGACGGCGAGGTTCTGCTCGACCATGAGCACGGTGGTCTGCCCGGCGGCGCGTTCGAGGACCTCGACGACCTCGCGCACCACCACCGGTGCGAGCCCCTTGGTCGGCTCGTCGACCAGCAGCAGCTCGTTGTCGTTCAGCAGGCCGCGGGCCAGCGACAGCATCTGCTGCTGGCCGCCCGACAGCGTCCCCGCCAGGTGCTTCGTGCGTTTCTTCAGCTCGGGAAAGAGCTCGAACACCAGGTCGTGGCGGGGCTGCCCGCCGCGCCGTACGGCCAGCCGGAGGTTCTCCCCGACCGTGAGGCCGTGGAACACGTCGCGGTCCTCGGGGACGTAGCCGATCCCGCGGGCCACGATGTCGTGCGTCTCCTCCCCCGCGATGTCGGCCCCGGCGAACGTGATGCGGCCCGTACGGCGGACGAGCCCGAGGATCGCTCGCATCGTGGTGGTCTTGCCGACGCCGTTGCGGCCGAGCAGCACCGTCACCCGGTGCCGCGGCACCCGCAGGGAGACGCCCTGCAGAATGTGGGACTCCCCGAGGTAGGCGTGGACGCCGGCCAGCTCCAGGGCCAGGTCCGGCTCCTCCCTAGACAGGCTCGTGTCCGGTGGGCTCACAGCGGCTCCCCCAGGTAGGCGTCGCGGACGGTGGCGTTCGTGACGACGTTCGCCGGTGTGTCGAAGGCGAGCAGGGAACCGTGGTGCATCACGGCGACACGGTGCGCGAGCTCCATGACGACGTCGATGTGGTGTTCGACCATCACGATCGTGGCGTCGGTGTCACGCTGCACGTCCCGGATCAGCTCCATCAGCGAGGGCAGGTCCTCGCTGTTCACCCCGGCCATCGGCTCGTCGAGCAGCACGATCGTCGACTCGCTCGCCAGCATGAGCGCCAGCTCCAGCTTCCGCCGGTCGCCGTGCGAGAGCGATCCGGCCAGGTCGTGCCGTACGCCGTCGAGCCCGACCCGCGCCAGGTGCTCGCGGATCGGGCCGAGCGCGGCGGCGGACGAGCCCGGCGCACGCCAGAGCCCGCGGAACCGCTGCTCCTTCGCCTGCCGGGCCAGCCGCACGTTCTCCAGGACGGTGAGGCCCAGGAAGAGGTACGAGGTCTGGAACGTGCGGCCCAGCCCCAGCCGGGCCCGGCGCGCGGGACCGGCCGAGGTGACGTCCTGCTCGTGCAGCATGACCCGGCCGCTCGTGGCGCGCAGGGTCCCGCTGACGACGTTCAGCAGGCTCGTCTTGCCGGCCCCGTTGGGCCCGATCACCGCGACGAGCTCGCCGGTGGCGACGCCGAGCGTGACGTCGCGCAGGATCTGGGCCCCGTCGATGACGAGGCTCAGCTCCTCGACCCCGAGGGCCGCCGACTCCGTACGAAGCACGCCTACCTCTTGATGGGGTCGGTCACGGCGGTCGCCATCTCCTTGGACGTGTACGCCTTCACGAGCTGCGGAGTCCATGTGTCGCCCGCGCCCTTGGCGAGCTTCACGGCGAACTGCGGGGTCAGCTCGGCGTGGTCCGCGGCGCGCATGGTGACCTCACCCTGCGGGCTCGTCCACGTGTAGTCGTCCAGGGACGCGGCCATCTTCTTGGTGTCGTCGGTGCCGCCGGCCTGGATCGCGTGGACGATCATCGCCGCCGCGTTCCAGCCCGTCGGGTCGTCGTACTCGACCTGGTGTTTGTGCTGCGCGGCCCAGGTCATCAGGAACTTCTCCTCGGCGTTGCCGGAGAAGCCCGGGTAGTAGTAGAGGCTGAACAGCGCGTTCTCCACGCCCTTCGGCCCGAGCGCCTGGCCGATCGAGGCGTAGGTGTTCCGCGTGATCAGGTAGCCGATGAACTGACTGGTGTCGAAGACCCCCTGGGCGCGCAGCGCGGCGAAGAGCTGGTCCGTGCCGGCGCCGGCCCACGAGCTGTAGATGTAGTCGGGCTTCTCGGCCTTGATCTGCGCCGCCACCGCGGTGAAGTTGGTGGTGCTCATCGGCAGCAGGTGCTTGGTGGACGTGACGTGCACCTGCTCCAGCGGCACCTTCAGCGACGTGTAGGTGTCCTGCCCGTACGCGTAGTCCTGGCCGACGTAGGCGAGCTTCTTCTTCGACAGGTCGCCGCCGCCGAGCAGCTTCTGGAAGATCTGCGAGCCGTTCTTGTTGGCGTTGCCGAACACCAGGGGGTTCACGCCGGTCAGCTGGTAGCTCGCCGAGCCGCCGGGCAGGTAGATGATGTTGTTCTGCACCGCCTGCTGGGCGACCGGGATGGCGATCGACGAATCCGTGATGCCGGTCAGGAACTTGGCGCCTGAGGCGATCATCGCCTTGGCCTTGGCGATGCCGACCGGCGCCTGCCCCGTGTCGTTGGCGTAGGTGACCTCGATCTTGTGCCCGTCGACGGTGTTCGTGCCCTTGGTGAGGTAGTTCAGGCCGGCCTCGAGCCCGTCGCGGAAGTCGGCGGACTGCACGGAGTACGTGCCGGTCTGCGATGAGATGACGCCGACCTTGACGGTGTCGGAGCCTCCCCCCGACGAGCCCGAAGCCGCGCAGGCGGTCATCGCGAGTCCCAGCGGGACGATGAGCAGCGCCGTGCGAAGACGTCCACCGGTGACGCGCATAGACACTCTCCTGAAATTTTCGTGGTCGTCCGTCGACGAGCTGCGCCGCCACGCGGAGCGGACGGAAGAGGGAGGAATACCCCGGGACTGTCGAGGTGCGTCATTGTTAGTTGACTATGAGGTCAGTGTCAAGTTATAGACCTCCAACATAGCCAGCTCGCGCCACTTTCCTCCCGTATCCCCCCGGCCGACCAGGGATTTCGACACCTGCCGAGCCGCCGGCCACGGATTCATACTTGACGGTGACCTCAATCTCAGTTGTAGTGTGACCCATGCAACACCGGTGCCTCCAGCCCCAGCTCAGCAGGCCCTCCGCGGGCCGGTCCCAGCCCAGGCTCGAAATCCCCCCGCCGAACTGTGCGCCGGGGGGCGCACAGCCCTGCCTCCGGGTTTCGGCACGCGTCCCGCGACGAGGCGGTCGCGGTGCCGGACGTCCGGTGTGCGCTTCGTGATCCCGACCCGCCGGCCGGACGCGGCCGTCTGCGGTCGTTCACGCGTTGCCGACCCGATCCCCCTCAAACCGTTTGGGAGATGGCAGTGAAAGCACCGAGAGTTCCACGCCGCCCGCGGACCAGCACGTGGCGCCGCCTGACCCACGCCGTCCTCGGCACCGCACTGGGCGCCGGCCTGCTCATGGCGCTGGCGCCGGCGGCGTCGGCGGCGAGCGCGGCGTACGTCGCGATCGGCGACTCCTACACTTCGGGCTACGGCCTGCCGGGGCAGCTGTCGAGCCCGCCGATCATCGCCGGATGCGGCCAGTCCTCGAACAACTACCCCCACCTCGTGGCCCGCCACTACAACACGACGGTCGACGACCGTAGCTGCGCCGGCGCCACGACGGCGCAGTTCACCGGATCGCAGGGGGCGAACCCTGCCCAGGACAGCGCGCTCGGCCCGAACACCGTGCTGGTCACCGTCAGCATGGGCGGCAACGACGTCGACTTCTCCACCACGACCTCGCAGTGCCTGGCGGCGGGCGCGGCGAACCGCAGCTGCCAGACGACGCAGCTGAACAACCTGATCAACAGCGACCTGTCGAGGCTGGCCTCGCACCTGCCCGGCGACATCGCCCACATGAGGTCACTGGCGCCGAACGCGACCATCGTCTACATCGGCTACCTGTCCGGCCTGCCGGACCAGGCGACGTGGAGTGCCACGGGATGCCGGTCGAACCTTCCCTACTACCCCGGTGACATCGCCTGGCTGAACACCCAGGGCCAGCGCCTCAACAGCGTGCTCAGGTCGGCCGCGCAGTCACAGGGCGCGATCTTCGTGGACTCGCTGGCCAAGAGCGCGGGCCACGACCCCTGCCGCCCCGTCGGCACCCGCTGGACGGAGGGCCTCCACCCGGCCGCCCCGGCCACCGCGACGTTCCACCCGAACCTCGCCGGCCACTCCGCCTACGCATCAATGATCATCAGCGCCCTCGGCGGCTGATCCCCGAAGGGTCCGGCCGATCACCCCCCGGCCGGGCCCTTCGCATGCCCCGCCCCCGGGCGGCCGCTGGACGGGGCGGCGATCGTCACGATGAGACAGGCCCAGGCCGCGAAGCTGCTGAGCGCCCGGCTGATCTGTCCGTCACGGGCACGGGGTGTGGTTTTTGGTTCGCGGTCAGGGCGCGGTGAATGCCCGGCCGCAGGCCTGGGGCGCGGCGGCAGACCCCGCGCGCGGCGGGACAGAGACAGCGGAAGGCCGATGGATCCCGTCGGCGGCGGCCGGTGCGCGGGCGCCCCTCGCGCACTGCCCCGAGGACACCGGTCAGTCGGCCGCGCGCCTCGGGCGGCTGGCCCTCGCCGGGGTGCGGACGGGCTTCGCGACGGAACGCGGGGCCGGCGCGTCGTCTTCGCCGCCGGTCTTGATCTTCAGGGCGTTCACCCACAGCCGGGTGAGCATCGAGACGAGCTCCTCGAACGGGCACTCGTCGCCGAGGACGTAGACGCCGTAGGCCATCCGGCCGACCATCGCGTCGACGGCCTTCGCCGCGAGCAGCGGGTCGAGGTCCGGGTCGGCCAGCCCGCGTTCCTGGAGCTCCTTGATGCTGCGGGCATTGCGCCGCGCGAACGCCTCGCCGCGCTTGCGGCGCAGCTCGCGCAGGTTGTCATCGCAGGTGGCCGCCTGCTCCAGCGCGCGCATGAGCCGCGCGTTGCGGCGGTACCAGGTCAGGTAGGCGCGGTTGCCGGCCTCGATCTCGGCGATGGGGCCGCTGCCCTGCGTGGCCGTGCGCACATGCGGGTGCAGCGCCGAGTCCTGTACCTGCTCCAGGACCGCCGCGAAGATCTCTTCCTTGCTGGTGAAGTACACATAGAAGGAGCCGACGGACACGTTGGCCTCGGCGCTGATGTCGCTCAGGCGGGCGTCGAGATATCCGTCGTGCTCGAAGACGCGGCGGGCCGCCGCGATGAGCCGCTCGCGGGTGCGCTGCCCTCGCGCGGTGGTGGGCAGCGATCGCTGCCCCGCGTTGTCGGGGTCACCGACGACGGCGTCATCCGGGGAGTCTGTTGAGGTGGCACGGGATCGCGAGCTCATGTCGCCATCAGAATAGCTGAGGACGAAGTCAGCGCCAAACGACGGCGCGCCATGGACGATGGGGAACGCCTCCCCAGCTCGGCACGGGTTTTGGTCGCATCGAACCACCCGAACCGGCCAGAATTGACGTTGACCTCAATTTCAGATAGAACCACGGAGCCGGTGCCCGCTCCCGGGACGGCCCCTTCCCACAGCGAAAGGTCGGTGGTGACGTGCCGTACTCGGAGATCGAGCGGCAGCGCGACGACTCGGGCGTGGTCACGATCACGATGAACCGCCCACAGAAGCTCAACGCGTACACCACGAAGATGTGCGAGGAGCTGTCGGAGGCCGTCGACGAGTTCGCCCGTACCGACGCCGACCGGGTGCTGGTTTTGACCGGCGCCGGACGCGGCTTCTGCTCCGGCGGCGACCTCTCCGGTCACTTCGAGGCGCTGAAGGCCACGACGCGCCGGCTCGGGCACGCCGCCGTGATGCGCGAGGGCATGCACCCGCTGTCCCGCAGGCTGTTCGCCCTGGACAAACCCACGATCGCGATGGTCAACGGCCCTGCCATCGCCGGCGGCCTCGCCCTCGCGCTGCTGTGCGATCTGCGCATCGCCGCCGACACGGCGATCCTCGGCGACACGAGCGGCGCCGCCGGAGCGCTCCCGGACGAGGGCGGCGCGTGGCTCTTCCCCCGTGCCATGGGGTACGACCACGCGTTCAGGATGGTCGCGCTCGGCGAGAAGTACGACGCCGCCACGGCGCACCGGCTCGGCCTGGTCACCGAGGTCGTTCCCGCCGCCGAGCTGCGCGAGCACACGATGACGCTCGCGCGTGACCTCGCCTCCCGCGCCGCCGTGACCGTCCGCATCGCCAAGCGGATCATGCGGCGCGGCCTGGAGTCCACGTTCGAGGCATCCCTCGGCGACGCGGAGATGGCCGTCGTGATGAACAACGACACCGAGGACGCGCAGGAAGGCGTCAAGGCGTTCCTGGAGCACCGCCGGCCACGCTTCGAGGGCGCGTGAACGCCGTCGGGGACCGTGCGGCCCCCCTGGCGGGCCGTACGGCGCTCGTCACCGGCGGGTCGCGCGGGATCGGCCTCGGCATCTCCCGGTTGTTCGCCGAGCTCGGCGCGAACGTGCTCATCGTGTCGCGCCGCGAGCCGTCGCTCACCGAGGCGGTCCGCACCATCACCGAGGCCGGCGTCGACCCGGGCGCGGTCGCCTACCGCGTCGGCAGGGCCGACTCCGAGGAGGACGCCGACGCGAGCGTCGCGCTCGCGGTCGAACGCTTCGGGAGCCTCGACATCCTGGTCAACAACGCCGCGACCAACCCCTACTTCGGCCCTCTCACCGGCATCGGCCGGAGCCAGGCCGACAAGACCCTCGGCGTCAACCTCTGGGGCCCGCTGCGGTGGATCCAGGCCGCCTGGGAGCAGTACCTGCGCGACCACGGCGGCGCGGTGCTCAACATCTCCTCCACCAGCGGTACCGCCGTGGACCCCGGTCTCGGCTGGTACGGCACCGGCAAGGCCGGGCTGATCCACCTCACCCGCCAGCTCGCGATGGAGCTCGCCCCGGGGGTCCGGGTCAACGCCATCTCCCCCGGGCTGATCAAGACCGACATGTCACGCGCGCTCTGGGAGAACGGCGAGGAAGAGCTCGCGGCCACGATGCCGCTGGCCCGGCTCGGGACCCCGCGCGACATCGCCGAGGCCGCGGCCTTCCTCTGCTCCGGCGCCGCGGCCTGGGTCACCGGCCAGACGCTGACCGTCGACGGCGGTTACCTCGTACGGCCGTCGTCGTGAGCGACCTTCCGGGCCTCGATCTCCCGCGCCTGACCGCCTGGCTGGACGAACACCGGCCGGGACTGCGCCAGGGCGGGCTGCGCGCGGGGCTGCTGGCCGGGGGAAGGTCCAACCTCACCTACCGGCTCACCGACGACGTGCACGCGTGGGCGCTGCGCCGGCCGCCGCTCGGCCACGTCCTGCCCACGGCGCACGACATGGCACGTGAGTATCGCGTGATCAGCGCGCTGCGCGGCACCGGGATCCCGGTCGCCGGCGCGGTCGCGTTCAGCGAGGACCCCGGCGTCATCGGAGCGCCGTTCTACCTCATGGACTTCGTGGCCGGCCGGGTCCTCGCCACCGCGCAGGACACCGCGGCGCTCTCTCCCGTGGAGGCGGCCCGTACCGGACAACTCCTGGTGGACACGCTCACCGCGCTGCACGAGCTGGACCCCGTGGCGGCCGGGCTGGGCGGCTTCGGCCACCCGGCCGGGTTCCTCGAACGTCAGGTGAGGCGCTGGCACCGGCAGTGGCGCTCGTCCGAGACCCGGCCTCTCGACCTCGTCGGGACGACCGTGGACCGGCTCTCGATGTCCGTCCCCCAGGGGGGACGGCCGGGCATCGTCCACGGTGACTACCGCCTGGCCAACACCATCCTCACGCCCGCCCTCGACCGGATCGCCGCCGTCATCGACTGGGAGATGGCCACGGTCGGCGATCCCCTGACGGACCTGGGCCTGCTGGTGGTCTACCAGTCGCTCGCCGCGGACGGGGAGTTCGGCCTGGCCCCGCTTCGGCCCGCCGACGGCCACCTCACCGCCGGGCAGCTGGCCGCACGCTACCGCGACCGGTCCTCCCGGGACCTCGGGAGGCTGAACTGGTACGTCGGGTTCGGTTTCTTCAAGCTGGCGGTCATCTCCGAGACCATCCGCCACCGCCACCTCGCCGGCCAGACCGTCGGAGCGGGCTTCGAACGCCCCGGCGACGACGTCCCGGCGATTCTCGAGGCGGCTCAGCGCGCCCTCGCCGACGATTAGGGAGACAAGCATGGACTTCGCCCACAGTGAACGGTCCCTGGAGCTGCAGGCCGGCCTGCGGAGGTTCCTCGACGAGCAGGTCTATCCGGCGGAGCCGGTCTTCGAGGAGCAGGCGGCCGCGAACCGCGCGGCCGGCACCCCGTTCCGTACGCCCGCGGTGCTCGCCGACCTCAAGGTGGAGGCACGCAAGCGCGGGCTGTGGAACCTCTTCCTGCCCGACGAGCGGCACGGCGCCGGGCTGAGCGTCCTGGAGTACGCGCCGATCGCCGAGCTCAGCGGCCGCTCGCACGCGATCGCGCCCGAGGCGATGAACTGCTCCGCCCCCGACACCGGCAACATGGAGCTGCTGTCCATGTTCGCCACCGAAGAGCAGGCCGCGCGGTGGCTCACGCCGCTGCTCGAAGGGGAGATCCGGTCCTGCTTCTCCATGACCGAACCGGCCGTGGCCTCCTCCGACGCCGCCAACATCGCCACCACCATCACCCCGGACGGCGAGGAGTACGTCGTCAACGGCCGCAAGTGGTGGTCCACCGGCGCGCTGCGCGAGGAGTGCGAGGTCGCGATCGTCATGGGCGTCAGCGACCCGGACGCCGGCAAGTACGAACGGCACTCGATGATCCTCGTCCCGCTGGACACCCCCGGGGTCAGGGTCGAGCGGTCCACCAGCGTCTTCGGCTACGACGACGGCCCGCACGGCGGGCACGGGGTCATCCACTACGACAACGTCCGCGTGCCGCGCGACAACCTCCTCGGCCCGCAGGGCGGGGGCTTCAAGATGGCGCAGGCCCGGCTCGGACCCGGCCGGATCCACCACTGCATGCGCTGCATGGGCATGGCCGAGCGTGCCCTAGAGCTGATGTGCGACCGCGCCGCCGCGCGTACGACGTTCGGGCGGCCGATCGCCTCACACGGCGTGGTCCAGGAGTGGATCGCCGAGTCCCGGCTGGCGATCGAGCAGGCACGCCTGATGGTGCTCAAGGCAGCGTGGCTCATCGACACCGTCGGCGCCGGGAAGGCACGTACCGAGATCGCGGCGATCAAGGTCGCCGCCCCGCGCGCGGCGAGCTACGTGCTCGACCGCGCCATCCAGGTCCACGGCGGCGCCGGAGTCTCCTCGGACACTCCGCTCGCCGAGGCCTGGGCCCAGGTCCGTACGCTGCACCTGGCCGACGGCCCGGACGAGGTGCACCTGCGGACGCTCGCCCGGCAGGAGCTGCGCCGCCGGAGCGGCGCGTGAACCCGGCGGGTTCGGTCGTCGTCGTCACCGGCGCCGGCGGCGGCATCGGCGCCGCCCTCGCGGCCCGGTTCGCCGCCGACGGTGCTTCGGCGGTCGTCGTCGCCGACCTCGACGGCGACGCCGCGCGGGCGGTCGCCGCGCGGATCGGCGGGGTGCCCGAGACGCTGGACGTCGCCGACGCGACGGCCGTGACGGACCTGGTCGAGCGTACGGTGGGCCGCTTCGGGCGCGTCGACCTGTTCTGCGCGAACGCCGGGATCACCACCGAGCTCGGCCTCGACGCACCGGAGGCCCTGTGGCGGCGGTCGTTCGAGGTCAACGTGATGGCGCACGTCCACGCGGCGCGTGCCGTCGTGCCGCACATGCTCGCGGGCGGCGGCGGCCACTTCCTGGCGACGGCGTCGGCGGCCGGGCTGCTCACGGCGCCCGCCGACGCGCCGTACTCGGTCACCAAGCACGCCGCCGTCGGCTTCGCCGAGTGGCTCGCGATCGCCTACGGTGACCGCGGCATCGGGGTCAGCGTGCTGTGCCCGATGGGCGTGGCAACTCCGATGCTGATGGGACCGCTCGACGCCGGTGCCGCCTCGGCCAGGGCGGTGGCCGCCTCCGGGGAGATCCTCAGCCCGGAGGCGGTCGCCGACGCGGTGGTCGGGGGTCTGGCCGCGGGTGAGTTCCTGATCCTCCCGCACCCGGAGGTCGGTACGTTCTGGGCGAAGAAGGCCGCGCGCCCGGACCGCTGGCTGGCGGCCATGCGCGGGCTCGCCGGCCGGTCCGCCTGATCACCAGGGAGTACGCACCATGGGCAAGCTCGAGGGCAGGGTCGCCGTCGTGACCGGCGGCTCCTCCGGCATCGGGGCGGGAACCGCCCGCCACCTGCGCGACGAGGGTGCCAGAGTCTGCGTCACGGACATCCAGGCCCCGGGCGCCGACGACGGCCTCCTGTTCCTCGAACACGACGTGTCCTCGGCGCACGCCTGGCTACGGGTACGCGACCAGGTCCTCACCGAGCTCGGCGGAGTGGACATCCTGGTGAACAACGCGGGGATCTTCGTGCCCGGCATGATCGCGGACATTCCGCTGGAGGCGTGGGACCGCACGCTGGCCGTCAACCAGACCGGCATCCTGCTCGGCATGCGGACCTTCGCCGACGCGCTGGAGTCCTCAGGCCACGGCTCGATCATCAACATGTCCTCCTACGCGGGGATGCAGGGCTACGGCACGTCCGTCGCGTACCAGGCGGCGAAGTGGGCCGTGCGCGGCATGACCCGCTTCGCCGCCCACGAGTTCGCGCCTCGCCGGATCCGCGTCAACGCCGTCGTGCCGGGCTTCATCGACACCCCCATGCTTGCCGCCGGCGGCCAGAAGCTCCGCGACACCGTCGTCCGCCGCACCCCGCTCGGCCGGCTGGGCGACGTCACCGACATCGCGCACGCGATCGCCTACCTGGCGAGCGACGAGAGCTCCTTCGTCACCGGCACCGAACTCGTCCTCGACGGCGGAATGCTCGCCTAGCACGCCGGCGTGACTCACGCCGGTCAGGTGGCCAGAATGGGGACATGCTGGTGGATCATTTCCCGCTGCTGGGGCTGAGGCTGAGGACACCACGACTCGAGCTGCGGCTGCCTTCGTCCGCAGAGCTGGCCACCCTCGCCGAGGTGGCGGCCGGCGGCATTCACGCTCCTGATGTGATGCCGTTCCTGGTCCCCTGGACCGATCGGCCGCCGGCCGAGATCGCCCGCGGCGTTGTCCAGCACCACTGGCTGCGGCTGGGGAACTGGTCTCCGCAGGACTGGTCGCTCAACCTCACCGTGTTTCACGCGGGTGAGGTCGTCGGGCAGCAGACCATCAGCGCGCATGACCTGGCCGTCATCCGCGAGGTACATACCGGCTCGTGGCTGGGACGGCGCCATCAGGGGCAGGGAATCGGGACCGAGATGCGAGCCGCCGTGCTGCGCCTCGCCTTCGCCGGACTGGACGCCGACGAGGCGGTCTCGGGCGCGTTCGAGGACAACCCGGCGTCACATGCCGTCTCGCGCAAGCTCGGTTACCGACCCGACGGCGTCAACCGTCACGTCGTCCGCGATGCCATGGTCATCGAACATCGCATGCGCCTCACCCGGTCGGCGTGGGAACGCCAGCGCACCATCTCCGTCACCATCGACGGGCTGGCCCCATGCCTACCCATGTTCGGGATCGGCACCGCGTGACGGCAGGCGGCCGGATAACTCCCCGCTGGTCCCCTGGGACCTGGGCCGTTGGCTCTGCCAGGGCCAGCGGCCCTCCAGCTCGACCTCGAGGGAGAAGCTCAGGAAGGTCCGCACCAGGACGATCACGGCGAGGACGCCGACGCTGGTGAAGGTCGGCGAAACGGCGACGGTGCGGATGATGTCCCCGGCGACCAGGAACTCCAGCCCCAGCAGGATCGCCCGGCCGAGGCTCTGCCGGTAGAGGCGGTACACGGCCTCACCGCGGCGGGTCAGCAGCCGGTGGGCCAGGACGGCCGTCGCGAACAGCGCTCCCCCGACGATGACCGCGACCCCGGCGACGTCCACGGCGGCGCCGACGTCCTCCACGGTGTGCGCGAAATCCACGCGATCGCCCTCAGCTCACTCGAACCACCGGCCACGGTCCACCTGAGTCTTTCCGCCCAGCGGCCCACGAACACCGCCGCCCGGAAATACGGATGCCCTGGACGTATGTGCGCCGCCATACTCATGCGGAACTCACTTGGGGGTGAAGCCCATGAAGCTTGCCGAAGCACTGGCCGAGCGCGCGGAGGCCACGCGGCGCGTCGAACGACTGCGTGCCCGCGTGGTGGGCAGCGCGCGCTACCAGGAAGGCGAGACGCCCGCCGAGAACGCGGCGGACCTGCTCGCGGAGGCCGGAGAGGCGCTCGACTCCCTCGAGTCCCTGATCCGGCGGATCAACAGGACCAACGCCGCGGTTTCGATGGGCCGGGACGGCACCGTCACCGACGCGCTCGCGCGCCGGGACGTGCTCCGGTTGCGGCACGGGGTGGTCACCGCGGCCGCGGACGCCGCCGCGGGCCAGCGCGGAACCGTCCGCCAGCTGCGGTCGGAACTGATGATGCTCTCCGCGCTTCCCGTCGCCGACCTGCGGGCGCAGGCCGACGTCCTCGCGCGTGAGATCCGCGAGCTCGACCTGCGGATCCAGCGCACGAACTGGGAGGCCGACCTCCTGGACTGAACGCGGCGAGACGATGGGAGCAGGTAGTCGTACCGGAGGCGTTGCACACACCGCGGGCCGGCGGTTCATCCGGTCCCTCCTGGTGCGCGAAGAGCAGTGCGCGGGGTTCGATTCCCCGATACAGAGCAGCTCAGCATCGCGCACAGGTGACCGTGCACGGCGCACAGCACACAACCGCGTGCAGATCCGGGACGACGAGGGCGGGAATGGGGCATTCCCATCGTCTTAGGAGGTCGTACGGCGGACGTTGACGCCGCCGACGATGCCGTACGCGTGGACCCGCACGACGGGGGCGCCGGGGGCCACCTCCCCCTCCTCGACGCGCCTGCGGCCGATCAGGTTGAAGCCCTGGACCTGGACGTCCGTGCCGGCCGGTACGACGAGCTTGAGGCCGCCCGCCAGTGACACCTTGACCACGGTCGTACCGCCGTCGGGGATCACGGCCTCGGTGAGGTCCAGGTCGGCGCCGCCCACGGCCGCGACCGAAACGGTCCGGTCGCGCGTCTCCCAGCGGCCCCGGCGGTCCAATCCGCCCAGCAGACTCAGATGCCAGTTCGTCTCGCCATTCTGGTTTCGCATGACCATTCCTTTTTCGATGCTTTTATCTGCCACGCCCCAATGTACGGATCGGCCCGGCGGCTGATTAGTCCCGCCTATAATCACCTGACCATGACTTTTGTCATGCGATTCATCTCTGTCCGATCGGGCGCCGGCAGACGAGACCTAGATTCCCAGGTAGATGCGCCGGACCCGGACGTCATCGCGCAGCTCGGCGGACGTTCCCGTCATGGCGACCTCTCCGTTCTCCATGACCAGGCAGTCGCTGGTGGCCTCGAAGGTGAGCTTGGCGTTCTGCTCCACCAGCAACAGGCTCAGCCCGTCCTCGCGCAGGCGCCGCAGGACGGCGAGGATGTCCTCGACGAGCTTGGGCGACAGGCCCATCGACGGCTCGTCCAGGAGCATCAGCCGCGGTTTGGCCATCAGTGCCCGGCCGACCGCCAGCATCTGCTGCTGACCGCCGGACAGGGCACCGGCCAGCCGGCCGCGCATCTCCCCCAGCACCGGGAACAGCTCGTAGACCTCGGCGAGACTCTGCCGGGTCTGCTCGCCGCGCCAGGACCGGGCGTACGCACCGAGCAGGAGGTTCTTCTCCACGGCGAGACCGGGAAAGACGTGCCGGCCTTCGGGGACGTAGCCGATCCCGTGCCGTACCACGTCGCGGGCCCTGATCCGGGTGAGGTCGGTCCCGCCGAAGCCGATCCGGCCGCCGCTGCGCGGCACGAGGCCCATCAGCGCCTTGAGCGTGGACGTCTTGCCCGCCCCGTTGGCGCCGATGATCCCGACGGCCTGGCCCGGCGCGACGGTGAAGCCGATCGAGCGCACCGCGCAGACCCCGCCGTAGTGCACCGAGAGGTCCTCCACGGTGAGCGTGCCGGCGGCGGTGGCCGGGTCTGCGGGTTCGCTCATTGCGACACCTCCGGCAGCGGCAGCCCGGCCATCGCCGAGTCTCCGAGGTAGGCCTCGATCACGGCGCGGTCGCCGGCCACCTCGGCCGGCGTGCCCTCGGCGATGACCTCGCCGCCCGCCAGGACGGTCACGCGTTCGCACAGTGACATGACCAGTCCCATGTTGTGCTCGATGAGGACGACGGTGACGCCGCTGTCGCGGATCGACCGTACGATCTCGGCGAGCCGGCGTACCTCCTCGCCGTTGAGGCCCGCGGCCGGTTCGTCCAGCAGCAGGAGGCGCGGTGACCCGGCCATCGCACGGGCGATCTCGATCCGGCGCTGGATGCCGTACGGCAGCGAGCCCGGCGGAGCGTCGGCGAACTCCGTCAGGCCGAAGCGGGCGAGCAGGTCGTCCGCCTGCCGGTTCAGCGCGTGCTCCTGCCGCCAGATCGCCACCGGCCACAGCGCGTACCGCCAGATCGCGCGGGTACGCGTCCGGTCCAGCGCGACCAGCAGGTTGTCCCTGACCGTCAGGTCGGCGAACAGGCGCAGGTTCTGGAAGGTGCGTGCGACACCGAGCATGGACAGCCGGTACGGCCGGGCGCCGCCGACGGCGCGCCCGGCGACGCTCACCTGACCGCCCGACGCCTTGTAGAACCCGCTGATCACGTTGAACAGCGTGGTCTTGCCCGAACCGTTGGGCCCGACGATGCCGCGGATCTCACCCCGGTCAACGCTCAGCGAGACGCCCTTGAGCGCCTTGAGCCCGCGGAACTGCTTGGCGACCTCGCGGATCTCGAGGATCTCCGCGCCGTCCGCCGGTCCGTCCGCGGGCTCGACGGGATCGTAGGGCCGGAACGGCAGCAGCGCCGCCCGCCCGGCCGGGCCGCGCCGGCGCTCCAGCACACCGCGCACCCGGGCCGGGATGCCGGCCAGCCCGGTGGGCGCGAAGACCACCATGGCCACCACGACGACGCCGAAGCCCAGCTGGGCGTAGGTCGGATAGTCCGACAGCCGCTCCCGGATCAGTGTCAGGCCGGCCGCGCCGATGACGCACCCGACCAGGCTCTGCCGTCCGCCGATGACGACCATCGCGAGCAGCAGGAACATGTTGGCGATGTTGAAGGTGTCGGGCGCGACGAAGCGGATCAGGCCCGCGTACAGGACGCCGGCGATCCCGCCGTACACGCTGGACAGCAGGAACGCGGTCATCCGCAGTAGCGGAATCTCCGCGCCGATCGCCCCGGCGGCGAGCGGGTCGTCCCGCATCGCCCGCATCCGGCGGCCGAGCGACGTGCGGACCACGAACAGGCCGAAGGCCAGCGCGGCGGCGAAGACCACCACTTCGAGGTAGTAGTAGAGGTACTCGCTCGACAGGTCGACGCCGAACATCGGCGGGACCGGGATCGCGGAGATGCCGTCGGCCCCGCCGGCCGGCCCCGCGTTGGTGGTCCAGTTGATGAAGCCGAGCGCCAGGCCGAGGGTGACGATGCCCAGGTAGTGCGACTGCATCCGCAGGGCCGGGATGGCGACCAGCAGACCGGTCAGCGCGGCGGCGAGGATGGCCAGGACCGCGGCCGGCCAGAAGCCGAGGCCGCTCCGCGTGGTGAGGATCGCCGTCGTGTAGGCGCCCACCCCGAAGAAGGCGATCTGGGCCAGGTTGATCTGGCCCGCGATGCCCATGGCCAGGCCCATCCCGATCGCCAGCAGCGCGAAGACCAGCGCGATGTCGACGACGTGGATCGCGTACCCGCCGAGCCCGTACGGCAGCGCCCAGGCCAGGACGGCGAGCAGCAGCAGCCCTCCCGGCCGGGAGAGTCGTCGCAGTCTCGGGCTCATGCTCGGCTCACCGTCGTCTCGCCGAACAGGCCGGTCGGGCGGATCATGATGAGAACGGTGAAGACCAGGAAGACGACCAGCTCGGAGTAGCCCTGGAAGTGGCCCGCGGCGTAGGAGTCCAGCACTCCGATGGCCAGGCCGCCGACGATGGCGCCGGGGATGTTGCCGCAGCCGCCGAGCATGGCGGCCGCGAACCCCTTGATGCCGAGGGTGCCGCCCATCGTCGGGTTCACGTACAGCATCGGCCCGGCCAGGCCGCCGGCGAGCGCCGCGAGGCCCGCGCCGATGGCGAACGCGATCGCGTTGCTGCGCCCGACGTGGATGCCCACGGCGGTGGCCGCCTCGTGGTCCATCGCCACGGCCTGCATGGCCGCACCGCGCTTGGTGCGCTGCAGGAAGGCGACGAGCAGCACGACCGCGATCGCGGCGATGGCCACCACGACCAGGTCGTAGGTGCGGATCCGCAGGCCGAAGACGTCCAGCGGCGCGGACTTGACCGGCGAGGCGACCGCACGCCCGGTCGCGCCCCAGATGAGGATGGCCAGCGCCTGCAGGACCATGCCGAAACCGATCGTGCCGATCAGCATCAGCGTGACGTCCTTGTTCTCCAGCGGACGCAGCACGCGCTCGATGACGAGGCCGATCAGTCCGGTCACCGCGATGGCCGACACGATGGCCACCGCGAACGGAAGCCGGGTCGAGGTGTAGAACGTCGACGCGGTGTAGGCACCGATCATGAGGACGTCACCGTGGGCGAAGTTGACCAGCCCCATGGTGCGGTAGACGAGGGAGAAGCCCATGGCGACCAGGGCGTAGACCGCACCCAGGCTCAGCCCGCCGACCAATGTCTGAAGAAAGACCTGCACGGCTCAGCCCTCGGCCTTGACGAGGGTTCCCTTTCTGATGATCCCGATCGAGGTCGCGGTGATGCCCACTCCGGTGGCGTCGAAGGCGAAGTCGCCCATCAGGCCCTCGTACTTCACCGCCCGGATCGCGTCCGCCAGCTTCTTGCCGGTCGCGACACCGGAGTTCTTCATCGCGGTCAGCATGATCTGGGTGCCGTCGTAGGCCTTCGCGCCGTGGAGTTCGGCCTCCTCGCCGAAGGCGGCCTTGTACGCGGCGGCGAACTTCTTGGTGGCGGCGCTGGTGTCGTTGCTGAGGTAGGGCGAGCTGACGATGGTGCCCTCGGCGTTGGCCGCACCCGCCGTGTCGCGGAAGACCGGTGTGCCCTGCGGCGCCGCGCCCGCGAACGGCGCGTTGATGCCCAGGTCACGGGCCTGCTTGACGATCAGCCCGGACTCCACCTCTTCGGCGCCGATGAAGACCACCTGCGGCTGCCTCTGGCGGATCTTGGTCAGCTGGGCGCTGAAGTCCTTCTGGTCGGTCGTGACGACCTCGTCGTCCACCGGGGTGATCCCGCGCCCGGACAGCGCCTTGAGGAAGGCGTCGTGCTCGCCCTTGCCGTAGGCCCCGTTGTTGCTGATGAAGGCGATCTTCTTCAGCTTCTTGGTGTCGACGAGGTACTTGGCGAGCGTCTCGTCGTAGGTCGTGCTCGTCGGCCCGTTCAGGAACAGGAACGGGCTCTTCAGCGCCACCATCCCCGGGGACTGGCCGGAGGCGATGTTGGGGATCTCGGCCTGGCGCAGCGTGGGGGCCATGGCGATCGTGACGGCGCTCTCCGCCGTACCGATCATCGCGAGGTACTTCTGACTGTCGATCTTGCGGGCGATGTTGGTCCCCACCGTCGGGTCGCCCTGGTCGTCGAAGACATCGAGCCGGATCTTGCGGCCGTTGATGCCGCCCGCCGTGTTCCACTCGTCGACGGCGAGCTTGGCGCCCTTGTACTCCCACTTGCCCAGCGAGCTCAGCTGCCCGCTCTGCGCGTCGACCAGGGCGATCTTGATGGGGCCGGTGCCGCTGGAGCCGGAGTCCTTGGACTCACCGGGGGCCGCGCAGCCGCCGGCGAGTACTACGGCGAGGACGCCGGCGGCGAACGTGAACGTACGGAACCGTGGAAGACCGGGAAGATCGGACATGGAGGTCACCTCTGCAAGGGGGGATGGTGGAGGAGATCGGTCAGGTTCGGGCCGCTGCCCCGGGCGGCTCACGACGTCCCCTGCTCGGGGAAGACACCGTGGTAGATGTCCTTGATGTTCCAGTGCCCGGGTGTCGGCACCGGTTCGTTGACCATGGGCACGTCGAGTACGGCGGGGCGCCGCCCGGCGATGGCCGAGCGCAGCGCCGTCGCCAGGTCGCCGGGTGCGGCGATCGCGTATCCGTCGGCCCCGCAGGACCGGGCGAACGCGGCGAAGTCGGGGCTGTAGGCCTGGCCGTCGCGGTCGCGGAACTCACAGCCGTACGCGTTGCCGAAGTTGGCCGTCTGCAGGTCGGCGATGGTGCCGTGGGCACGGTTGTTCATGACCACGAAGATCACCGGAAGTCCCTGCTCGACCGCCATCGGCACGGCCGGAAGCTGGGCGCTCATGCCGCCGTCACCGACGAGGGCCACGACGACACGGCCTGGCGAGGCGAGCTGGACCCCCACGGCGGCGGCCGGCCCGAACCCCATCGTGGAGGCGCCACCGGGGGTGATGAAACCTCCCTCGGGCGGGAGCTCGTAGCACTGGGCGACACCGTTCTTGTTCCAGCCGACGTCGGTGACCAGCACCGCGTCGGCGGGCAGCGCGTCGCGCAGGTCGCGCAGGATGCGTTCGGGGCGGAGGGGGAAGTCGTCGCTGCGGCCGCGTTCGCGGCTGCCGGCGAACAGCTCGGCACGCGCGACGCGGATCCGCTCGCGCAGCGCCGGGCGGCCGACGGGCTCGGCCTCACGTACGGCCCGCGCGATCGCCTGGACCGCGAGCGTCACGTCGGCGACCGCGCCGATCTCGACCGGGTAGTTGCGGCCGATCTCCGCCGGATCGATGTCGATCTGGATCAGCCGGGACTCCGGTGCGCCGAGGTTCCAGGTGTGGTCCGGATCCCAGGAGCTGGCGTCGGTCTCGGCGAACCGGGTCGCGAGGGCGAGGACGACGTCGGCGCCGCGCGCGTAGTCGTTGGTGGCCTCCAGACCCCAGAATCCGGGCATGCCCAGCAGCAGCGGGTGTTCGTCGGGGATCGCGCCCTTGCCCATGAGCGAGTGCAGGATCGGGACGTCCAGCCGCTCGGCGATCGACAGCAGCGCGTCCCGGCCGGCACCCCGGCGCAGGCCGCCGCCGAGATAGATCAGTGGCCGCCGGGCCTCCGCGAGCAGGGCCGCGATCCGCGCGGCCGCCGGGGCCGGCAGGTCGGGCACCGCGTCCTCGGCCGGCAGCGGGCAGGCGGTCCACGCGACCTGGCGGGAGAACAGGTCCATCGGGACATTGAGGAGCACCGCGCCCGGCCGGCCGGAGGTCGCGGTCCAGAACGCCCGCTCGGTGAACCGGCTCAGGTCCTGAGCGCGGTGGACGTGCCAGGCGCGCTTGACGAAGGGACGGTAGATCGCGGTCTGGTCGGCGTCGGCGTGGAGGTTGACCTCCTGGTGCGGATGCCTGCCGTGGTAGTAGGACGGCACGTCACCGGAGATCGCGATCAGCGGCACCGAGTCCATGGCGGCGGTCGCCACTCCGGTGACGGCGTTCATCATCCCCGGCCCGACGTGGGCCAGCAGCACGCCCGGACGGCCCGAGGCCCGTGCGTAGCCGTCCGCCGCGTGCGCGGCCGCCTGCTCGTGCCGGGCGATGACGAACTCGATCGAACTGCCGCTCAGCGCGTCCAGCAGCGCGATGTTGGTGTGGCCGCAGGTCCCGAAGACGTACTCCACGCCATAGGATTCCAGCTGCCCGGCGAGCGCGTGCGCCGCCGTCAGGGTCGTCGCCTCTGCTGCGGGGTGGTCGGCCACGGTCATGAGGCCATCTCCTCGGTACGGGGCAGGCTGATCCAGGATTTGCCGGGAACGCGGGAGGCCTGGGCGAACGCCTCGGGCGCCTCGGCGAGCTCGTACCGCTCGCGTAGCACCCGGCCGGGCCGCAGGTCGTGGCTGCCGAGCATGGCGATCGTGTGGGCGAACCCCCCCGGGTGGTCGTAGATGAGGCAGCCGCGTACGGTCAGCCTGCGCTGCACGAGGGTGAACGTGGACAGGCGTGCGGGCCGGCTGCTCAGGCCCACCGCGATGAGACGGCCACCGTCGGAGACGAGGTCCACCGCGTCCTCGAACGCCTCGGGGACTCCCGAGGTCTCGATCACGACGGGGAACGTCGTGCCCGGCTTACGCGGCTCGGCGCTCCGCGCGCCGATCCGCAGGGCGAGCGCCCTGCGGCCCTCATGGGGCTCGATCACGTACGGCACGCCGCCGGCCTGCAGGACCGCCAGGCACACGAGCAGGCCCTGGGCCCCGGCGCCGACGACCAGGCACGCGTCCCCGTTCCGCAGGCCGCTCGCCTGGACGGCTCCCACGGCGACGGTCAGCGGTTCGACGCAGACCACGTCGGCCTCGTCCCATGAGTCGGGGACGGGCCAGGTGAACCGCGCCGGGACCGCGACGCGTTCGGCCAGCAGGCCGTGTTCGGAGATGCCGGCGGCGCGACGTGCCTCACAGCCCGCCGTGGCGCCGGCGCGGCACGGCCCGCAGACCAGGCAGGGGTAGTTCGGCTCCACCACCACGCGCTGACCGGGACGCCGGTCGGCGACGTCGCCGCCGACCGCGAGGATCACGCCGAACGCCTCGTGGCCGAGCACCCAGGGCAGGGCGGGTACGGAGCGGCGGCCGGACACCACGGCGAGGTCGGACCCGCACAGGCCCACGCCGTGGACCGCGACGATGACCTCCCGCGGCCCGCACGAGGGCTCCGGCCAGTCGTTCACGACCGCCACGGTCGCCGGGGACACCAGGGTGACGGCCCTCACGCGTCCTCGCCCCACAGGGAGGTGCCGCGCAGCAGCAGCGTCTTGACGACGGTGTAGTCCTCGACCATCCAGCGGGGGGCCTCGCGCCCGAAACCGGAGTCCTTGACCCCGCCGAAGGGCACGTGGTCCAGCCGGAAGTTGGAGGATCCGTTGACGACCAGGCCGCCGACCTCCAGATCCCGCCAGGCGGTGATGACGCGGTCGAGGTCGCGGGTGAACAGGCCGGCCTGCAGTCCGGACCGGCCGGCGTTGCACTCCTCGATCACCGTGGACAGGTCGTCGTAGGGCAGCACCGCGACGAGCGCCCCGAACACCTCGTGGGTGATGACCGCGGCGTCCGGCGGTGGTTCCGCCACGATGGTCGGAGCGACGGTGGCACCCTCTCTGGTCCCGCCGAGCAGGATCCGCGCGCCCGCCCCGGCGGCCTCCGCGCTCCAGCGCACGACCCGGTCGGCCGCCTGCTCGTCGACCATCGACCCGATGTCGGTGGCGGGATCGAGCGGGTCGCCGACCCTGAGCTCGGCCACGAACGCGGTGAAGTGCTCCAGGAACTCGGCGAACCGGGACCGTTGCACGTACACGCGCTGGACCGAGACGCAGCTCTGCCCGGAGTTCGTATAGCCGGTACGCGCGCACGCCCGTGCCGCCTCGGCGACGTCGGCGTCCTCACAGACGATCGAGGCGGCGTTGCCGCCCAGCTCCAGCACCAGCCGCTTGGCGCCCGCGGCCCGGGCGACCGCCGCACCGGTGGCGACACCGCCGGTGAAGCTGATGACGCCGACCTCCTCCGCAGCACACAGCTCGGCGCCGACCTCGCCGTCACCGTGCAGCAGTTGCACGGCCTCGACCGGCATCCCCGCCTCCACCAGCAACGCCACGATCGCGGTGGAGATCGCCGGCGCCTGCGGCGGCGCCTTGACGATCGTGGTGTTGCCCGCGGCGAACGAGGCGCCCAGCTTGTGCGCAAGCAGGTTGGCCGGGGCGTTGAACGGGGTGATGGCCAGCGCCACGCCCACCGGGGCCCGGTAGGTGAAGGCGGTGTTGCCCACCCCTCGCGCCCAGCCCGCCACCGGCAGCGTCTCCCCGCCGATCCGGCGGGCCTCCGCCGCGCAGACCGCGAAGGTGTCGGCGACCCGGTCGATCTCACCGCGCCCGTCCTTGAGCGGCTTGCCCAGTTCGAGCGCGAGGAGGCGGGCCAGCTCCTCCCGGTGCCGTGCGGCACTGGCCGATGCCCGCTCCAGAACCGTGGCACGGGCGGCCGGGGACAGCCTCGCCACCGTACGGGCGGCGTCTCGTGCGTAGGTGCGCACGGCGGCGATGTCCGCCGGCCGGGCCGCGGGCGCCCGGCTGACCGTACGCCGCAGATATGGTCCGACCCGTCCGCTCTGTGGGCCCTCGGTGATCCACTGACCACCCACGAGTGCGGCGGCCTGCACGACCGAGTCCTCGGCTCCGGGCTTGAGGATGGCTTCCAACACGAGTTCCTCCAGAACCGTTCAGCGGTCTGTTGGTCCGGCAAGCCCCCCGGCCCCGCACTACCTAATGTTCGAACCAGTGAGTTAGTTATAGGTGACGGGCTCACACGAGGGAAGGGCCCGTCGCGAATTTCTCAGATCTGCGGATCAGGACCGCCCAGTGGACCGGATAGACCGCTCTACGGACTCGATGTAACGTACGGACCGTGGGAGGGCACTGTCGGGCGAGGCCGCCGCGCGGGATCGGGGAGCAGGACCAATGGGCACAGCGAACGGTTCCGGCGACTCCGCGCCGGACGCCCCCGGCGTACGCAGCGTCGAGCGGGCCCTGGACATCCTGTCGCTGCTGAGCGAGGAGCGCCCCGCGGTGTCGATCCGCGAGATCGTCCAGGAGACCGGGCTGGCCAAGACGACGGTGATCCGGCTCGTGCAGACCCTGGAGCAGAACGGCCTGCTGTGGGCCGCTCCCCACGGTTACCTGGCCGGGCCGGGCCTCTGGCGCTGGGCGCACCTGGCCCGCAGCAGCTGGGAGCTCCCGCCCGAGACGCGGAAACTCATGCGCGACCTCGGCGCCCGCCGGCGCGAGACCGTGAACCTCTACATGCTCCGCCACGTCCACCGGGTGTGCGTGGCCCAGCAGGAGAGCCCGCAGCCCCTCCGGCACGTGGTGCACGTCGGCGACGAGCTGCCGCTCTGGGCCGGAGCCTCGTCGAAGGTGCTGCTCCACGACGCCCCGGAGAGCCTGCTGACACGGGTGGCGCGCAGCTCCCCGTACGGGGACGGGCACGTTGAACGGCTGCGCGAATGGACCGAGGAGGCGGGCCACCAGGGCTGGGCGGTCAGCCACGGCGAGCGGGAGGACGGGCTGTCCGCCGTCGCCGTCCCCGTCCTCGGGCGTTCCGGCGCGGTCGTGGCCGCGCTGTCGCTGAGCGGTCCCACCGTCCGCTTCTCCGGCGACCAGGTCGAGCGGTTCACCAAGGATCTGCGCCAGGTCGCCCGGCAGATGTCCGAACGGGGGTTCGACCACCCGCTCAGCCCCACGATCTGACCACACGCGGCGCCGGGCCCCGGGGCTTCGTCGAAGGAGCAGGCGAATGCAGGAACGACCGCTGAGCGGAGTCCGGGTACTCGATCTGACCAACGTGCTCGCCGGGCCCTACTGCAGCTACCAGCTCATGCTGCTCGGCGCGGAGGTCGTCAAGATCGAGGTGCCGGGGCAGGGAGATCTGGCCCGGCGTCTCGGCCCGGATCCGGAGCTCAACGAGGCCGGCCTGGGCACCTCCTTCCTCGCCCAGAACGCCGGCAAGAAGTCCGTCGAGCTCGATCTCAAGTCCCCTGCCGACCGGGACGCGTTCGTGGACCTGGTCCGCGGCGCGGACGTGCTCCTGGAGAACTTCCGTGCCGGGACCCTCGCCCGGCTCGGCTTCGGCTGGCCACGGCTGCGGGAGCTCAACCCCCGCCTCGTCTACTGCGCCATCTCCGGCTTCGGGCAGACCGGGCCGATGAGCCAGGCACCCGCCTACGACCAGATCATCCAGGGCCTGTCCGGGATGATGAGCGTCACCGGCACTCCGGCGACCGCTCCGTTGCGGGTCGGGTTCCCCGTCTGCGACACGGTGGGCGGCCTGGCCGCCGCCCTGCACATCTCCGCCGCACTGGCCGGGCGCGCCCGTACGGGCCAGGGCGCCTACCTGGACGTGTCCATGCTGGAGGCCGCCATCTCCGCGATGGGATGGACGATCTCCAACTACCTCGTGAGCGGGGTCGCGCCCGAGCCCATGGGCGACCAGAACGCGACGGCGGCGCCGTCGGGCACCTTCGACACCGCGGACGGCCCGCTGAACATCGCGGCCAACCGGCAGCGGCAGTTCGAGACGCTCTGCGCCCTCGTCGACCGGCCCGAGCTCGTCACCGACCCGCGCTTCGCCGATCGCGAAGCGCGCAAGCGTCATCGCGGTGAGCTCAACGACGAGCTCAACACCGCGTTGCGCCGCCGGCCGGCGGCGGAATGGGAGCGGATCCTGGCGTCCGCCGGAGTGCCGGCCGCGCGGGTCGCCACCGTGCCCCAGACGCTCGACCTCGACCAGCTGAGCCATCGCGGGTTCCTCACCGACCTGCCGTTTCCCGGCAGCGACGGCCGTACGCTGCGCGTCGCCGGCAGCGGGGTCCTCCACGACGGCGCACCCCTGCCGCCCGTCGCTCCGCCTCCGCTCCTGGGCGAGCAGAACGCCGAACGCGAGGCGCTCGCCGCCCGCTGGGCCGCTACGGCGGAGGACGTCAGGGTGAGGGGGCCGCATGAATGACATCGACCCGACCGGGGCCGTCGCCGGCTGGTGGGCGACCGCCGTCTCCCGCATGGAACCCGGCGTCATCGAGCTGCGCGGGCATCCCGTTCAGGAGCTCATCGGGACGACGAGCCTCACCTCGATGATCTGGCTGATGCTGCGCGGCGAGCTGCCCGGCGCACGGGAGGCGGCGCTGCTCGAGGCGGCCCTCGTCGCCGGCGTCGACCACGGGCCACAGGCGCCCTCGATCGCCATCGCGCGCATGGCGGCCACCTGCGGAGTCGGGCTCAACAGCGCCGTCGCCAGCGCCGTCAACACCCTCGGCGACTCGCACGGCGGGGCCGGCGAGCAGTGTGTCGAGCTGCTCACCGAGATCCTCCAGGCCGAGGCCACCGGCATCGGCCTGGAGACCGCCGTCCGGCAGGTCATCGCGGCCCGGCCGCGCTACCTTCCCGGATTCGGGCACCGGTTCCACCCGGTCGATCCGCGCCGGGACCCGCTGCTGTCCCTGGTGGACTCCGCGGTGGCGGACGGTGTCGTCCCCGGTGACCACCTGCGGGCCGGACGGGCGGTGGAGGACATCCTCAACCGCGGGCGCGCCGAACCCGTGCCCATGAACATCGACGGCGCCACCGCCATCATCTACGCCGAGCTCGGCTTCCCGGCGCCGCTGGCCCGTGGCCTGTTCGTCCTGAGCAGGAGCATCGGCATCCTCGCGCACGCCTGGGAGGAGACCGAGCAGGGACGGCGCAACAAGGGCCCGATCCCCCGCTCGATCCTGCCCGCCCATCTTCCCTGACACGTCCGCGCGGATATCCGGCTCAGCCCGACCGGGGGTCGATATGGTGCCGATGTGAGTGATATCGGGGATTTCCGTGCAATTGACCCGGATGAGTTTGGTAAACCGCCGGTGGACATCGACACATCCGTGCCCAGCCCGGCACGCATGTACGACTACTATCTGGGCGGCAAGGACCATTTCGCCTCCGACCGGAGAGCGGCCGAGGAGATCTACACGCAGATCCCCGACCTGCCCGAAGTCGCGCGCGACAACCGTGCCTTTCTGCGGCGCGCGGTGCGAGCCCTGGCCGACGCGGGGATCCGCCAGTTCATCGACGTGGGCACCGGCCTGCCGACCCAGGGCAGCGTGCACGAGATCGCCCAGGCGATCGACCCGGCGTCGCGGATCGTCTACGTCGACAACGACCCGATCGTCCTGGCCCACGCACGCGCGCTGCTGACCAGCGCTCCCGAGGGTGCCACCGCCTATATCGACGCGGACCTGCGGAAACCCGAGGAGATCTTCGACCATCCGGACGTGCGCGCCCTGATCGACCTCGACCAGCCGGTCGGCCTGCTGATGGTCGCCGTGCTGCACTTCATCACCGACGAGGAGGACCCGCGGCGGTTGCTGTCCCGCTACCGGTCCCGGCTGGCGCCCGGCAGTCACATCGCGCTCGCGCACGCGACCAAGGAGGATCGCCCACCCGAGGCCGTCCAGAAGATGACCGACGTCTACCGGCGGGCATCGGCGCCGTTCAACTTCCGGACCAGGGAGCAGATCCTGTCGTTCTTCGACGGGACCGACCTGGTCGAACCCGGCCTGGTCCACTGCCCGGACTGGCGCCGCGAACCGGGCACGCGACCCTCGCGGTCCGCCGGATGGAACTTCGCCGGTGTCGGCGCACTGCCCGCGACCGCGCTCTAGACCAATGGTGGGGACGGGCGGAAGGTCGTGGTGGACCCGGGGCCTCCTCCTGGCCGGCGCCGCTCTGCTGCATCGTGAGCGCGGATGCTCGTCGACCCTCACGGCCTGCTGCGGCCCGAGCTCGCCGAACGGGTTCACGTGCACAAGGACGAGCTCGCCCTCGTGCTGTCACTGCTGCCGGCGCCGGCACAGTGGTCGCCGCCCTGATCAACCGGCGCCGCGACGACGGCCGCGTACGCCCGGTCGTCTCACCGCGCGGGACGACCTCCCCGTAGGGAGCCGGTACCGCGGTGGCCAGGTGGCGCCGGACCGGGTGCAGGCCGTGGCGGGATAGCGTTGGCGTTCTATGAGCGCAACCCTTGTCGCGAAGGAACTCGCCGCCGGGCACGGCGACCATGCCCTGTTCTCCGGGCTCGACCTGGTCGTCTCCCCCGGCGAGGTCATCGGCCTCGTCGGGGTCAACGGCGCGGGCAAGTCCACTCTGCTGCGCACCCTCGGAGGCCTGCTCGCCCCCGAGGACGGCTCCGTCACGCTCAGTCCCTCGTCGGCGGCCGTCGGCTATCTGCCGCAGGAAACGGAGCGGCGCGACGGTGAGACCGTGCTCGGCTTCCTCTCCAGGCGTACGGGAGTGGCGCGGGCCCAGCGGGAGCTCGACACCGCGACCGAGGGCCTGGTCGGCGGACGTGCCGGCGCCGACGACGAATACTCGGCCGCCCTGGAGCGATGGCTGGCGCTGGGCGGCGCCGACCTGGACGACCGGGCCGGCGAGGTGGCCGCGGAGCTGGGGCTGGCGGTCGCTCTCGACCAGCCGATGACCTCGCTCTCCGGCGGCCAGGCGGCACGCGCGGGGATGGCGTCGCTGCTGCTCAGCCGCTATGACATCTTCCTGCTCGACGAGCCGACCAACAACCTGGACCTCGGCGGGCTGGAGCGGCTGGAGCGGTTCGTCACGGGCCTGCGGGCCGGCACGGTGCTGGTCAGCCATGACCGTGAGTTCCTGGACCGTACGGTCACCCGGGTGGTGGAGCTGGACCTCGCGCAGCAGCAGGTGAACGTCTACGGCGGCGGCTACGCGGGATACCTGGCCGAGCGTGAGGTCGCGCGCCGGCACGCGCGGGCCGAGTACGAGGAGTACGCGGGCCGGGTCGGCTCGCTGGAGGACCGTGCCCGTACTCAGCGGGACTGGGCGGCCAAGGGCGTCAGGAACGCCAGGAAGAAGGCCAGGGGCGCCAACGGGGGCGACAACGACAAGGTCGGCCGGAACTTCCGCGTCGACGCGAGCGAGAAGCAGGCCTCCAAGGTCCGGCAGACCGAACGCGCGATCGAGCGCCTCGACGTGATCGAGGAACCCCGTAAGGAGTGGGAGCTCCGGATGGAGATCGCCGCCGCTCCCCGTGCCGGTGCCCTGGTCGCGACCCTGCGCTCCGCGGTGGTACGGCTCGGAGCCTTCACCCTGGGCCCCGTCGACCTGCAGATCGGCTGGGCCGAGCGGGTGGCGATCACCGGAGCGAACGGAGCCGGCAAGTCGACGCTGCTGGCGGCGTTGCTGGGCCGGACCCCTCTCACCGAGGGCCACGCCTCGCTCGGTCCCGGTGTGGTCGTCGGCGAGGTCGACCAGGCGCGTGCCCTGTTCCTCGGCGAGATGCCGCTGCTGGACGCCTTCGGCGCGGTGGTCCCGGAGCTGCCGCCGGCCGAGATCCGTACCCTGCTGGCGAAGTTCGGCCTCCGTGCCGAGCACGTGACCCGCCCGGCGGCGACGCTGTCCCCCGGCGAGCGCACCCGTGCGGCCCTCGCCCTGCTCCAGGCGCGTGGCGTGAACCTGCTCGTCCTGGACGAGCCCACCAACCACCTGGACCTTCCGGCGATCGAACAGCTGGAGTCCGCGCTCGACTCTTATCCCGGCACTCTGCTGCTGGTGACCCACGACCGCCGCATGATCGACGCGGTGCACACCACCCGCCGTCTGCGGGTCACCGACGGCCGCGTCACCGAGACGGACCCGGGCTGACGGACTCGCCGGTGGCCGCACGGCGTCCGCCGGCACAACCGGCCGTACGGGCGTACCGGCGCGGCCACCGGCCGGTCGCTCAGCTCGCGGCCACGAGACGCTGGCGCTGCCGGCCGAGACCGTCGATCTCCAGCTCCATGACGTCGCCCGCGGTGAGATAGGGAAAACGTCCGGAGAGTGCGACGCCCTCGGGGGTTCCGGTCAGGATGACGTCTCCCGGTTCGAGCACGAGGTACCGGGACAGGTCGAAGACGATCTGCGCGACCGAGAAGATCATGTCCCCGGTGGTGGAGTCCTGGCGAGGCTCGCCGTTGACCCAGGAGCGGAGCCCGAGCCCGTGTGGGTCCACCTCGTCGGCCGGGATCAGCGCCGGTCCCAGCGGGCAGAACGTCGCGCACGACTTGCCCTTGGACCACTGGCCGCCGGACAGGTCCATCTGCAACCTCCGTTCGGAGACGTCGTTGCCCACCGTGTAGCCGGCGACGTGTCCGAGGGCCTCCTCGGCGGAGCCGAGATACTGGGCGCGGCGGCCGATGACGGCGGCCAGTTCCACCTCCCAGTCCGTCGTGGTGCCGCCCCGTGGGATGGTCACCGGGTCGTCGGGGCCGACGACGGTGTTGGGGTGCTTGAAGAACACGATTGGCTGTTCGGGCGGGGCGTTCCCGGACTCGGCGGCGTGGGCCGCGTAGTTCTGGCCGATGCAGATGACGGCCGCGGGCCGCGCGATCGGCGGGCCCGTACGCAGCGCCTCGGCGCCGTCCAGCAGCGGCAGCCCGCCCTCGCGCAGGGCGGCTCGGGTGCGTTCGACGCCGCCGGCGGCGAGAAAGGCGCCGTCGATCTCCGTGGTGACCGGCGACAGGTCGTGGACGGCTCCCTCATGCCGTACGGCGGGCCGTTCCTGTCCCGCCGGGCCGAGACGAAGTAGTTCCATGATTCACGTTCCTCGTGGTCGGGGTCGATCGCGTCGCGCCGTGTCGTGTCGTGTCATGTCGTGTCGGTGAGGACATCGGTAGTCGACATTCGGCTCAAAGCGTGCCAGAGACCGTTTCCAGGCCACGACCAGGGCCGGCCGGTCCCGACCACCACGACTTTTCATACTTTGGTATTGCCGGGTGCCGACCCCTCGGCCGATGCGGTCGCGGATGGGGCAGGGAAGCCTCTGCGCCATGAAGAAACCCGAGAATGGCCGGCTGGCGTGGCCGGTGGTCGTGCTGGTCGCCGTCGCGCTGGCCGGCGCCGTATCGACGGCAGCGGCCGGTGCGATGACCGGTGGCCGGACCGGTCAGGACCCACACGGCGATCCGGCCGGGCAGCGGCGGTTCGCGAAGTTCTACGGGCAGGCGGTGACCTGGACCTCCTGTGACATTGAGGCGATCCCGCTGCAGTGCGCGCGGGTGCGGGTGCCGGTGGACTGGTCCCGGCCGGACGGGCCGGTGGTGTCATTGGCGGTGAGCCGGCACCTGGCCACCGGGAGCCGTCGCGGTTCCCTCCTGCTGGATCCGGGCGGTCCCGGGGCCTCCGGAGTCGACTTCGTGCCCCAGGCCGTGGGCGGGATCGGCGCGGACCTCGTCGCCGCCTATGACCTGGTCGGCTGGGATCCGCGCGGCTCGGGCAGGTCGCACCCGCTGACGTGCCCAGCCGGTGCGGACGCCGCGTTCGCCTCGGCCGACGGCTCACCGGACACCCTGCGCGAACGCCGGGCGTACGAGACGGCGGCAGCCGGCTGGGCGCGGGCGTGCATGCGTGCCTCTGGGCCGCTGTTCGCGCATGTGGACTCTCTCAGCACCGCACGCGACATGGACGTGCTGCGGGCCGTCCTGAAGGAAGACAGGCTGGACTACGCCGGATACTCGTACGGGACCGTGCTCGGCTACCACTACGCCGACCTGTTCCCGTACCGGGTGGGGCGGATGGTCCTCGACAGCGCCGGGGACCCCACGCTCGACTACCGGGCGTGGATGCGGGGCAACACCTCCGCCAAGGAGGACGCCCTGAACGGTTATCTGCGGTCGTGTGACGACCGCGCCGGGTGCCCGTTTCACGGCATGACCGCGGCCCGGGCACGCGACTGGCTGCTCGCGCTGCTCAAGCAGGCCGACACCACGCCGCTGCCGGTCACCGGCGGCGGCACCGTCACCCAGTCGATGCTCTACGACGCCGTGTACGGCCAGCTCATCCAGCCCCACACGTGGGCGCGGCTCGACCAGGTGCTGGCCGCGCTGCGGCACGGGGATGCCGGGCCGGCGTTGGAGGCCTCCGGCGAGAAGGACACCGACCCACCCATCACGATCGCCAACGCCGCGCCGCTCTGCCTGGACCTGCCGGACCACCGGGACGCGCGCCAGGTCATGGCCGACGCGCGACGCGGTGAGCGGCGGCAGCCCGTGTTCTCGCGGCCGACGATCGCCGGCACCAACACCGTCTGCGCACGCTGGCCGGTGCCGCCGGTGGTACGGCCGCATCCGGTCGGGGCGTACGGCGCCGCGCCGATCCTCGTGGTCGGCATCACGCACGACACGGCCGGTCCGTACGCCTGGGCCCGGTCACTCTCCCGGCAGCTGACCAGCGGGCGGCTACTGACCTACGACGGGTACGGCCACGGTGCCGTCATCGCGAGCGCCTGCGCCCGGACGGCGGAGGGCCGGTATCTGATCGGCGGAGTGCTGCCCGCGCCCGGTACGGTCTGCCGTACCTGAGCGGACCGGCCCGAGGCGGGTCATGGTGTGTCCGGGCCTCAGGCCGGCTCGGAGTCGTGCACGATGAGCGCGACCTCGACCCGGTTGCCGACGCCGAGCTTGCTCAGCACGCTCGAGACATGGGTCTTGACCGTGGCCGTGCTGAGGAACAGCTCGGCACTGATCTCGGCGTTCGACCTGCCACGGCCGACGGCGTACGCGACGTCACGTTCGCGGTCGCTGAGCCGGGCGAGCGCCTCCCGTGCACGTGACCGGCGCTCGGCCCGGGCGGGATCGCTGATCTGGGCGAGCAGCCGCCGGGTGACCGCCGGGGACAGCATGGCGTCTCCGCCGGCCACGGTCTCGATCGCACGGAACAGCTCATCGGGCGCGCAGTCCTTGAGCAGGAAGCCGGCGGCTCCGGCCCGAAGCGCCCGCATGACGTACTCGTCCGCGTCGAAGGTGGTGAGGATGATGATCCTCGGCGCCGCGGCCCGGACACAGAGCCGCTCCGTCGCGGCGAGGCCGTCCATCCCCGGCATCCTGATGTCCATCAGCACGATGTCGGGGTGATACCGGTCCACCGCCGCGATGACCTGGGCGCCGTCGCCGGCGGTGGCCACCACCGACGTGCCGTCGTTGGCGGACAGCATGGTGGTGAGGGCCGAGCGGACGAACGCGTCGTCGTCGGCGACGAGCACACGCACCGGCCGGTCCGTGGACACCATTCCTACTCCCGAAGAGGCAGCCAGGCGGCGAGCCGGAACTCGTCTTTCGCGGTCCATCCGTACTCCAGCCGTCCGCCGACGAGCCTAGCCCGTTCGGACAGGCCTACGAGCCCTTGGCCGGCGCCTGGAATCGGCGAGGCCAGGTCCGCGCGAGCCGTCCCGCGCGGATTGCGGACCTCGACGTCCAGGCCGGTACCGAGCGACGCCCTGACCGTGACCGCGGCGCCCGGTGCGTGCTTGCGCGCGTTCGTCAGTCCCTCCTGCACCACGCGATAGGCCGTCCGGCCGACGTGTGCCGGAACATCGCCGTACGCGTCGCCGGGGTCCTCATGCAGTGACACGGCCATGCCCGCCCGTACGGACTCCTCGACGAGCCGGCGCAGGTCGGCCAGCGTGGGCTGCGGGACCAGGGGCGAGGTCTCGTTCTCCCCCGCCCGGAGTACCCCGATCACCCCGCGCAGGTCCTCCAGTGCCTGGTGTGCGCTGGTACGGATCAGCGCGGCGGACTCGGCGACGGCGTCGTCCTGCCGCCGGCTGACCTGCAATGCGCCGGCCTGCAGGCTGATCAGCGAGATCCGGTGGGCCAGGACGTCATGCATCTCCCGTGCGATACGGGCGCGCTCGCCGCTCCGCGCCTGCTCGATCCGCAACCGCTGCTCGGCCTCGGCCTTGTCGGCCCGCTCCCGCAGGGACGCGACCAGCTGGCGCCGCGCCCGGATGTACAGCCCCCAGGCGATGACGATCACGAGCAGAAGCGCCGAATTGACGGCGCCGTTTCCGTCGCCGCGCTCCGAAGAGATCTTCAACGTGAACCGGGGAACGGAGAGCTCGTCGACATAGCGCGTCACCGTGGCGGCCACCAGGACGAGGGCGACCGCGATGAGCGGGCGTACGGGTCTGCGGCTGGCGACGGTGCCCAGACAGACCAGTGCCGGGACCTGTGCCGCCGGAGTGAGACAGGTGAGCACGCCCAGCACGACGGCGATCGGAACGGGCCACCGACGCCGCCACCACAGCGCCAGGCAGGCGGCCGCCGCGGCGGCGGTGTCGGCGACCTCGGCCAGGGAGGACGTCGCCGACCGAAGCTGAGATCCGACCAGACCGACGGCGATCAGCACGCTGACGCCGAACCAGGCGGCGTCGGCGATCCGCCCGCGTGCGCGTCCCAGGACGCGGGCCGAAGTGCGGGCGAAGGTCGCCACGGGCCGCGTGTTCACCTGTCCACCGCCCTGACGCTCACAACTGTCCACCGTAGGCGCCGGCACGGGGCTCCCACCCGAATCCCGGATCATTCCCACGGTCGCGCCGACGGGTACGCCTCATGCGCCGGGGCGTCAGCGCGACAGCTTGCGCTCCCGCTGTCTCTGTTTGCGCTCGAGCCGGCGCCGGGCGCGTTCCAGCCGGGGATCAGGTGCCTCCGCACCGGCGGGACGCCGCTGGACCTGGACACTCCCGCAGAACGCCAGGCCGGTGATCGTGACGCGGGGCGCACCGGGTGTTCCCGGCCCCTCGCCGTGATGGTCGAAGCCGCCGATGATCCCGGTGCCGCCGATGTGGACATCGGCGTCCTCGGGCACCACGACGGTGATGGTGCCGATGATCGCGGTGGCGTGGATGGTCGTCTCGCCGTCGATGAACCGCGCCTGACGGAGGTCGATCTCGCCGTTGCCGATCACCGCCAGCCCGCGGAAGGCGCGCCCCACCATCCACCGGCCCCCGCGCTCGAACCCGGCGATGATCCCGACGTCTCTCGTCGAGGTGGGTGTCGCGCCTGCCTCGCCGGCCGGCCGTGGTGGAGAAACCCTCAGGTCGTGCGTGAGCGTCGTGAGCTCGGCGCCGGTCCTGGCGGCGTAGGCCGCGGCCAGCCGCTCCTCCAGCTCCGGCATCGTGAGCCGGCCCTCCGCGAACGCCGCCCGCAGCGCGACCGTGACGCGCTCGCGGTCGTCATCGGACGCTCGGACGCCGGGTACGGCCGGGCGATTCTCGGGCCCCACGGCCTCGGGCGAGTCTCCCACGCGGCGAGCTTACGGCGCGGGCGCCGCACAGTCACGAGGGCCGTCCGCGCCGCCGGACCGCCGGTCAGACCCTTGTGCACCGGTTCGTCAGCTCACGATCTGGGTGACCTCGCAGCCGGCGAACCGGTCCGGCTGCTCCGGGAGACCCGTGAGGTCGGAGATGCAGTGGTCGGTGCCATCGCCGCCGTCGACGGTGCCGCCGCCCCGGCCGGTGAGCTGGTCACCGCCGCCCAGGCCCTGGAGCACGTCGTGGCCGCCCACGGCCGTGAGGGTGTTCGGGCCCGCGTTGCCGGTCAGTACGTCGTCCCGGATGGTGCCCTGGAGGTTCTCCACATCCGCGCCGATGGTGTCACGGGACCCCGCGGGGCCGTCCTCCGAGCCGCCGTCGTCGCCCGGCGCGCCGTCCAGATCGGCACGTACGCCGGTCCTGATCGACGTTTCGGAGTAGTCGGCGGTGTCGGACCCGCCGCCGCCCAGCAGCACGTCCGCGCCGAACTCGCCGGTCAGCAGGTCATCCCCCGAGCCGCCGACGAGGCGGTCGTCGCCCGCGCCGCCCATGAGGTGCGCGCCGAGGCTCGTCGTGTTCGTGATGACGTCGTCGCCGTCCAGGCCGCGTACGACGATGGAGAAGTTGGATGAGGCACACCGCGCCTGGTGCGCGGTCACCATCGTGCATCCGGCACCCGCGGTGAAGGTCGCGGTGGTGTCGGTGACCGTGAGGAACCCACTGCCGGCGGCGATGGTGATGTGGTCGTCCACGCCCACCGGCGCGTCGTACTTCAGGACCCCCGCGGCGCGCACGACGCCGGGCTGGCAGTCGCCGTAGCAGGGCTTCGCCGTCGCGGCCGGTACGGACAGCGCGCCCGGCAGGGCCGCCAGCGCCGCCGCACCCCCGGCGACGCGTATCGCGTCGCGCGAGAAACGGTGCTTTCGCCTGTGAACGGACATGGAATCCCCCTCGTCTCGGCAGGGACCCCGGTGCCTCGACCGGCGATCCCGCACTTCCACAGCTGAGGCGTTCCATCCCGTTCCACGCCACCGTCTCGCCCGCGGCGAGCCCTGCGCCGTCATCGGCTACATCGCGGTGAGCAGCTTCCGCATCGCCCGGATCTCGGCGGACTGGGCGGTCACGATGCTGCCCGCCATGGCCCTGGCCTCCGCGTCGGAGCCGCGGGCCTGTTCGGTCCTGGCCATGGTGACGGCGCCGTGGTGATGTTCGATCATCATCCGCAGGAACGCCTCGTCGAACCGCTCGCCGGACAGCGCGCCGAGCCTCTTCATGTCCGCGTCGGACATCATCCCGTCGCCCATGTGCATGCCGCCTGGCGAGGGCATGGGTGTCCCCCATTCCTTCAGCCAGCCGGTCATCGCATGGATCTGCGGGTCCTGGTCCCGCGCGATCCGGGCGGCGAGCCGCCTGACCTTCGAGGAGGACGCCCTTTGGGCCGCCTGCTCGGCCATGGCGACCGCCTGTTGATGGTGCGGAATCATCATCTGCACGAACCTCGCGTCCTGGGCGTTGTGCCCGGCCGTCGCCGCCACGGAACCGGCGCCCCTGGGGTGGCCGGCCGTCGAGTGGCCCGCGTCCTTTTCGTCCACGCCGCCGCAGGCGCCGAGAGCGAGCGCGGCGACCAGCACGGACATCGTTCGTTTCATGCGTGTAGACATTCCGCTCCCACGCTGCGCCGAACCAGGCGGCCTTTCGCGCCGGCGAGGCACCCGGCCATCGGCTCGGTGACCCGGCATGGACCGGGCCCGCGTACGGAGCGCCGGCTACGGCATGCGCCGCAGGGTCAGCAGGGCGATGTCGTCGCGTACCGTCTCACGGCCGACGAGCGCCGCCATCACCGACGCGCAGACCGTGTCGGGCGGCCCGGGTACGACGGACTCACACAGGCGGGCCAGGTTGGTCTCGACCGTGGTATCCCGGCGTTCGATGAGACCGTCGGTGTAGAAGCACAGCACGGAACCCGGGGGGATCGGCACTCTGGTCGACCGGCGTCGCGGGACCTCGTCGACCCCGATCAGGATGCCCTGGTCGATCTCCAGCAGGGTGGCGGCACATCCGGGGGCGGCGAGCACCGGAGGCCAGTGACCGGCCGAGGCGATCCGCGCCGACTCCAGTTCGGGGTCACAGACGGCGTACAGCACAGTGGCCATGATGCCGCCCTCGAAATGCTGCATCTTCCGATCGAGCTTGTCGAGCACCTCTGCCGGATCGTCGAACTCGAGCGCGTAGGCGCGGAGCGCGCTGCGCATGCGACCCATGATCACGGCGGCACGCAGTCCCTGGCCGGCCACATCCCCCATCACCACGCCCAGCTCACCGGACGGAAGCGTGAACACGTCGTACCAGTCTCCGCCGACGATGGCCGTCCCCGGGCTGTACCGGGCGGCCATCTCGATGCCGGGGATCACCGGCAACGCCGCAGGCACCAGGCTGCGCTGGAGCTCCCTGACCGCCGCCCGTTCGGACCCGGCGCGCAGCGAACGCGCGGCCATCGCCGCACGGTCGGCGGCGAGCCGGAGGAACTCCACCTCATCGGGGGTGAACCGGCGGCCGGTGAACGTACCGACGTGAAGCACACCCAGCAGGTCGCCTCCGATCAGCAGCGGCGTACCCAGCAACGAACGTATGCCGCGCTGCACCAGGAGCGGATTGACGACGTCCGCGCTGTCGATGTCCTCGATGATCACCGGACGACGTTCGGCGGCGACCCGCCCGGCGAAGCCCCTGCCCACGGGGACCTGAACGCTCTGGCGGACCTCTTCCTCTATCCCACGGGCGGCGACCGCGACCAGCCGGCGGCCGGAGTCGTCGAGCAGCAGCACGACAGCGGTGTCGACCTGGAGGATCTCGCGGACCCGTTCGAGGAGCTCGCCCAGCAGACCCTCGTCGTCCAGGTGCGAGAGCGCGGCATCAGTGATCGCCTGGATCTGCTGGAGCCTGACCTCGGCGGTAGCCGACAAGTCGGTGGGTGTCGTCACAGACCAAAGCCTACGGCTCGCCCCAGGTCCGAGCTCTCCCCAGCATCGGCGGTCACCGGATACCAGGCGGCCGTCAGCCGGCCGGTGCCTGCCCCCCGGGGTCCCGCCGGGTCGCCGAGACGACGGCGCTGCCGTCACGGACGGCACTGATGGCGGCCTCGACGGTGTCGCACACCGCGACGACCCGGACCAGCTGGGTGATCTGCAGGACGTTGCGAGCCTGGGGCGATGGCGCGGCCATGGCCAGCGAACCATCGTGGGGACGGAGCCGGTGCACCATGCCGACGATGACCCCCAGGCCGATGGAGTCGATGAAGTCCACACCACTCAGGTCGAGCACGAGCCGATGACGGCCTTCGTCGACGAGACGAACCAGCTGGTCGCGGAGTGGTGGCGTGGTCTCCACGTCCATCGGCCCGCTGATCGTCAACACGGCGATGCCGTCGTCGGTGACGGTCGACTCGACGCTGAGATCCATGCATCCTCCAGCGACTAGGTGTTCTGTCCCGTGAGGTTGGGGATGCGGCTGGCGGGTGGTTGGCCTTTCAGTGCGGTGTGTCCGCGGTGGTGGTTGTAGGCGTGCAGCCAGTCGGGGAAGGCTTGGCGTCGTTCGGTCTCTGATCGGTAGGGGCGGGCGTAGGCCCATTCCTCCAGCAAGGTGCGGTTGAGTCGTTCGACCTTGCCGTTGGTCTGGGGCCGGTAGGGGCGGGTGCGTTTGTGGACGATGCCGGCGGTGGCCAGGACGTCGCGCCAGGGGTGGGATTTGTAGCAGGCGCCGTTGTCGGTCAGGACGCGTTGGACGATGATGCCGCAGGAGGTGAAGAAGGCCTGGGCGCGGGTCCAGAACGCGGCGGCGGTGTGTTTCTTCTCGTCGGTGAGGATTTCGCTGTAGGCCAGGCGGGAGTGGTCATCGACGGCGGTATGGATGTAGCTGTACCCGGCGCCGGAGCGGGTCTTACGCCCCGCCTGGCGGCCTAGGGTCTTGTGTCCGCCGCCGTCGGGGATGTTGCCGAGTTTCTTGATGTCGACGTGGACCAGGTCGCCCGGTGCTTGGTGTTCGTAGCGGCGGATCACCCGGCCGGTCGCCCGGTCGGTCCAGGCCAGCCGGTTGAGCCGGTAGCGCACCAGGACCCGGTGCACAGTGGCCGGGTTCAGATGCAGCAGGCCGGCGATCCGCGCCGGTCCCCACCGCCGCGCCACCCGGACCTTGATGATCCGCCGCTCGGTCCGGGTCGGGGTACGCCGTGGGCTGGTGTGTGGGCGGCTGGAACGGTCGGCCATCCCGGCCTCACCGTGGGTGCGGTAGCGGCTTGCCCACCGCTGGGCGGTCGTGACCGAGACCTGGAAGCGTTCAGCGGCCCGCCGTAGCGGCCAGCCGTCCTCCACGACACAGCGGGCCAGGCGAAGGCGTCCGGTCTCACTCAGGGGTGCGTTACGGTGCGGCATGAGGGCCTTTCTGGTCGCCGGTGCAGATGTCGCAATCCACACCGAGCCAGAAGGCCCTCACCTATTTCAAGATCATCGCACCGTGTCGCCGTCACCAACCTCCGTGGTCAGTACAACTAGGGCCCGCACGCCCCGCAAGTCCTCGGCGCGCCTGCCGAGACTAGCCGACGGGTACACCGCACCCGAACCGCCCTCGGACTCGGGTCCGGACAGCCCGCGGCTAAGGGAGGGCCTCGTCGAGGGTGGCGTGGATGGCGAAGGCCCGGTCCAGCCCGGTGAGCTCGATGATCCGCGATACCGATGGAGTCAGCCCGGCCAGCGCGATGGTCCCCTCGTGTTCGGTGGCCCGGCGACGGGCGCGGACGAGGACGCGGACGCCCGTCGAGTCCATGAACGCCAGACGGCTCAGGTCGAACACCAGATGCGCAGACGGGTCCTGCCAGGCGATCCGCACCGCCTCTTCGGCCTCGGCGGCATTGGTGACATCGAGCTCTCCCGCGAGCGTCAGGACCACGCACTCCCCGGCCGTGTGCGTGACGACGGTCAGCTGTTCCCCCATCTGGTCCCCCACCTCGACCTCGGCCATACGTCAGTAGCTCCAGCGGGATGATAGCCCGACGATCAACGGCTCGATCGAGGGTGGCGCGGTCACCGTATCGGCGTCGTTCCGCGGCCTGCACGTACCATCGCATCGTACGACGGGGATTGGAGTACGCGCGCGATGAGTTCAGCGAGTTCCGCACAGGTAAGGCCGGTCACGGAGCCGTTCGTTCATCCCGCGCTGTTCTACCGCGGTGTCCAGGGCTACCTGGCCGGCACGGTGCCCTTCATCCGCGAAGGGCTGAAGCTCGGCGAGCCGGTCGCGGTGGCCGTCCCGGGGCGGAACCTGCCGTTGTTGCGCTCCGAGCTGGGTGATTCCGCCGCCCAGGTGCGATGGGTCGACATGGCCCAGGCCGGCCGTAACCCCGGGTGGATCATCCCCGGGGTCCTGCGCGGATTCGCCGACGCTCATCCCGACGGCCGGGTACGCATCATCGGACAGCCGATCTGGCCGGGTCGCAGCGAGGACGAGTATCCGGCGTGTGTCCAGCATGAAGCGCTCATCAACCTGGCGTTCACCGGCCGCGCGGTCACCATCTTGTGCCCGTACGACGCCGACGAGCTGCATCCCCGTGTCCTCGCCGACGCCGCCGCCACCCATCCCCTCCTGATCGACGACGACGGAGAACACCACAGCGCCGCGTACGCGCCCGAAGACATCAGGGAGACGTACGACCCGCCGCTGGCCGAGCCCGACGGCCGGCCCGTGCTGCTGGCCTTCGACGAGACGAACCTCGGCCAGGCCCGGGCGCTGGCCGCCGAGCACGCCCGCCGGGCGGGCCTGGCCGCCGACCGCGTCATGGACGTGGAGCTCGCCGTGAACGAGATGGCCGCCAACAGCCTCGCGCACGGCGGCGGAGCGGGCAGCCTGCGAGTCTGGAGTCAGGACGTGTACCTGGTCTTCGAGGTCCAGGACACCGGGTTCATCTCCGACCCGCTCGTGGGACGCCACCCCCTCACGCTCGACATGGCCGGCGGCCGGGGCGTACTCGTGGTCAACCAGCTGTCCGACCTGGTCCGGATGCACACAAGGCCGGGCGGTACGACGGTTCGAGCCCACTTCGTCCTTTGACGGAGGCACGACGTCCTTTGACGGAGGCACGACCGACGCGGACTCTGACGGGGACGGTGAGTGCCCGTGCGGGCTCAGGCTTGCTCCAGCACTTCGCCGACCTGCCGGAGAGCCTTGTTGTTGCGCTTGGCCGCCAGGAGATGACCCGCCCCGACGACGGCGGCCACCGGCCACTCGATCACGCCCACCACGGCGAGCAGCCCCAGCCCGCCGAAGAAGACCAGTTGATCGCGGCAGGGAAGGGTGACCAGGCCCAGCCCGGGCACGTTCAGGCGAGTGCCCTGCCCGATCCGGGGCACGGCTCGGCGGCCGCCGGACCGTCGTACCGGCCCATGGCCCGCCGGCCTGGATGACGCGCGCTCACGCGGCGTACGTTCGGTGACTTTCGCCGTCGGCATCACAGATTCCCCCCGGAAACACTCGGCAGCACGTAGTTGAGTGTTTCCCCTCGGCGATCCCGCCGACGCGGATGACCGCGGCCCGGCTGACGGTCGACGGCAAGGATGAGCCGGGTGAAGCAGGCAGGTCCGATTACCTGCGCATCGGGTTTCAACCGCGCCAGCCGGGAAGCGGACCCGGTAGAGCCGATATCCCCGCGGAGGATCTGGTCATGGCGCTCACTGTTGGGGACTACCTGCTGAAACGTCTACGTGAATGGGATGTGGAGTATCTGTTCGGCTACCCCGGTGACGGCATCAACGGGATCATCGCGGCCCTCGGCCGTGCGGACGACCGTCCCGAGTTCGTCCAGGCGCGGCACGAGGAGATGGCCGCCTTCCAGGCCGTGGGGTACGCCAAGTTCAGCGGCAGGCCCGGCGTGTGTCTCGCCACCAGCGGGCCCGGCGCGATCCATCTGCTGAACGGGCTGTACGACGCCAAGCTCGACCATGTGCCGGTCGTGGCGATCGTCGGCCAGACCGCACGCAGCGCCATGGGCGGCAACTACCAGCAGGAAGTCGATCTGCTCAGCCTGTTCAAGGATGTGGCGAGCGCGTACGTGCAGATGGCGACCGTACCCGCGCAGTTGCCCAACCTGATCGACCGGGCGATGCGGATCGCCATCGCCGAACACGCACCCACCGCCATCATCATCCCCTCCGACCTCCAGGAGGAGGCCTACCAGCCGCCCGCGCACGCGTTCAAGAACGTGCCGTCCTCCGCGCCCGGCCACACACCCTCGGTGACCCGCGCCGCCGACGACCAGATCGAACGTGCCGCCGAGATCATCAATGCCGGCTCCAAGGTGGCGATCCTGGTCGGCCAGGGCGCCCGTTCCGCCGCCGCCGAGGTCATGGAGGTCGCCGAGCTCACCGGTGCGGGCGTGGCCAAGGCCCTGCTCGGCAAGGACGTCCTGCCCGATGACCTGCCCTACGTGACCGGCGCCATCGGCCTGCTCGGGACCCGGCCCTCCTACGAGCTCATGCGTGACTGCGACACGCTCCTGATCGCCGGCTCCAACTTCCCCTACTCCCAGTTCCTGCCGCCGTTCGGCCAGGCCCGCGGAGTGCAGATCGACATCGACGGCCGCATGATCGGTATGCGCTACCCCACCGAGGTCAACCTCGTCGGCGACGCGGGCGAGACCCTGCGGGCGCTCATCCCCCGCCTGCGCCGCGCCGAGGACCGTTCCTGGCGCCGGACCGTCGAGGAGAACGTCACCCGCTGGTGGGACACGGTCGAACGCCAGGCGATGGTGGAGGCCGACCCGATCAATCCGATGCTGCTGTTCTGGGAGCTGAACTCACGGCTCCCGGGCAACGCCATCCTCGCCGCCGACTCCGGCTCGGCCGCGAACTGGTACGCCCGCGACCTGAAGATCCGAGCCGGGGTCCGCGGCTCGCTCTCGGGCACCCTGGCGACCATGGGATCCGGAGTGCCGTACGCGATCGGCGCGAAGTTCGCCCACCCGGACCGGCCCGCCATCGCGTTCGTCGGCGACGGCGCCATGCAGATGAACGGCCTCGCCGAGCTCATCACGATCAAGCGCTACCACTCCCGGTGGAGCGACCCGCGGCTGATCGTGGCGGTGCTGCACAACAACGACCTGAACCAGGTCACCTGGGAACTCCGGGCCATGGGCGGCGCGCCGAAGTTCGAGGAGTCCCAGACCCTGCCCGACATCTCCTACGCCGCCTTCGCCCGCTCGATCGGCCTGGAGGGCATCGAGGTCGACAAGCCCGAGGCGGTCGGACCGGCCTGGGACCGGGCTCTGGCCGCCGACCGGCCGGTCGTCCTCGACGTGCGCTGCGACCCCGATATCCCGCCCATCCCGCCACACGCGGACTTCGAACAGATCAAGGACGCCGCCGAAGCCATCATCAAGGGCGACCCGGACGCCACCGGCATGGTCAAGAAGGGTCTCAAGACCAAGGCCCAGGAGCTGTTCGGCCGCGGAGGAGACAAATGACCAAGGTCGGATACTTCCTGTCCAGCGAGGAACACGCGCCGCGAGAGCTGATCCGGCAGGCGCGACTCGCCGAACAGGCCGGTTTCGAGGCGTTGTGGATCTCTGACCACTTCCATCCCTGGCTCGACGAGCAAGGACAGAGCTCGTTCGTGTGGTCGGTCATCGGCGCGATCTCCCAGGCGACCTCTCTGCCCATCACCACCGCCGTGACCTGCCCGCTCGTCCGTACCCATCCGGTGGTCATCGCCCAGGCCGCGGCCACGAGCGCCACTCTGACGGACTTCACGCTCGGCGTCGGTACCGGCGAGGCGCTCAACGAGCACATCGTCGGATCCTCGTGGCCGCCGGCGGAGGAACGCCTCGAGATGCTCGAGGAGGCGGTCGGGATCATCCGCCGCCTGTTCACCGGCGAGCTCGTCACCCATCACGGCAAGCACTACGACGTCGACACGGCCCGGCTCTACACCCTGCCGGACCGCCTCCCGCCGATCTACATGTCCGGCTTCGGCGAGAAGGCGGCGACGCTGGCCGGGCGCATCGCCGACGGCTTCATCTGCGTCGAGCCCGACCCCGGCCTGCTGGCCGCCTTCCATTCCGGTGGAGGCTCGGGCAAGCCGGCGCAGGGCGGCCTCAAGGTGTGCTGGGCCCCGGACGCCGCGCAGGCACGCGGCACCGCGTACCGGCTGTGGCCCAACGACCAGCTGCCGGGCGAGGCCGCCCAGCTCCTCCCCCTGCCCCGGCATTTCGGTCAGCTCGCCGAGCTGGTCACCGAGGAGGCGGTCGGCCGCAACGTCCCCTGCGGCCCGGATCCGCAGACGCACCTCGAAGCGCTCCAGGCCTACCTGGACGCGGGCTACGACGAGGTGTACGTGAACCAGATCGGCCCCGAGCAGGACGGCTTCTTCGCGCTCTACGCCGAGCAGGTCCTTCCCGAACTGAAGAACCACGAATAGGGCACCGGCGTGCGCCCACGGACCGGCGACCGCCCCGCAGCCGGTGTCCGGCACGGACATACGGGGCGGCATGCCGCGGATTCGCCTTCCCGGGCGCCGGCCGGACCGGGAGGCACTCCGCCGGGAGTCAGCTGGTGTCCATGGAACGCTGCTGGCCGGGGTAGCCGGGGATCTGCTCCGGCAGCCCGACCATCTCGTCCGGACGCGCCTCGTTCAGCTCCCGTGTCGTCGGCGGCACGGGACCTTTCTCCGGCGGATCCTCGTGGGACGTCTCCGCGTCGACGGCGGCTCCCGCGTTCACTCCCTGCGGCTCGATGAGGGAGTCCTGAAAGTCCGCTTGACCGTTTTGACTCATACGTCCCGCTTACCCGGTACGAGAAAAACAATCATGAAGGCAGGGCCGTAGAGGCGCAGGTCAGGTGACCGGCATCTTCTCTCGCATGCTGGCCTTCATGTGCTCGACCTTCTCCGAGGGGCGGGTCTCGCCCATCTCCTCCTCCATGCGCATCGCGTTGCCCAGCGCGAAGAAGGTCGGTGCCCACTGCCCGACGAAGATCCCCCAGCGGTCGGCCCGCGCGATGCCCTTCGACTCGAGGTTGCGTGAGGTGACCCACGACGCGATCGACAGACCGATCGACGCGAGACCGGCCGTGTAGAGCATCGACGAGCTGATACCGGCCTTCCGCATAATCTTGATCATGACATCCCCCCTGAGCTGCCTGTTTGCTTGTCGTCTTGCCTACCCCGATCGCGAGAGGCCACCCTGACGAGGAGCTTCCCCGCTGCGGTGGCCGGCCCGCGAGGGTCCGCCCATGGCGCCGGCGCACCGTCGGAGCGCGGACACGATCCGCCCGGCGCCGACGAGAAGGCCGCCGCCGACCGCCCGGCTTTCCGGGCGGTTCAACTCTCCGGCCCGTACGAGCCCGGTGACGTGCTCATGGATCCGTGCGCATCGCGGACGGGCTGTGCGAGAGCGTTCTGGCGCCGCGTCAGTGCGTCGAGTCGTTCGCCTGACATGTTCAGGGCCTGGAGTACGGCTCCCAGGAGCTCGTGTTCCTGGTCGCTGAGCACCTCACCACTCGCCCGTAGGGCGGTGACCAGCCTGTCAACGGCCTGCTCCCACCGTCCGGCCGCCGCGGCGGCGTTGACCTGCTCTCGAACCTGCGCCGAGACCCGGCCGGCAAAGCGGCCGGGCAGCCGGCGCATCGCCTCGGCCAGCTCCCGTTGCTCTGTACGTGTCCCCGGCATGGCCAGCTCATAGGGATCATGCGTGTTCGACCTCGCGGACAGACCGAGGAACTCCAACGCCTCATCCAGCACACTCATCCATCCCCCTAGACGGTGTCCCCAGGCCGGACCGGCCGGTCATCCCCTTCGCCGCGCTACATCCGCACGGATCGCGGCCGGCTCGGCACGATCTTCCGGCATCCGTGAGGAATCCCCTTGCGGAGCGGTCGACAAACGCCGGGTGCGGGCGGGGCCCCCGGCGATCCCACCCGCGCGGATACGCGGCGCGCACCGTGCCCCGGCCGCGACAGGACGGTGCCGCGCGATCCAGACCGGCCGCTGGCCCCGGCTCGATCTCACCGGGCCCCGGCCGGCCGCCTGACCGCGCGGCACGACGCTGAGACGCTTACGGCAGCCAACGCCTCCACCAGCCACGCCGCGAACGGCGCACCGGCTCAGCCGGGTCGGCGGGTACGTCTTCGAGCGCGTTGCTGAGGTACACCAGGCGGAACTTGCCGATCTGGACCTCATCGCCGTTGGACAGTACTGCCTCGTCGATCCGCTGACGGTTGACGTAGGTGCCGTTGAGGCTGCCGGCGTCGCGTACCGAGAAGTGCGCGCCGTGCCGGTAGAACTCGCCATGGCTGCGGGACACGGTCACGTCGTCAAGGAAGATGTCGCTTTCCGGATGGCGGCCCGCGGTCGTGGTCCTACGGTCCAGGAGAAACCTGCTTCCGGCGTTCGGTCCTCGTCTGACGAGGAGGAGGGCGGTGTTCGCGGGGAGTGACTCGACTCCGAGCTGTTCGGCCGCCGGCTCCTCGGCCTGCTCGGCTTCGACGGCCGCTTCGATCGCGCTCAGCGACATCGTCGACGTCGAATCGCCGGACTCGCCCATCACCGGCGGAACGCCCCGGGTGAGCGGAGTGCCGCAATTCGAGCAAAAGTGGGCACCCTCTGCATTGGCGTGACCGCACTGCGTGCAATAGACGCTCGGCATATTCGGCTCGGCCTCCTTTCTTTGGCCTCAGGGGGCTCGTGGCACCGTACGGCACGGACGACGAACACTCACCACCGGATCGTCCGCCCCCTCCACGGCACACTCCCGAAGCCTCTCGCGTACGCGGCGACTCAGCGTCACACCTATGGTTGATCTTTCCCGAAGTTCGGTGCCGTCGAATGTGGAAGGAGCACGTGTGAGGATCCCGAGGCGTCTCAACGCCGCGCTGGACGGGGCCGCCCGAAATGCCCGAGTCATCCTGGTCGTCCTGCCTCTGGTGGTCGCCGCGGTCGTCGTGCTGTGGATGCCCGCACTGGCAGCGTTCGCGGTTGGCGTCGGTGTCGGCGGTGTGGTGGTCCACGTCCGGATGAGTGCGAGGGTGGCCCGGCTGCGGGCCGAAGCCGACGACCTGCTGCGGGAGAACGGTGCGCTGCGACACGAGAAGACCGTGATCGCCAAGGCGACCGTCACGTCCGGGAGCGTGCTCACGCAGAAGTTGCCGAGCATCCCCGAAGAGGACGGATAGCGGCGGCCGCCTCCCGGCCGTGGTGCGCGTTCCTCAGGGAAGCCGTGATCGGCCGGTGAGGACGGCCTGACCGAGCGGCGTGAGCGTATGCCGCACGGCGCCGCCGTCCCGGCGGGTACTGATCAGGCCCGCTTCACGCAGGACCGTCGCGTGCTGGCTGGCGGATGCCACCGAGGTGTCGGTTCTGCGGCTGATGTCCGTGGTGGTGCCGCCGCTCTCCACGGCGCGGAGAACGGCGGCGCGTGTACGGCCCAGCAGCTTGACCAGGGACCGGTCGTCCGCGTGCGCGGGCGCTTCGGAGGCGAGGCGGGCCTCGGTCGCGATCGGGTACACCAGTACGGGCGGCAGCTCCGGGTCGACCAGCGTGACGGGAGTGCGCCAGCAGAAGTACCCCGGCACCAGGAGCAATCCGCGGCCGTCGAGGACGAGGTCCTGCCGGACCGGGTAGTCGGCCTCCAGGACGGGCGGGTTCCATCGCATCAGCGGCTGGAAGCTGTTGAGCAGGCTTTCGCAACCGCCCACCGCGAGGGAGCGTACGCGCCGCTCCCGGTCCGCCTCGACGGACGCCTGGACCAACGCCCAGTCGGGAGCGATGACGGATCCGTGGTACGCGCGGAACGCGCTGTCGAGAACGTCGACGGTCTCGATGTCGCCGGCCGCCAGCCGGCCGGTCCAGCTCGGCAGCCGGCGGAGAGAGGCGAGGATCCCGAGGTCCTCCCGCAGCCGGGTACGGGGGGTGGAAAGGACCTTGTCCAGGCCGTGCTCCAGGCTCGGGCTGCCCTCGGGCGGGGTCAGGAAGTCCGGGAAGTACGCCGCGTGCGGCGCGAGAGTGATCAGCGGGCGGACCCATCGGCCGAGCCGGCCGCGGACCTGGCGTCGCCAGCGGTCGAAGACGACCGCGCCTTCGCGGTTCTGCAGGAGTTGCAGGCTGGAGACGATCTCCCACATGACGTCCGCACCACGCATGATGCGCGTCCGTGCCAGGTCATCGGCCGTGAAATGGATCCGCAGCATACGCCCTCCGGCGATCCACCGTCGCCAGCGGTGAGACCACTGTCGCCGAACCCACTTTCACGGACCGTTCGCGCCGCCGCCATCGGGGAAAACACTGACATTGCCAACGAACCGGCGGCGACGCCGTTCAGGCGGTGACCACTGACGTCCCGCCGTGACCACGCGACGGCCGGTCGCGTGATCACGGCGGGACGAGATCGTCAGCGGGGGGCGACGGGCAGATGAAGGACGTTGCCTCCGGGCCGTAGCGTGACCTTCGTACCGGCCGGGTAGCGCAGCGTGTAGTCGTAGTCCGTGGAGATCACGACCACGCCCAGCCGGTGACCGGCCTTGAAGACGTAGTCGTTCGGCTGGAAGTCCCAGCGGAAGTCGTACGCCTTCCCCGCCTTGAGCGGCTCGGTGCGTGAGGGGTCGTGCCGGTTGCGCGCGTCCAGCCAGCCACGGGTCACGATCTTGAACGGCTGGGTCTCGGTCACGTGCGCCGTGCGGGTCGTGCAGCCCGAGTCGCCGGGAACGCTCTCGCCGTAACAGACCTGCTCCCCCGTGCTCGCCACGGCACCCGTCGGCCGGGTGTCGGTGCCGTAGTCGACGAGCAGCGCGGTCAGGTACGGCGAGCGGCCGTCCAGAGAGGCGCGCAGCGAGATCGTCGGCGTGCCGCCCACGCGCATGGGCTTCGTGAGCGCGGGCGTGAGGTAGACCAGCCGGTTCGGATCCGGCTGCGTCCAGTTGTCCGCGAGCTGCTCGGCGGTGCGGGTACGGCCCTCGTCGATGAGCGACTGCGGCGCGCCGTACCGCGCCTTCGTGCTCAGCTCACCCGAGGGGTTCAGATGCAGGTCGAGCGTGCGGGTCCCCGGCTCCGGCCAGTCCGAGTGCTGCTCCCACTGACCGGGAGCCCGCTCGATGTCGACGCGCGGCTCCTTCATGATTCCGTTCTGGATGCCGTACAGCCAGTAGTCGAACCAGTGGTGCGTCTGCCGCAGCCATTCCTCGACCCGCCAGCGGAACGGCGTGTTGTGGTTCGCCTGGTGCAGCCAGAGCTTGCGGGGCACGTTGTTGCGGGCAAGGGCGTTCCACCACTGCACCGACTGCTTGGTCTTGACGTTCCAGTCGTTCAGCCCGTGCACCACGAACACGGCCGCGCGGACCTTGGCTGCGTCCTGGACGTAGTTCCGCTCGTTCCAGAACCGGCTGTAGTCGCCGGTGTCGCGGTCCTGTCTCGCCTCGATGTCGTCGATGACCTTCTTGCAGATCTCGCGGTCGGCACGCGTGTAGACGTACTTCGCCAGGACGTCGAGGTCCTCGCCCTGGAATCCGCCGGGTGCGAGCACGCCGCCGTTCGCACGGTAGTAGTCGTACCAGGAGGAGATCCCCGCGATCGGCACGATCGCCTTGAGGCCCTTCACCCCGGTCGCCGCCGCCATGTTCGGCAGCGTCCCGTCATAGGACTGGCCGATCATGCCGACGTTCCCCGTGGACCAGGTCGCGGTGACCGGCGTGCCGTCCGGCGCCCAGCCGCGCGCCCGGCCGTTCAGCCAGTCGACGACGGCCTTGGCACCGGCCTGCTCGTTGCGGGCTCCGGAGGTCGGGCAGCCGGTGGAGCCGCCGGTGCCGAGGCTGTCGACGTCGGCGACGGCGTAGCCGCGCGGCAGGAAGTAGTTGTCGTAGTAGCCCGGGAAGGTGGCGGCCAGGGCGTCGTCCGGGCGGTTCTGGCGGGCGTTCCGTGCGCCCAGGGTGCTCACGTCGTCGATGTCGACGTCGTGGTTGGTGATGTCGTTGCCACCGGCCCAGTACGGGCTGGGCTCGACGATGGTGGGCACCCGGAGTCCCTGGTCGGTCTCCTTCGGGCGCATGATCCGCAGCTGCACCCGGTCCCGCGTTCCGTCCGAGTCGCTGTCGACGGGGACCTCGATGTTGACGGTCTGGGTGACCGCGTCGGCGCGGGAGAAGATCGGCTGCGTCTCGCCGCCGGTGACCTTGATCGCGGGTTTGTGATCGGCGTGGGCCGGTACGGCCGACCCGGTCACGATCGCGCCCGTGAGGGCGATCGCGCCGAGCATACGTCGTCGCATGGGGGGCTCCGTTGACGGGGGATTACGGCATGTGACATTTCATGCAAAAAGGTTAGAAGTCGCAATAGCTAGCGAGCAGGCGACCGATTCCGGTCGGGCCGTCGGGTGCACCGCGGAATGCCGTACGGCAGGGCACGCATGCGCCGGCACGACCGGCCCCCGAGACCGGCGATGGTCGCGGCCGCAGGCCGCAACGACGGCGAGCGCGGCGGGGATCCGACGGGGGCCCCGACCCCGAGAGCCCGCTTCGGACCCACCTCCCCACCGCGCGTCCGTTCTGGCGCCTATCTGCGGTGAATGCCACCTAAAGCGGCTTGAAGAGGATGCCGATTAAGAATTTTGACATGGCTGGAAAACGGGGATCGTCAACGGCGAGCCCGTGTTCTCTCGTGGCGTGACAAAGCCGCACCTGGGCCGATCCCGCTTTGTCCGGCCCTCACCGTGGGAGCGACCGAGCCGGATGGGGAGACGACCTGACCTTCTGGAGGAGAACACAGAAGGAGCGCCGGCCGCCTGGTCGCCATCAACGACCGCTTCGCGGATCCGCCCGGTCCGGCCGGGCGGAACCGCGTGGGGCAGTGCGCTCCGGCCTGTGAACTCGGTGACCGCCTTCGCAGGCCGGAGCGTCCGCCCTGGCCTGGAGTGAGATCCCGACCGTCCCGGCGATCAGGGAATGATGACCTCGGTCGAGGAGACGACGCGCACCGACGTGACGGGGATCCCCTCACGCTTACAGCGGTCCAGGACGTAGGCCCGTAGCGACGGGCTCAGGTCCTCCAGGTGGTTGCGGCTCTCGATGGGGCCGTTCTTAGACGTACGCGGTCTCTGAGAAGTCAACTCGATGATCGCCTCAATGGCAGAAGGGGTTGTCCGAACGCTGTCACGAATAGTATCCGTGTATGGTCAGCGGTCCCGTCGAGCCGGTACGGCGGGCGGGTCGTCCCAGTCGAAGGGGACGCCGAAGGTCGCGTGCAGGCCGGTACGGCCCGCCTCGGTGAGCTGGACGACGCGCCGGGCCCGACCCCGGCGCAGCCATTCCAGCGCGAACAGCCGGGCCGCCATGGCCGCGCCGAGCGCACCGGCGAGGTGGTGGCGATTCTCGCCCCAGTCGACGCAGTACCGGATCGCCGGCCGCCGCCGGGAGAACTCCTCGACGTCGATCCCGAACTCCCCCAGCCTGCCGAGGCCGTCCGGGGTGATCCGGTAGCTGCCGGCCGTACTGGCGAGAACACCGCCGTCCACCAGCGCGGCGAGCAGTGCGACCCCGAGCCGTCCGGCGAGGTGGTCGTAGCACAGCCGGGCACGCAACAGCGCCTCTGCGCGCAGGCCGTCACGCAGCGATCGGACCGGCAGTGGCCGCGCGATCCTGGCCAGCTCCTCCAGTGCCCGTGCCACATCCGTACCGGCCAGGCGGTAGTAACGGTGCCTGCCGTCGTGCTCGACGGTGAGCAGCTTCGCCTCGCGTAGCCGGGTCAGGTGGCCGCTCATCGTGGACACGCTCACACCGGCCTCGGCCGCCAGTGCGCTGGCCGGGAGCACTCCGCCGTCGGCGAGCGCGCGCAGCACCTTGGTCCGTGACGGATCGCCGATGGCCGCCGCGACCTCGGCGATGTCGGTCTCCGTTGCCGCGTTCCACATGACACCAGTGTAGGACGGCGACATTTCGGCGATCACCGTAGTGATCCGGCCGGAGACTGGCGGCATGACGGTCACCATGCGGGAACGGAATGCGTCCCCCACCAAGACCGGCCGGCTGCCACTGGCCGCGGTCTGCCTGGGATATTTCCTCGTCATCTTGGACGTCACCGTGGTCACGGTCGCGATCTCGGCGATCGGCACCGACCTGCGCGCGGGGCTGACCGCGTTGCAGTGGGTCGTCGACGGCTACACGCTGGCGTTCGCCGGACTGCTGCTGTTCTGCGGCGGGCTGGGCGACCGGCTCGGCGGGAAGCCGGTGTTCCTGGCCGGGCTGGTGGTGTTCACCGCCGCCTCGGCCGGCTGCGGGCTGGCGCCGTCCGCCGGTGTGCTGATCGGTGCCCGGCTGGTGCAGGGTGCCGGCGCCGCGGCGATGGTGCCGGCCTCGCTCGCGCTGCTCCGCAATGCCTATCCCGACCGCGGGTCGCGGGCACGGGCGTTCGGCGTCTGGGGCATGGTCGCCGGAATCGCCGCCGGTGCCGGTCCGGTGCTCGGCGGGGTGCTGGTGTTCACGGCCGGCTGGCGGTGGGTGTTCTTCGTCAACATCCCGTTCGGCGTGCTCGGGTTCCTGCTGACCATGAGGTACGTGCCGGCGCCGTCACCGGTCCGCGGCCGGGCGGGGCCAGACGTGCCGGCCCAGCTGACCGGCGCGCTCTGCGTCGGCGGTCTGACCTGCGCGCTGGTCGAGGCCGGGGCGCGCGGCTGGACCTCGCCGGTGGTGCTGGGTGGCCTCGGCCTGTTCGTGCTCGCGTTGCCTGCCTTCCTGCTGCTCGAAACCAGGTCGCGGGCGCCGATGCTGCCGCTGACACTGTTCGGAGGACGGCGGTTCCGCGCGTCGGCGGTCATCGGCGTACTGCTCAACCTCGGGTTCTACGGCCTGCTGTTCGTCGTGCCGCTGTACTTCCAGCGGGTACAGCACCTCAGCCCGCTGATGACCGGACTCGCCATGCTGCCGATGGCGATGATGCCCCTGATCTCCTCGCCGCTGAGCGGCCGGATCGCCGCACGCACCGGCCCGCACCCGCCGATGGCGATCGGGCTGGTCATCGGCGGGGCCGGGCTGCTCGGCTGGCTCCTGGCCGGCCCGGACACGAGCTACTGGACGCTCGTGGCGCCGATGACCCTCAGCGGTTTCGGGACCGGTCTCACGATGCCGGCGGCGACCTCGGCGATCATGGAGGCGGCACCGGCCGAGCTCGGCGGGGCGGCGTCCGCGGTGTTCAACGCCGCCCGCCAGACCGGAAGCGCGATCGGGGTGGCCCTGGTCGGCACCCTGGTCGCGGGCGGTGGTCTCGTGGCCGGCCTGCACGCCGATGTCATCGTCGGCGGTCTCGGCTTCCTGGCCGCCGCCGCCCTCACCGTGGTCACCATCCGCCCGTGAGCTCATCCACCGCACACGGTCTGGAACTCTCCGCGCTCGATGTGCCGCCGCCACAGCACTTCGGCGATCGCGGCGGGTTCGTGCCGCAGTCCGGGACCGAGCGCACCGACGATCGCGGTGTGCGCCACGTGGATGCCCTCGTCCGCCAGGACCTCGTGGAGCATACGGGCGTAAGCGACCTCGGCGGCGCATGAGATGGCGGAGCTCGCGCGCTCCGCGCTCGGTGCGACCGCCGCCCCGCCCGTGGTGAACAGCAGGGTCCCGCTGCCGCGCCGCCGCATCACGGGAAGCACCGCCTGCACCGCGTCGACGGCACCGAGGACGCTCAGCTCCAGCGACGCGTGGACGTCGTCGGAGGTGGTGTCGGCGACCGGCTTGATCCAGTCCAGGCTCGGCAGCGGGCTGTACAGCAGGACGTCGACCGGGCCCAGCCGGTCGGTGAGTTCACTCAGCGCCGACGCCACGCCGGGCGGACGTCTGACGTCCGCGACCGCGCCGGCGGCCTTCACCCCGCTCGACTCCAGGCCGTGAACGAGGTCCTCCAGCCGCTCCCGGCCGCGCGCCACGAGGCCGACGTCGAACCCCTCGGACCCGAACCTGGTGGCGGTGGCCAGACCGAGGTTCGGCCCCGCTCCGATGATCGCCAGTGTGGGCATCCATCCTCCTCAAGGTGCGGTCAGCCGGTGACCGTGCCGTCGTCGGGGTAGTCGGCTCCGAGGGTCACGTCACGCCACGCGTCGACGCCGCTCCTCAGGTTGTCGAGCCTGGCCGTGACCACGTCGAGCGCGGCCTTGCCCAGGAGCAGGCGCAGCGGGGGTTCGTCCGCCTGGACCGCGCCGATGATGGCCTGGGCGGCGCGTCCTGGGTCGCCGGGCTGGTTCCCGTAGGTGTCCATGGTGCTCTTCCGCCGGGCGCCCGCGGTCTCCGCGTAGTCCTCGATACGGGTCGCGGACTGGCGCATGGAAGGGCCGGACCAGTTGGTACGGAACGCCGCGGGCTCGACGATCGTCACCTTGATGCCCAGCGGCGCGACCTCCGCCGCGAGTGACTCCGACAGGCCCTCCACGGCGAACTTCGTGGCGTGGTAGTAGCCGGTGGCGCCGAAGGCGGCCAAGCCGCCGAGCGAGGAGATGTTCACGATGTGGCCGCTGCGCCTGGCGCGCATCCCCGGCAGCACGCTCCGGGTGACGTCGGCGAGGCCGAAGACGTTCGCGTCGAACAGGGCGCGGATCTCGTCGTCCTCGCCCTCTTCGACGGCGGCGAGGTATCCGTAGCCGGCGTTGTTGACCAGCACGTCGATCCGTCCGAAGGCGGCGTGGGCCGCCTTGACGGCCGCCGCGACCCGCGTGGCGTCGGTCACGTCGAGTGCGAGGGCCAGGGCGCGGTCCTCGTGACCCGCGACGATGTCGGCCACCTTCTCGGGATCGCGGGCGGTGACCACCGCTCGCCAGCCCCGTTCGAGGACCGCGGTGGCAAGGGCCCGGCCCAGTCCGGTGGAACAACCGGTGATGAACCAGACGGGTGCGTCGTTGACGGGCATGGTGGAACCGCTCCTTGTCCATACGTGAGTGGCCGGGTGATGTCACCGCGGCGATGGGCCGGCGGCAGGCGCGGTCGCGGGCGTCGCTCAGCCGGCCGGGCGCTCCGCCGGGGAGGAGGCTTCGGTGGCGGTCAGGGTGCCCAGCAGAGCCAGCGCGTGCTCCGAGGGGCTACCGGGTTCGGCCTGGTAGATGACCAGTTGCTGGCCGGGCGCGCTGTTGACGGTCAGCGACTCGTAGTCGAGGGTGAGCTCTCCGACGACGGGATGCTGGAAGCGTTTCGTCTCATGCGTCTTCTGGCGGATGTCGTGGCGTGCCCATAGCCTGCGGAACGCCTCGCTCTTCAGCGACAGCTCGCCGACCACCTCGACCAGCTGAGGGTCGTCGTAGTCGGTTCCCGCCTGCTGGCGCAGCCCGGCGACCGTGTTGACGGCCACCCGGTCCCACTCCGGGTAGAACTCCCGTGCGTCGGGGTCGAGGAAGACCAGCCGCACCAGGTCACCGCTGTAGGTGTGGCCGGCGAACAGCGCTTCGCCCAGGGTGTTGTGGGCCAGCACGGTCATGCGCCGTCCGAGGATGACGGCAGGCGTCCGGTCCCAGTCGCCCATCATCCGGAGGAGGCCCGGGCCGACCCGCTCGCGCCGTGCGGTCCTGCGGGACCGGCCCGGCACGGGCCGCGCCAGCCGGTGCAGATGAGCGATCGCGTCGTCGTCCAGCAACAGCGCCCGCGCCAGCGCGTCGATCACCTGAACGGACGGACTCCGCTCGCGTCCCTGCTCCAGCCGTACGTAGTAGTCGGTGCTCAGCCCTGCCAGCATCGCGACCTCCTCCCGGCGCAGACCCGCCACCCGGCGGCGGGCACCGGCCGGCAGGTTCAGGTCCTCGGGAGCCACGAGCCCACGCCGGGCTCGCAGGAACCGTCCCAGGAGGTTCTCGCTGTCCATGGCTTCGACACTAACCCCGTGGCCCGTACGGGAAGGCCCCGTAAAGGGGGTGTGGTACTCCTAGGGTCATTCGACCGTCGTACGATCGGCTCCGATCAGGCGACGGTCGAGATGTGGCCGGTCTTGACGTCGTATACGTGGCCCGAGACGTGGACCTTGCCGGACAGGTGGGGATGGTCGCGCAGCCGCTGAACATCGATCGCCACCGTGAGCTGCGGATCGAGGACCGGGAGTTCGGCGAGCGTCGCCACCTCGAGCCCGCTTCGCCGGGCGAAGTCCTGCCGGAGTTCCTCGTCGGCCAGCAGCCCCGATCCGCAGTCGGTGTGATGGATCACCGCGATCTCGAACCAAGGCCCCTGCGGAGCCTTCGTCTCGACCAGGTAGCTGATGTAGGCGACGTCGGCGAGGACCGCCGGCGTGACGCGTCCACCGACGTCACGGAGCACGATCGCGTCGCCGAGCTCGAGCCCGAGGATGTTCGCAGGGTCGACTCGCGGGTCGACGCAGGTGATGACGAACAGGCCGCGGTGGGGGATGAACGGGATCGCCGGCACCTTGTCCTTGGCGTCGGTCGCCGCGAAGGACGCGTTGCGGTAAAGGAGCGATGCGAGGTTGCCGGCCGTGCCGTCTATCGTGTCATCGGTCATCCCCCCATGCTGGTGAGCACCAGGGGGACCGGCGAGTGGCAGGACTGCCGCGTTCGAAAAGAATCCTGCCGCGGCGCCTGATCCGCTCGGCGGTCGTCCGCCGGCCCGAGTCGCTCGGGTGGTGAGCGGCAGAAAAGTGCGACATCGGTAGAATGCTGCCATGCATCGAGTGACCGTACTCGCGCTGCCGGACGTCGTCGCCTTCGACCTGTCGATTCCGGCTCAGATCTTCGGCCACCGCATCGAGAGCGGCCGCTACGCGTTCAGCGTCTGCGCCGAACGGCCCGGAGCGGTACCGACGACGACCGGTTTCTCCGTCCAGGCCGATCACGGTCTGGAGGCACTCGAAACCGCGGACACGGTCGTCGTCCCGGGTTTCCTCCCGCTGTCCGACCCGTCGCCGGCGGTCGTGGAAGCGCTGAACGGCGCGGCACGCCGGGGCGCCCGAATCGCCTCGGTGTGCATCGGCGCGTTCGCGCTCGCCGGGGCGGGCCTGCTGGACGGCCGCGAGGCCACCACCCATTGGCAGCACGCCGACGAGTTCGCCGCTCGCTTCCCCGCGGTCCGCCTGCGCCCCGACGTCCTCTACGTCGACGAGGGCGACATCCTTACCAGCGGCGGCATCGCCGCCGGCATCGACCTGTGCCTGCACATGTTCGAACACGACCACGGCGCCGCGGCCGCCGCCGACGTCGCACGGCGCATGGTGACGGCGGTTCACCGGCCCGGCGGTCAGGCGCAGTTCGCCCGGCGGCCCCTGCCCAAAAACGGCTCCGGGCTGGCGAGGACCTGCGAATGGGCGGTCGGTGAGATCCAGCGGCCGCTCACCGTCGCCGAACTCGCCGACCATGCCGGGCTGGCTCCGCGAACGTTCGCCAGGCGATTCGTCGCCGAGACCGGTATGACCCCGCTGCGGTGGCTCACCGCTCAGCGGCTGCTCGAAGCCCGGCGGCTGCTCGAAGCCACCGACATCACCGTCGACGAGGTCGCGCAACGGAGCGGACTCGGAACCGCGGCCAACCTGCGGCTGCAGATGGCCCGGGACACGACGACGACTCCGTCGGCGTACCGGAGGGCGTTCCGCGCCGCGGGCCACCCGTGAGGGGGATGTACGGCGCGTTCTCCGGCGGCCGGGATCACCGGGACAGGGCTTGGCGGAGGTCGAGTCCGGCGCCCTCCCGGTACGCGGCGTCGAAGGACCTTCGCCCGAGTGCGCCGGCCAGCCGATCGCGGAGGGCCTCCTGCTCGATCGCGTCGTCCGGGTCCAGAACCTGCTGGAGCTCGCGAAGGGCACTGTCGGCCGCGGCGAGGAGCCGCGCCGCCCGGCGATGGTCGCCGTCGGCGGCGGCGATGACGGCGGCATCGACGGCCACGCAGGGGATCAGGTCGTCGTGACCGTGGCGGAGCGTCTGCCGGCGGGCCGCCGTGAACAGCTCCCTGGCACGGTCGGCGTCGCCTGCCCGCAGCTCGACGTAGCCGAGGTTGTGCTGTTCCGCCACGACCATGCGCGACTCACCGAGGGACTCGTTGAGTGCGATGCTCTCCCCGTACAGGGAGCGGGCGGCGGCGAGATCTCCCGTGATACGCGCGGAGGCCGCCAGTACGTGGATCGGCACTCGCTCGAGTCGCCGTTCGCCGGTGCCGCGTGCCAGGGCACGCGCCTCCGCGGCCAGCCGTACGGCCTCGCGGGCATCGTCACCGCGCAGGGCGACCCGTGCCAGCATGCAGAGCGCCTCCACCTCCGCGGCGACGTCGGCGGACGCGCGAGCGCGGTCGAGCTCCTGTCTGCTCAGCCGCTCCACGACGTCCGTGTCGCCGCGCCGGAACGCGTCCCTGGCTTCCTCGTAGTAACCCATAGGTGATCAGAGGCACGATGCCGCGGTGCGGATCGTCCCCATCCCCCTTTCGGCGGGTGGCTCGGCGTGGGGCAGCGTACGTCCCGGTCCGCCTCGGGGTGATGAACGGCCCCCGGCCTGCTACGGTGCGGCCGTCTAGAATTACTAGAACCGGATTCTGTTCCAGGACGGATGGATCTCCAATGGCGATTGCGGCGGCGGCTGCGAAAAACATGATCGGCGGACTCGGCGGCGCCTTCATGATCTCGCGTGAGGCGAAGGCCTATACCAAGGAGACGGGCTTCGCCGGCTGGGCCCCGTACATGCGCGGCCGGTGCGGCGTGCTCGGTGAGGTCGATGCCGACATCGTCGCCTCGGCGGTCGGTTTCTTCCCGGTCGAGGTCGTACGCGAGGTCTGGGAGGCGGGCCGGAGCCTGCCCGCCGAGGAGGCGGCACGCCGCTACGCCACGGTCTGCCAGGATTTCGCCCGTCGCAAGCTGGCGGGGCTCGCCGAGACCGACGCGGACCGGCTCGCCGAGCTGCTCGAGGCGGTCGCCGGGAACGCCGACGTGATCGGGGCACCGCTCGCGGCCGGCTGGCGGGCCATGCCACTGCCCGACGACGGGCGGGCACGGGTCATCCAGCTCGCGCACGTACTCCGGGAGCTGCGCGGCGGCCTGCACCTGGTGGCCGTGCTCTCCTGCGGGCTGACGCCGCTGGAGGCCATTCTCACGGGCGGCTCGCCGCTCATCCCCGCCGGCGAGGGCAACGCCCGCTACTTCGGCTGGCCGGAGCCCTACTCCCCGCCGGACGACACCCTGCGAAAGCGTCGCACCGACGCGGAGGACCTGACCGACACCCTGGTCACGCCCGCGTTCCGCGTGCTGAGCGAGGCCGAGGGCGAAGAGGTCCTCTCACTCCTCGGCAAGGCGTTCAACGTCGTCTTCGGCTGATCGGCCGTCGAGCCGGGGCGGCTCGACGGCATTTCACCGCGGACCGCATGAGCGTCAGGGCTTACGGCCGACGGCCGCGTACTGGTCGACCTCATGCGTGACGCCGAGATCCACGTCGCCCGGGCGCCATCGCGTCGTCGTGACGACCCCCGGCTCCAGGAGTTCGAGGCCGTCGAAGAAACTCGCGATCTCCTCGACGGTACGCGGGATGAGCGGGGGTTTGCCGACCCGGTTCCACTGCCGCGCGCCTTCGTCCATGGTCTCGCTGTGCACGGCGTGGGCGATCGCCAGGTGGCTGCCCGAGGGCACCGCGTCCATCAGCCGGGCCACGATGCTCTGGGCTTCCGCGGTGTCGGTGACGTGGTGCAGGATCGCGATGAGCATGATCGCAACCGGCCGGTCGAGGTCCAGGATCGCCGAGGCCTCGCTCAGGATCGAGTCCGGGGCGCGCAGGTCGGCCTCGATGTAGCGGGTGGCGCCGGGCACCGTGCTGGTGAGCAGGGCCCCGGCGTGGACCAGGACCAGCGGATCATTGTCGACGTAGACGATGCGCGACTCCGGCGCGATTCCCTGGGCGACCTCATGCGTGTTGTTGAAGGTGGGCAGTCCCGTGCCGATGTCGAGGTACTGCCGGATCCCGGCCTCGGTGGTCAGGTGGCGGACGGCACGCACGAGGAATGCCCGGGACGCCCGTGCGAGTTCGAGAATGGGCGGATTGACCTTGGCGATCCGCTCACCCGCCTCCCGGTCGGAGACGAAGTTGTCCTGGCCGCCAAGGAAGTAGTTCCAGACGCGGGCGGTGTGGGGCACGCCCGTATCGAGTGCCCACTGCGGCTTCGGATCGGAATCAGCTGACATGTCGGTCACGCTCGTCCCTCCGCACTGAGACCGGTCGCGATCTCCGAGCGTAACCCCTAGAAACCCGGCATCCACGCACGTTTCGGAGTGTCGCGGACGCTTCTTCGCACTCCGGGGCAAGACGACCTCCACGGCGCAGGCCGTACGGCACTCGTCGTACAAACCGCGAGATGGGGCGCCGGGCATGCGTCCGCCCGGCGCCCGTGATCACGATGTCTAGCCGAGCTCGGCCCGCAGCAGTCGCGCGGCGTCGGCCATCGCCCGCATCTTGCCCTCGGCGGACTCGCGCGGCAGGTACTTCATCCCGCAGTCGGTGGCGATGACGAGCTGCTCGGGCCGCATCCGGTCGAACGCCCGGCGAACGCGGTCGGCCACCAGCTCGGAGGTCTCCACCTCCGGCGTGGACAGGTCGATGACGCCCAAGATGATCGTCTTGTCGGTGAGGTCGGCCAGCACTCCGAGGTCCAGACCCGACTGCGCGGTCTCGATGGAGATCTGGTCGGCCGGGCACCCGGCGAGCTCGGGCAGGAACGAGTAGCCCTCGGGACGCTCGTGAATGATCGCCGCGTAGCCGAAACAGATGTGCACCGCCGTCGTACCGGTCACCCCGGCGAGGGCGGCGTTCAGCGCGGCCAGGCCGTAGGCGCGGGCGGCGTCCGGGCGTGCCTGCATGTACGGCTCGTCGATCTGGACGATGTCCGCGCCGGCCGCGAACAGGTCGCGTACCTCGGCGTTCACCGCCTCGGCGTACGCCATCGCCGCCGACTCCGCGTCCGGATAATGATCGTTCTGTGCCTGCTGGGACATCGTGAACGGACCGGGCACGGTCATCTTGATCGTCCGGTCGGTGTGCGCCCGCAGGAACCTCACATCGTCGACCTCGATGGGGTACGGCCGGTGGATGGGACCCGAGATCCTCGGCACCGGATTGGGGTGCCCGCTACGGTCCAGCGCGGTACCGGGGTTGTCGATGTCGACGCCTTCGAGCGCGGTGGCGAAGTGGTTGGAGTAGCTCTCCCGGCGGATCTCCCCGTCGGTGAGGATGTCCAGCCCGGCCTCCTCCTGCGCCCGGATCGCCAGCAGTGTGGCGTCGTCCTGCGCCGGAGCGAGGAACTCGGGCGCCACCCGCCAGAGCTCCTTCGCCCGAACCCGCGGCGGGAACCGCCCGGCCAGCTTCGAACGGTCGATCAACCAGTCGGGTTGGGCATAGCTGCCGACCAGTGAGGTCGGCAGAAGGGGCAGCGCGGCCATGAACACTCCTCGGGAGAACGAGCACGGTGCCGCCGCCCGCGGCTCCGCTCAGGTCACGCAGCACCGCGGCATCGTCGAGCGGCAGCATGTCACAGGCTACGACCGGCACACGCGGGCGCGTGCTCCGCGTCCGGCGGGCACCGGGTACGGACCGCTCGTTCGTTCGGCCCCGGCCGGGGGTCGAGGCCGGGTGCCCCCCGCCAGGCCTCGGGTCCTCCCGTACGGTTCGAGAGCTCCACGGCGAAGACTCCCCCGCCGCGGCTCGCCGACACCGGGCCCGTTCCGGGCACGTTGGTCAAAAAGTGGAGCCTGGCCAGTCCGTTGATCGTACAAGTCGATCGGCGTCGACGACGTCGTGTGGCTGGGCGCCGCCGGAGGCTCGCTGTACGTCGCCGGTGTCACCGATCGCAAGGAGACGGTGACGGCCTACGACGCGCCCGTACGCGGCTCGCCGGCCGAGCTCGGGGGCGTACCGGTCTCCGGCTGGCCGGACGCCTGCGAGGTCGCGCCCGGCTACGCCGTGGACCAGAACTCCTACGATCCACGAGAAGACGACGTCTACGTGGGCTCGATCCGGCTCCGGCGCCCGCACTGCGTCTACGACCGAGGTAAGCCGCTGGACGTCGCGATCGCCTGGGTGGCCGGCTGACCGGTCCGGAACCGCACGGGACCATGGGCCGACGGCGCGGTGCTCACGTCACGCCTCGACGAGGTCGCCCGTGTCGGCGGCGTCGGCCGCGCGGGCGGTGGCGGCGGCCGTACGGCGGCGGACGACCAGCCCGGAGAGCCAGTAGCCGGCGATCATCACCGCGATGACGGCGATGGTCTCGGCGGTGCCGAGCACCCAGGTGGAGGTGCTGGCCTCCTTGGCAGGGATCTTGGGCAGACCCGCAAGGGGAACGGCGGAGTGCTCGGCCGCGTCGGCCTGGAATGCCTGGTTACGGGCGGAGCCGTGAAGGAAGGGCGCGACGAACAGCACTGTCATTCCCAGCAGCGTCTCGACGGTGACCACGGCGGGGAACCGCCGCACCAGGACGGTGTGCAGGGGGCGCTGCTCCCCCGCGGCGCGCAGCGCGTCGATCCGCGGGTGGAGCCAGAACTGGTTGAAGGCACCGAGCAGCAGCAGTGTGCCGAAGATGAGGATCTTCACCCCGAGTACGCGGCCGTACATCGTCGTGAACAGCTGCGAGGGGCCGTCGACGTGCTCCCAGTACAGGAACAGCCCCGACAGGGCGATCGACGCGACGCAGCCCATGGCGGTGGCGGAGAAGCGCCGGACCGCGGCGGACCAGAAGGCGCCACGGTCGGCCGGGGCGACCGCGCCGGGGACGGTGAGCAGCGCCAGGCCGGCCAGGCCACCCAGCCAGACCGCGCCACCGGACAGGTGCAGCATCCACATGACGGTCTCGAAGGTGGTACGGCCCCAGTCGTCGGGTACCGCGTCAGGGAACTTGGTGGTGCCCAGCGCGACCGCTCCCGCGCCGAGCCCCGCGGCGAGCAGCCACCGCCTCGCCGCGCCGGACGCCGCCCGGCGGAAGGCCAGCGGGGCGACCAGGGCGGCGCCGACCAGGATCAGCGTCACTTCCAGGCCCGACAGGCGCCCGGCATTGCTGCCGTCGTACAGAGAGTTCCAGGCCGCACCGTAGTGGTAGCCGCCGTCCTCCCCGGAGTGGGCGAGATCGGTGAGCACGGCGGGCACCGCCAGGACACCGAGGACGACGGCCGCGCGGGCGAGCCGGGCGGTCACCGCCGCGAGCGTGCCGGCACTGATCCGGCGGGCCGCGGGACCCGCTGCCACCAGGGCCAGAGTGGTCACGCCAACGAACCCCATCATCGTCACCCAGGTCGTCCACGCCACCGCGCTGTCCTCGAACGGGCCGAGCGGGGTCGATGGGGCCGGAGCCGCGGACAGCGACAGGAAAGCGGGCAACTGGTCGGATAGAGGCACGGGCGATCACTTTCAGGCATGAGCAGGGAGAAACTGGAGTTAGGTTAGGCAAACCTAAGCACTCCAGTCAATCCGGCCACCTGGGAGATCACCGGCACCACAGGCAACCGCCGGCCTCTCGGGGGAGAGGCCGGCGGGTACGCGGTCAGCTGTGGGCCACGGTCAGGGCGTAGAACTTGACCTTCGCGCCGTTGCTGGTGCTGCTCGACGAGGACTGGTTGTAGTCGCCGGCCTTGAAGTACTGGTGATAGGCGTTGAAGCCCGAGGCGATCGGATAGCTCTTCGTGCTGCCGTTGACGGTGACCTGGATCTTGCCGCCGACGATCGCGATGACGTAGCTCCACTGGGTGCCGAGCGGCACGTTGGTCAGGGTGGAGGTGTCCTGACCGCCGTCGGGTGACCTCTCGAGGCCGAGGACGACGTCGCCGTTGGAGTGGTAGTACAGCTCGAGCAGCGGCTTCGTCGACGAGCCGCCACTGCCGAGGTGGATCTGCCCGACGCAGACGTTCTTCGTCACCGAGACGATCCGCAGGGTCGCCGACAGCTTGTGCGTGCCGGACAGGGACCAGTCCGCGGCGCTGCCGTTCGAGTTCATCTCGCGCAGTTCGGAGCGAGCGTAGCTCGAGTTCGGCGTGGTGACTCCGGCCTCGGGGTCCCAGAAGGTCATCGAGCCGTCGTTCTTGTCGGTCCAGAAGTACGCCGGGTTCGTGTACCCGCTCGCGCCCTTCAACTGCGCCGGCTGGATCGTGGTCGGCGAGCCGGGCGACCCGATCGGGAGCTGGAGGGACCACACCGACAGGTTGAAGTTGCCGCCCGGTGCGACGGTCGGATCAAGGCCGGCCGCGCTCGGGGCGGAACCGGCGGCCATGGCGTCACCGGCGCCGATGGCGCCTGCGCCGATCATCATGACGCCGCCTGCGACCGCCGCGAGGATCTTGCGGCGGGTACGGCGCGTCCGGTCGTTCTCTGCTGTCACGAACGTTCTCCTTCACGTGCGGGGGGCACACGCGTCCTGGCGGGGGCGCAGGTGTGGCCGTGCGGGCACAGTTCATGAACTCCTGGGCAGAGGCGGGAGGTCTCCCCCAGGCCATGACGTAACAGTAAGTACACGACGGGCGATTGTAAAGATACTTAACCATTAATGTCGATCATGGCCGGCGGCAGAACGCGCGTGTCTCCGACGCCGGCCGGTCACGGCGTGCAGGCAGCTGCGCGATCATGCTTTCAGCCATCGTGATCACGTCCGGAACGGCGTTCGGCACGATGTGTAATCTGATCCTTGTGCAACTTCGCCATCTGGAGTCGTTTCTCGCCGTGGTCGAGGAAGGACAGTTCGCCGCTGCCGCGCAGCGGCTGTTTCTGTCACCTCCAGCCGTCACCGCGCACGTGCGTGCTCTCGAGCGTGAGCTGAGCACAAGGCTGCTGGAGCGCCATCCCGTCTCGCTGACGCCGGCGGGTGAACGTTTTCTCCCGCACGCGTTCGCCATGGTCACGGCGGCCGGCGCCGCCTCGGGCGTCGTCGAGGCGTGTGGCAGGAGCAAGAGCGCCCCGCTGCGCGTCGGCGTGGCGGCGCCCGGCTCAGGTGAGCTGACGCCGGCAATCTTGCGAGCGTACTGCGACGCCGACCCCCAGAACACGGTGCGGATCGAGGGTTTGAATTGTACGGACTATGTGTCATCTCTGGTTGAGAAAAGGGTCGACGTGGCCTTTGTCAGACCATCCTTTCAGGACGAGCGCGTCAGAAACGACGTCCTCACGGTCGAACCGCGCGTCGTCATCGCGAACATCGAGTACGAAATCGCCGACGCCGACCATCTAAGGCTGACCGATATCCTCGGCCTCCGCTTCATGGGCCTTCCCGAGAACACGCCACGGGATTTCGCCAATTATCAGCACCTCGTCGAAGAGCGTAACGGAATGGCGCCGGAAACGGCCTTGGACAAGCCGGCGACCGCGCAGGACTTGATCATTAGCGTCGCCGCCGGCCGGGGCATCGGCACGAGCCTGCTGTCCCTCCAGCGCTACTACACGTGGCCGGGCGTCCGGTTCATCCCGATCATCGACGCGCCGTGGGTGCCGACCGTCCTGCTCACCCGCCGTGACGACCTCCGGCCGGAGATACAGGGCTTTCGTACGCTGGCGAACACCCTGGTCCGAGACCTCGGGCCGGAGCTGGCGTCGTTTTCAGGCGTGCCGCCTCAGGGCTCCGCATCAGGCGGTTGACGTCGTATTTCGCGAACACCGACCGCCCCTCACGCCGGGGTCCCGTCACGGCGGCGTCACGGCAGGCGGCCCGTCGAGAGGGCGGCCGAGCAGGTGGGAGACCAGGGCGCGGAACTGCGGGGAGGGCCGGAGACCCAGTTCGCCGTACAGGAGCCGCCGGTACAGGTCGTACTGGCGCAGCGCTTCGGCCGGGTTGCCCTCGGCCAGGTGCACCCGGACGACCGCTCGGTGGGCGCTCTCACGCAGGGGTTCGCAGTCGAGTGCGGCCATGCCGGCTTCCAGCGCGGCGTCGTACCGGCCGTAGCGGCAGTGCCGGACGCACAGCGCCTCCAGGGCGTGCAGCCGCAGCTGGCGGAACCATTCGCGGGTCATCAGCAGCCACTCATCGGTCCAGTCCGGGAGGACATCGTGCCTGAGCTGGGCGGGATCCAGGTCGGACGCGCTGTCCGGTACGGAGGACAGAACGGCGATCCTCGCGTGGATCGCGTGAATGTCGATCGTGGTGCGCGGGTCCAGTTCGAGGCCTTGCGGGGTCGACCGGATCGGGCCGCCCTGATGCTCGTGCCGGAGCCGCCACAGCGTCGAGCGCAGGTTCGCGGCGGCGCGCGCGTCGGAGTGGTCGGGCCACAATGAGCGTGCGGCGGCCGCCCGTGTGATCGTTTTGGTCCGGGTGGCGACGTACGCCAGGAGCCGCTGGGCCGCCGGCGTGGCGGTCACCGTCCGGTTCTCCCGGCGGAGTTCGAAGGAGCCGAGCACGTTCACGGCGAACGTTCCGGGCTGTCGCGTCGTGGTCATCGCATCCTTCCGGACGTTGAGCCGGCACCTACGCGCATGCTCCGGACCTACCCTGAACGCCGCAAATGCCCGCTTTGGCGCTGGTAACGCGATGGTGACGGACCGGAGATGAGCGCTTCCTATCGTCAGGACGGACAGGGTCACCAACGCGAAGGAGTGCGAGATGTTCCGGCATACCGACCATCTACAGTTCGACGCCAAACCCGAAAAGCCCGACCCGGTCTACGCGCACAAGCTCCAGGAACTGATCGGCGGCGCGTACGGCGAGATGACCGTCACCATGCAGTACCTGTTCCAAGGATGGAACTGCCGGATGCCCGGCAAGTACAAGGACCTGATCATGGACGTCGCGACCGAGGAGATCGGCCACGTCGAGATGATCGCCATCATGGTCGCCCGCCTGCTGGAGGGGGCTCCGGCCACCGCGACGACCAAGATGGCCGCGGCCGACCCGGTGGTGGGCGCCGTACTGGGCGGGATGGACCCCCAGCAGGCCATCGTCGCCGGAGGAGGCGCGCTGCTCGCCGACAGCAACGGCTACCCGTGGAACGGCCGCTTCATCATCGCCAGCGGCAACCTGCTCGCCGACTTCCGCGCGAACGCCGCCGCCGAGGCCCAGGGCCGGGTGCAGACCGCTCGGCTCTACAACATGACCGATGACCCCGGCGTACGGAACATGCTGAAGTTCAACCTCGCCCGGGACACGCTGCACCAGAACGTGTGGCTGAAGGCGATCGAGGAGCTCCAGGCCGACGGCCTGGAGACCACGGTGGCCCCGAACGCGCTCTTCGACGAGGAGTACGCCGAGCACGCGACCTCCGTCTGGCACCTGTCCGACGGGACCGCCGCCCAGGAGGGCGGATGGGCGTCCGGGTTGCAGCCGGACGGCCAGCACGAGTTCGGGTACCTCACCGACCCCGAGGCTCTCGGGGACGACGGGGCGCCGCCTCCCCCGGACCCGGCGCTGTACGCGACCTACGACGGCGGTATGGGCAAGCCCAGCGGGCCCGCGCTCGGCACCGAGACCGGCATCGCCGGCAAGATCAAGGACAAGTTCACCTGATCGGAGCCCGGAGACCGGCGGCCCGCCGGTCTCCGGACCCCTCAACGCGTCGTGAGCGGGAAACCATCGTCGGCGAGGCGCGGCGCGATCGGAATGATCCGGTGGATGCCGGTGAGCTTGAGGATCCGCAACACCCCCGGCATAGGGGCCCTTAGGCACAGCCGGGTGCCGCAGGCGCGTGCGCGCTGGTAGACGCGCTCGATCGCTCGTACGCCGGCGACGTCGCAGAAGGTCGTGGCCGACATGTCGATGGTCAGCGTACGTGGGGTGCCGTTCAGCGTCCGTAGCAGTACTTCACGCACCTCGGCGGCGTTGGTGTAGTCGACCTCGGCGGGCATCACCGCGACGACGTCCTGGGGACCGGCCTGCCGGATCTCCACGGTCATGACGGTTCTCCATGTGACGAATCGGCCAATGGCTCATTGCCTGGTTGCTGTGGGCGGGGTTCTCAGTCGACGCGGCCGGCGGAGTCGGCGACGGCAAGACTGGAGAGCCAAGAAAATCTCATGCGGCCACAGTAGACATTCGATGGGCACGTGGGTAGTCTTCTCAATGTAACGAAGGAAGACAACATCAAAGAGGCACGGGAGACAAGCGAACTACCCGTGAGATGTCAGCAGGACGTCAGGTGCACTGGAGCCGGTTAAGGGACGTGGTTCCAGGCGGGCAGGCGGCCGCCGGACGCATTGGGACCGGGCTCGCGGGTCCCAAGAGGTCCTCGGCCGGTACGGAAAGGTTTTGAGGAAGATCAGAGGAGAAGGGGAGGGTCATACGCCGTCGGATCGCCCGCTGCCGGTTGTGTTCCGCCGCGCGGGTACCGCAGTCCCATCGGAACGAAAGGTGGTCTTCGGTCACGCTTACGCGATCCCCGCACTCCGCGCCGTCTCAGATGGCCGGTGCGGATACGACAAGCCGACGTACTCGTCGGTAGATGGTGTTGATACCTAAAACCCTGGGCCCCGGTGCTACGGCACCGGGGCCCTTATGACGTGGAGGTTCAATGGAACCAGCCGAGCAGAGCATGGCCGACAAGTTCGACGATGACGACTACCCCGCCTACACCATGGGCCGCGCCGCGGAGATGCTCGGCACCACCCCGGGATTCCTGCGCAGCCTGGACGAGGCGAAGCTGATCACCCCGCAACGCTCGCCGGGCGGCCACCGGCGCTACTCCCGCTACCAGCTCCGCCTGGCCGCCCGCGCCCGCGAGCTCCTCGACGATGGCACCCCGCTGGACGCCGCCTGCCGCATCATCATCCTCGAAGACCAACTCGCCGAAGCCCAACGCCTCAACGACGCCGAGGCGCACCAGGACCGCTGAACACGGCGCCCGTCCTCAGGGCACGTCCAGCTCGACGAGCTGGACCAGTGCTTTGGCGTCCGTCCTGCTGTGCCGGGCCAGTTCGGTGAAGAAACGCGCCACATGGTCGGTGGTCAGGTGGACGCGGAACGCGTCAGTGTCGGCGTAGATCTCATAGAGGTAGAGGACTCCGGGGTCCGCGACGTCCTGGAACGCCCGGAACTCCAGGCAGCCCGGCTCCCGTCGTACGGCGGCGGTGAGCGTCGCGACGGCGGCGGCGAGCCGCCCTTCGTGGCCGGGGATCGACCGGATGGCGGCGATCATGGGCCGCTCCCCCGGCGGTAGGCCGGCGCCGATCCGTGGCATGAACTCCCGGCCGCCGGCCGGCGCGGTGCTCATGGGACCGTCACCGGGGTGCCGGGCAGGACCAGCCGTACGTCGACCTCCGGGGCGATTCTCGCGACCGCGTCGGCGTAGTGCCGCGGGTCCTGGTCGCCCTTGGTGATGATCCGGTCGCCCAGCCGGCCACTGTGGAAGGCGTAGTGGTGTGGCACGGCCAGCGTCGGGTTGAGCGCGGCCGTCAGCCCGGCCGCCTCCTCGGCGTCCATGACGACCTGCCGCAGATTCATCGGCCGGATGCACAGGCCGTTGGTCGGCAGGATGGCCAGGTCGACGTGGCCGAATCTGTCCGGGATGGTGTCCAGCTCGGGGACGCGCAGCGAGTCGCCGCCGAAGAACACGGTGCGCCCGCCCGACTGGAGCACGAAGGTGACCTCGTGGACGCCGTGCTGGCCGGGGGTCGCGGTCACGGTGAGGTCGCCGATGGTGGTGGCCTCCCATGCCTCGATGGCGCGGACGTCGCGGAATCCCCTGTCCCGCGCGATGGCCGCGACGGTGCCGGGCCCTGCCAGCGGCACGTCGAGGTCGAAGCCCGCGGCGACGAGCGCGTCCAGGTCGCAGTGGTCGTAGTGCTCGTGACTGACGATGAGGGCGTCGATGCGGCCCAGGTCCTCGACGGTCGAGGCGACCGGCTCGCCCTGGTAGTAGGTCGCGGTCTGGGTGAACCATGGGTCGGTGAGGACACGGGTCCCGCCGATCTCGATGAGCTGGCAGGCGTGACCGATCCGGGTCGCCTTCAGTGGGGTGGTCATGATGGTCTCTCCTTGCGGGTCGAAGGTCACCGGTCGCCGAGGTCCAAGAGCGCGCCCAGCAGTTCCTCGGGCGTCTCGACCTGGGGCATGTGGCCGGTACGGGGCAGCAGGGTGAAGGTCGACATCGGGATCGCGGCGGCGTAGGCCTTGCCGTAGTCCGGGTCGACGATGCCGTCGCTCTGGCCCCACAGCACGTGGACCGGGAGGTCGAGGCCGCCGAGCCGATCGGCCAGTGCCGGGTCGGACATGGCGGGGCCGGCGTAGCCGATCAACGCCTGCACGTCCGGGCTCGGCCCCGTGCCTCCGGTGCTCGGCGGGCCGGGCGCCTTGCTCGGGTCGTGGAAGGAGTAGGACCGGAGCTCGGCCGGCGACATGCCGCGGACGTCGGTCATCGGGTGGCCTTCGACCTGGATGCCGACTCCGTCGATGATGACCGCGCCGCTGACCCGCGGGCTCTCCTGCAGGGCGATCTCGGCGGCCAGCCAGCCCCCGAAGGAGTTGCCGATCACGGTCACATCGGTGAGGTCGAGTTGTTCGAGCATGGTGACGTAGGCCCGGGCCAGCTCGGGGACGCCGGTCAGCCCCTCGGCCTTCCGCGTGCCGCCGAAGCCGGGGTGGGTGGGCAGCAGCACCCGGGAGTGGGTGCGTTCGGCGAGCAGGTCGGCGAAGCCGGCCATCGTCTGCACGCCGCCGCCTCCGTGCAGGAGCAGGAACGGCCGGGTTCGGTCGCGGTCCTGGACGGTGATCTCGACGGGGCCGACGGAGTCGGTCTGGAGCGTGCGGATCTCGGTGCGGGTGGGCCGGAGGGTACCGGCCGCGGTCAGGGTGGTCATCGTTCCTTCTCTCCACGGTGTCCATGACGAGCTATATAAGGAACCTTACATCAGGATGCTTAGATAAGTAACCTGGCTTTGCTGCGGTAAGGTGTCTCGGGTGAAGTACCGACCGGCCGACGTCGCACTGGCCGTCAAACGCCTGCAGTACCGCCACCACCGCGCGCTGAGCCACGCCCTGGCGCCGCTGGGGCTCTCACTCGTGCAGTGGGACACCCTGCGTCATCTGCACCGGCAGCCGGACGCCTCGCTGCACGACCTCGCGGTGCTGACCTTCCAGACCGACCAGTCCTTCGGCTCGCTCGCCACCCGCATGGCCGACCGCGGGCTGATCGAACGCGTCCCGGGTCCGGGCCGGGCCGTCAAGCACCGGCTCACCCCGGAGGGCGCGCGGCTGCGCGCCGCCGGCCAGGACGCCGTGGACGCCGTCGTCACGTCCTCGTTCCGCACCCTGTCGACCGCCCAGCTCGACCAACTGGGCGAGCTGCTGGACACCGCCCTCGGCCCCGACCCGACGGCGTAGGAGCCGCGTCGCGGGCGTCCTACCCGGACTTCGCCGCGGCGTGCCTGCCGGCTCGCCGGCCGAAGTAGGACCCCTCGCCGAGCTGCGTTCCCGAACAGTAACCCGCGCCGTCCTGTGCGATGTTCGACGCACAGGCGCCCGCGGCGTAGAGGCCGCGGATGAGGGAGCCGTCCTCGCGCTTCACCTCGCCGTCGACCGTGGTCGCCATCCCTCCGAGCGTGAAGCCGGCGTAGAGCGCGACGCCCAGGGTGAGGTCGAGAACGGCCCATGGCGCCTCGGTCTGCGGCGCCAGCCAGTCGGGGTGCTTGTGGAAGTCGGGGTCCGCACCCTTCGCGGCGTGTTCGTTGTAGCGGCCGAGCGTCGCACGCAGGGCCTCGACCGGGATGGCGAGGCCCTCTGCCATCTCCTCGACCGTCTCGTAACCGTCCTTGAGCGGCACGAGCGGCATGCGCTGTTCGCCGTAGTGAGCGGAGTCGACGATGAGGTACGCCGTCGCGTCCGGCTGCCGCATCACGTGGTAGGACGTCCGGGCGTGATAGCCGTCCTCCGCGACGAACCGGCGGCCGTGTTTGTTGACGATCAGCCCCTTGACCAGTTGGGACGGCGGGTAGAACGGCGCGGTGATGAACGGTTCCTCCATGTTCTCCAGCGCCGCCCCGACCGACTGGCCGAGCCGGATGCCGAGCCCGTCGTCGTACGTCGAGCCGAGGGTGAAGAGCTTGGCGCCCAGCGCCGGGGTGTACCGGGCGACCATGTCGGGGTTCATGACGAAACCACCGGCGGCGATGAGGACCGACGAGGCTCGGACGACGCCGGTCTTCTCGAAGCATCTCCAGGTCACGCCGGCGACACGGCCGCCGGCGCCCTCGCCGTCCACCACGAGGTTGGTCACGCCGGTCTCGTAGCGGACCTCGACGCCGATCTCCTCGACCCTGTCGCGCAGCAGGTCCATCACGATCCTGGTGCCCTCCGTGTCGCCGGGCACGGGCACCTTGTGGCCGCGCGGCGCGGGGGCGACCTCGTCCCGGTAGGGGTGGACCTTCTCGTTGCCGGTGAACATCAGGCCCTCCGTCCCCGGCTGGATCACGGCCTTGCCGGGAAAGTAGGACCGCTCGAACCGAAAGCCGAGCGCCTCGAGCCAGTCGAAGTGCTCGACGGAGTCCTCGCAGTAGGCGCGGATCTTCTCCTCGTCGGGGGCCTTCGTGCTCGCCGTCAGGTATCGCGCCATCGCCTCGGCCGAGTCCTCGTGACCGGTGGCCCGCTGCACCGCCGTACCGCCGCCGAGGTAGAAGTGCCCGCCGGACAGCGAGGACGTGCCGCCGTGGACGGCCGCCTTCTCCAGGAGCAGCACCCGCGCACCGGCACGAGCGGCCTCGAGTGCCGCACAGCCACCGGCGATGCCGAAGCCCACGACGACGGCGTCGTAGGTCTCGGCGTCGGAGGGCACGCTCGAGACGGGAACCGCCGCGGGTACGGCGAGGCCGGATGGCGTACGCGATGTCATCGATCGCCTCTCAGCTCTTGCGGAATCTGGTTCACGGTGCCGCCGTCCATGATGACCTCCTGGCCGGTCAGTCCTGTCGCTTGGCCGCGGCACGGGCCGCCTTGGCGATCGTCTGCTCCACTATGGAGTTGATCCGGGCGCCGTTGGGCCAGCCGGCGTAGTGGCTGAGGAAGACCACGATCTCGCGCAGGGCGGCGTCGTCGAGCTCGCCCGCCGCGTGGGCGGCGGGGATCTGGATGCCCAGCACGTCGGCGGCGCCCTGCCCGGTGAGCAGGCCGATGAGCAGCAGCCGCCGGTCACGGTCGGACAGGCCGGGCCGGTTCCAGATGTCGGCGAAGAGGTGGTCGGCGGTGTAGGCGAAGAAGTCGCCCGTGCCGTCGGTCATGTCGAAGCCGTAGACTTGCTCCATCTTCTCCAGGCCCTCCCTGCGGACCTCGGGAAGGTCATCGAACTTGCCCATCATCGTGCTCCTTCCCCGGCGGGGAGGCCGAGCCCCGGGCCGAGACGGTCCAGGGCCAGCCGGGACAGGGGTACGTCGACCTCGAGCTGCTCGGCGAGGGAGATCGCGAACGCCAGGTCCTTCTCTCCCAGCGCGAGCGCGTGGGAGAGGACCCGGTGCCAGAAGTCGCCCTCCGGGATGGGTGCCGTGGTGGCGCGGTGCATGATCGCGCCCGGCCCGCCGGTGATCGCGTCGGTGTGGCGGACGACGTCGCCGAGCGCGACCAGGTCCAGGCCCGCCGCCTCGGCGAGGCGCTGCGCCTCGGTGGCCGCCGTGAAGGCGACGAAGTGCAGCAGGTTGCGCGCCAGCTTGAACTTCGTGCCGGCGCCGACCGGACCGGCGTGGACGACCTTGCCGCCCATCGGCGCCAGGATCGGGCGCACCGACGCGAACTCCTCCTGTGAGCCGCCGACCATGATCGCCAGTGTGCCCTCCGCCGCGCCCATCGGACCGCCCGAGACCGGCGCGTCGAGGACCCGCACGCCGTGCGTACGGGCGGCCTCCGCCAGTGCGGCCGGCGTGTCGGGGGCGATCGTCGAGTGCACCACCACCGTGAGCGGCCGGTCGGGGGTGCGCCGGTCGCTCACCTCGAGCACCTGCAGCAGCACGTCACGGACCTGGTCGTCGTCGCGGACCATCACGCAGAGCGTGTCCACCGCCACGGCGAGCTCGCCGACCGACCCGGCGGCCCTGGCCCCGGCGGCGGTCAGCTCGGCGACCGGGGCCGGCGCCACGTCGTACACCCGCAGGTCGACGGCATCGGCCGCCGCGAGCCGCTTGGCCATCGGCTTGCCGATGCTGCCCAGTCCGACGAATCCGGCGCGGAGGGTGTTCATGCGCGGAAGGTCTGGCCGCCGTCGACGGCGATGATCTGCCCGGTCACCCACGCCGACTCGTCGGAGAGCAGGAACAGGCAGGCGCCCACCATGTCTTCCGGCTGCCCCATGCGCTTGAGCGCGAAGTTCTTCACCATCTCCTTCGCCGCACCGCCGGCCTGGGTGCGGGTGGCCTGGGTGTCGGTGGGGCCGGGGGCGATCGCGTTGACCCGGATGTTCCTGCCGCCGAGCTCGTGCGCGAGCTGCTGGGTGAGCCCGTTGACGCCGACCTTGGCCAGCCCGTAGAAGCCGGAGTAGACGTACGCGGCGGTGCTGGACTGGTTGACGATCGAGCCGCCGCCGCGTTCTTGCATGGCCGGGTAGACCGCGCGGGTCATCACCAGGGCACCGTCCATGTTCACCGACATGAACTTGCGGTAGTAGTCCCAGTCGACGGTGATGAGCAGGTCGAACTCCATGTCGCCGTAGATCGCCGCGTTGTTCACCAGGCCGTCGATGCCCCCGTACGCCGCGGTGACGGTCTCGACCAGCGCGGCGGCGGACTCGGCCGAGGAGACGTCGCACGGGACGGCCATCGCGGTGCCGCCGCCGGCCTCGATCCGCTTGGCCACCTGCTCGGCGGCGCCGGCGTTCAGGTCGGCCACCACGACGGAGGCTCCCTCCGTCGCGAGTCCCTTGGCGTAGGCCTCCCCGATGCCTCGCGCCGCCCCGGTGACGACGATGACCTTGTCTTGAAGACGCATCTCTCTCCTCCGGTGTGGCGGCTCAGGCCGGCTCGGCGATCGTCTTGAACTCGAGGTACTCCTCGAACCCGGCGACCCCCATCTCCCGGCCGAAGCCGGACTGCTTGTAACCGCCGAACGGCGCGTCCGGGCTGAACCAGACGCCACCGTTGACGGCGAGGGTGCCGGTGCGGATCCGCCTGGCGACCGCCTTGGCACGCTCGAGGTCGCCGGAGTCGACCGATCCGGACAGCCCGTACGCCGAATCGTTGGCGATGCGGACCGCGTCGTCGTCGCCGTCGTGGGCGATGACGACGAGCACCGGGCCGAAGATCTCCTCCTGCGCCGGCCGGGAGGAGTTGTCCAGACCGGCGACGACGGTGGGCTCGACCCAGAAGCCGGGCCGGTCGATGACGTGGCCGCCGGTGACGATCCGGCCGCCCTCCTCCTCGGCCAGCCGGAGATAGCCCTCGACCCGGTCGCGCTGCGCCCGCGAGATCACCGGGCCGCAGATGGCGCGGGGGTCGGCCGGGTCCTTGGCGCCGATCGAGTCCATGGTCGCGGCGGCGACGGCGACGGCCTCGTCGTACCTCTCGCGCGGGACGACCAGCCGGGTGGTGAGGGCACAGCCCTGGCCTGCGTGGATGCAGGCGGCGAAGGCGGTCGCCCCCGCGGCGGCGGCGACGTCGGCGTCGTCGAGCACGATCGCCGCAGACTTTCCGCCGAGCTCGAGGAAGACCTTCTTCAGCGTGGGGGCGGCCGCGGCCATGATCGCCCGCCCGGTGTTCGTGGAGCCGGTGAAGGAGACCATGTCGACGCGCGGGTCGGTCGTCAGCAGGGCGGCGACCTCGTTGGAACGCGGCGTCACCACGTTGAGGACGCCTGCCGGGATATCGGTGTGCCCGGCGGCGAGGCGGCCGAGCTCGCAGGCCACCCACGGAGTGTCCGGGGCCGGCTTGAGGACGACGGTGCAGCCCGCGGCGAGCGCGGGGCCGATCTTGGCGAGGTTGATCTGGTTCGGGACGTTCCAGGGAGTGATGGCGGCGACGACGCCGGCGGCCTCACGCCGGATCGTCCGCCGGCTCGGGATGCCCATCGGCTTCGCGACGCCGAGATCGGTCTCCCACTCGTAGGACTCCAGCAGGTCGGTGACCCACTTCAGGCCCTCGACCGGGACGTCGAAACCGGCGGCGCCCATCATGAATCCCGGCATGCCGACCTCGGCGGTCGTCAGGGCACGGAACTCATCGCTGTGGTCGAGCAGTGCCCGGTGGAGCTGCCGCAGGCAGCGGACCCGCAGCTCCACGTCGGTCGCCCAGCCGGTCGCGTCGAAGGCCCGGCGGGCAGCGGCGATCGCGGCGTCCACGTCGGCGGCCGTGCTGTCCGGCGCCTGGCCGATCACCTCCCCGGTGGCCGGGTTGAGGATCGGGTACGACGACCCGCCGCCCGCGCCGCCGAGCGTGCCGTCGATCAGCTGCCGGGCCGGTGGTCTCACTGGGCCGGCTCCTGGGTGATGAAGTCGCCGCGCTCGACCGGCGGCGGCCACACGGTGCTCGGAAGGTCCTTGTGGTGGTAGTGGCCGGGTACGCCGTGGCCGGCGACGGACATCCGCTTCAGCAACGTGCCGGGTGCCTTGCCGGCCTGGAGGATCTCCATGAAGGTGTGCGCGGTCGACGGCATGTCGAACCAGTCGCGCTGCCAAGCGATCTTGAGCTGGCCGGCGTCCGCGCCCTTCGTCCGGCGCTCGATGCCGAACCAGGAGCCGCCGATGCCGAGGACCTCGTACTCCTGCCCGGTGGCGTCGTCGGTGATCCCGGACCTCTGCTTCCAGAAGCCGACGACCATGCCGTTCTTCTCGTCGATGAGGGTCGCCTGGTAGTCGTAGCGCCAGCCGTCGAGGCCGTCCATCTCGATGCCGATCGCCCAGTCCCGTATCTGGTCGCGGCCTACCGCCATGAAGTGCTCGTCGGGCGCGTACATCCACCCGTACGTGGCGTCCTCTGCGTAGTGGCCGGCCAGCACGCGCCAGTCGCCGGTGCGCTCCGCCTCCCGGTTGATCGCCAGCCAGGAGTCCCAGAACCCCTCGATCTCGGCACGCGTCAGTTCCGTCATGAGACCGACTCCGTCGGCCTCATGACCAAGGTGCTGTGCTTGTTGATTCTCTCGCTCCGCTCGGTCATGTTCAGGCCTCTTCTTCGATCGAGAGTGCAAAGGCGGGGCAGTACTTCACGGCGGTCCCTACGTCGGCGCGCAGCGACTCGTCCGGATGCTCCTGGAGGAGGACCACCACGTCGCCGTCCTCGTCGAAGCCGAAGACCTCGGGGGCCTCGCCCTGACAGAGCTGGTGTCCCTGGCACAGGCTCGTATCGGCGACGACCTTCATCGCGCGGCCCTCCTGCGATAGCGGACGCGGCACGGCTGCTCGAGCTGGATGACCATCTTCGAGTGGTCGTCGCGGTAGGACTCCGCGGGCTGCGCCATCGCGAACTCGAAGTCACGCAGGATGACCGAGAAGATCGCCTTCAGCTGCATCATCGCGAACGCGTTGCCGACACAGCGATGCTTGCCGGCGCCGAACGGGATCCAGGTCCAGCGGTTCCGCAGGTCCTCCTGGCGCGGGTCGATGTAGCGTCCGGGGTCGAACTCGCCGGCCTTCGGAAAGTCCTGCTCGATCCGGTTGGACACCCGTGGCGAGGCGGCGATCATGGTGCCCTTCGGGATGACGTGGCCGAGCAGGTCGAAGTCCTCCTGCACCAACCGCATCAAGATGACGAGCGGCGGGTGGAGCCGCAGCGTCTCCTTCAGCGCCCCCTCCAGCACCGGGATCGACCGCAGCGCCTGGAACGACACCTCAGAACCGTCGGAGTAGAGGTCGTCGAGCTCGGCGACGACGTCGGCCATCGCGCCGGGGTGCCGCATCAGTTCGATCATCGCCCAGGACGCCGTACCCGAGCTGGTGTGATGCCCGGCGAACATCATCGAGATGAAGATCCCGGTGATGACGTCGGCGTCGAAGTGATCGGCGCCGTCCTCCTTCTTCAGCGAGATGAGGACGTCGAGCAGGTCGCGGTCCTCCCGGGACACCGTGCCGCGCGCCTTGCGCCGGTCGATGATCCCCTGCACCAGCGCGACGAGCTTCGCCCGCGCCGTGTCGCGCATCCGGAAGCTCTCGATGTCGGCGTAGGGGTCGACGTACGCGATGGCGTCGGTGCCGCGCTCGAGCTCGTGGTAATGCCGGGCGAAGGAGGAGTCGAGCTCCTCACGGAACGGCCTGCCGACCAGGCACGACGAGGTGGTGTAGATGGTGAGTTCGGCGAAGAAGTCGAGCAGGTCGATCTCGCCCTCCTCACCCCAGCCGTCGACCATCCGGCGGATCTCCGCCTCGATGGTCCGCGCATGGCCGCGCATCATGTCGCCGCGCAGGGCCTGGTTCTTCAGCATCTGCTGCCGCTCCTCGGGCGAGGCGTCGAAGACCACGCCCTTGCCGAAGATCGGCGTCATGAAGGGGTACGCCGCCGCCTGGTCGAGCACCTCGTCGGGCGCGCGGAAGAACGCCTCATTGGCCTCCGCGCCGCTGGCCAGCACGACGTCCTTGCCCGCCAGCCGGAAACGGCCGACGTCGCCGCATTCCTCCCTGAGCCGGGTGAAGAGCCGGATCGGGTCGACCCGCATCTCGGGCAGGTGGCCGGTACCGCGGATGATCTCGGGCACTTCGGGACTCTGGTCGTCCAGGACCATCGAGACCTCGGGAATGCCGGCGAGCGGATGGGCCGGGGTGACGGCCATGGCTACTCCCCCACGGGTGCTTCGGGATTGACGTCGAGAAGGCTCAGATGGACACCGCGGGGTGCGCCGACGATCGTGGCGATCGCGTCGGCGTGCGCCTTGGCCTTGAGGAAGTGCGGATGCCGCGCGAGGCCGAAGCGCGTCCACTGGTCGATCACGAACGCGGCCTCGTCGGCGTCCCAGTCAGCGCCCATGCCACTCCAGGTCGGCCCCGGCCGTACGATCGAGGCCCGCACGCCGGTGCCCTCGAGTTCCATCTGGAGAGCGTTGACCAGACCCTCCAGCCCCCACTTGCCGGCCGAGTACGCCGCCATGAACGGCCGGGCGCGGACGACCACGTCGGAGGAGACGAACACGATGTCGCCGCGCCGGCGCTCGACCATCCCCGGCACGAACGTGCGGACCACCCGGTGGGTGCCGACGAGGTTGAGATCGATCTCGCGGGCGAAGCGCTCGGAACTGATCTCGATGGTGGCGCCCGGAGCGACCCGGCCGGCATTGCTGATGACGACCTCGACGTCGCCGAGGTCGGCGGTCACCTGGTGGGCGAAGCCGGCCACCGAGGCGTCATCGGTGACATCGAGCCGATGCGCGACGGCCTCACCGCCCTCGGCACGGATGGCGGTGGCGAGTTCCTCGAGTACGTCGACGCGCCGCGCGCCGAGGGCGACCGGGTGGCCCGCGGCCGCGAGGACCTTCGCGGTCTCCGCGCCGATGCCGGAGGACGCTCCGGTGATCACCGCCGGGCGACGGTCGGGGTGGCGGTACTTCTTGCCCATGGTCAGGCCCTCGGAAGGGTGAAGGTCGCCGGCAGGTTCGCGAACCCGCGCACGCTGGTCGAGTGCACCCGGACGGCCCGGTCGGCGTGTACGTGGAAGTCCACGACGCGGCGCACCAGCTCGGTCAGGACCACCCGCGTCTCCAGCCGGGCGAGATTGGCGCCGAGGCAGAAGTGCCGGCCGGTGCCGAAGCTGAGGATCTTCCCCAGCTCGGCCTTGTCGCGATGGACGTCGAACCGGGCCGGCGCGGTGAACACCCGCTCGTCCCGGTTGGCCGACCCGAGCAGCACGATCAGCTTGGCGCCGGCCGGGACGGTGGTGCCGTGGAGCTCGATGTCGGTCGTGACGTAGCGCGCCAGCATCTGGCTCGAGGTGTCGTGGCGCAGCGTCTCCTCGATCCACGGCGCCACGAGGGCCTCGCCGGACGCGGCCAGCACCTGCTCCCGCTGCCGCGGATGGGCCGAGAGATGGAACAGGGCGTTGCCCAACAGCTTGGTCGTCGTCTCGTTCCCCGCGACGACCATCAGGAAGAGGAACGCGATGATCTCGCCGTCCGTGAGCCGGTCACCGTCGACCTCGGCGGTAGTCAGCGCCGAGGTGAGGTCCTCCGTCGCCGCCCGCCTGCGCTGCTTCACCATGGCGCCGTAGTAGGTGATCAGCTCGATGGCCGCGTCCATGCCGGCCTGCGGCACGTCCCGCACGCCTTCCTCGCGGTGCACGACCAGGTCGGCGAGCCGGCGCACCTCGTCCCGGTCGGGCTCGGGCACGCCCATCATCTCGGAGATGACGTCCATGGGCAGCTTGCCGGCCAACCGGGCGATCCAGTCGGCCTCACCGTGCTCGGCGTTCGATGCGAACGTGGCGGCCAGATAGCGGTCGGTGAGCCGCTGGATCCGCGGCTCCAGCTCCTTGACCCGCCGGGGCGTGAACCCGGCGGAGACCAGCCTGCGCAGCCGGGTCTGCTCCTGTCCGTCCAGCGCCAGGAACGACATCACCCGGTGCGCGTGCGGGCTCCACGCGCTCGCGTCGAGAGACACGCCCATGCGGTTCGAGAAGGTCACGTCGTCGCGGAGCACCTCGAACACGTCGGCATGCCGCGACACCACCCACAGGTCGTCGGCCTCGGCGCGGAAGACCGGCGCCTCGTCCCGCAGCCGCGCGTACAACGGATAGGGATCCTCGTGGAACTCGTAGTCATAGGGATCGAACACCAACGGGACGCCCGTCGTGGCGGCGGTCACCGGCCCACCTCGTTTCCCCGGAGGATCACGGCCACCGCGGACTCCAGGCGGCCGGCCATGGCGTCGTAGGTCAGCAGCCCCATGCCGGCCTGCAGCAAGGCACCCGAGAAGGTGAACACCAGCACCTCGAGCACCGCCGGGTCGGCAGGCTCGTCACTTCCGGGCTCCCTCAGCGCGGCCTCGAACCGGGCGAGGAACTCGCCGCCGATCCGCAACCGGAGCCGTGCGACATCGGGGTCGGCGCCCAGCAGCGCCGGCGTCACCGCGGCGGCCAGCTCGGGCTCCGCGACGATCCGCGCCACCATGCCGTGCACCGCGTTCTGGACGCGCTTGACCGCGTCCCCGTGCCCGCCCGCGCGTGCCGCGTCGTCGGCCGCCAGATGGCGCCAGAACAGCTCGGCGAAGAGGTGGTTCTTCGACGCGAGATAGGTGTACGCCGTGGCCGGCGAGACACCTGCCCGCTGGGCGACGGTGCGAATGGTCAAGGCCTCGTGACCGACCTCGCGCACCTCGGCCAGGCCGGCCGCCAGGAGCTTGTCGACGGTCTCGGCCTGACGAGCGTTCAGCCCTTGTCGCGGGGACTCGCTGGTCATCTGACTGGACATGTGTCCAAGCTAATTGCCTCCCGCGGCTCTCGCAAGGTCACCTCACACCTCGAATACACGAACCGGACAGCTGTCCAGCCACTATTCCGAGATAGTAGAACACGTTCTACAGTGGCGTCATGCGCAACGGAATCGTGCTCTTCACCTCAGATCGCGGCATCAGACCGGCCGCCCTTGCCAAGGCGGCGGAGGAGCGCGGCTTCGACACCGTCTACGTGCCCGAGCACACCCACATTCCGGCGCGCCGTGACGCCCTGCACCCCACCGGCGGGGCGGAGCTGCCCGACGACCGTTACCTGCGGACCCTCGACCCGTGGATCTCGCTCGCCACCTGCGCCGCGGTCACGGAGCGGATCGGACTGGCCACCGCGGTGTCGCTCCCCGTGGAGTCCGATCCGATCACCCTGGCCAAGACCCTGGCCACGCTCGATCACCTGTCCGGCGGGCGAGTCACCATCGGCGCCGGCTTCGGGTGGAACACCGACGAGCTCAGCGACCACCACGTGCCCGCGGCCAAGCGCCGTACCGTCCTCAAGGAGTACCTCGAGGCGATGCGGGCGCTGTGGACCGAGGAGGAGGCGTCCTACGACGGCGAGTTCGTGTCGTTCGGACCGAGCTGGGCCTACCCCAAGCCGCCCCAGGGCCGGATTCCGGTGATCATCGGCGCTGGGGGCGGCCCGAAGACGATGAAGTGGATCGCGCGGAACGCCGACGGGTGGATGACCACGCCCATCGAGACCGATATCGCCGAGAAGGCGGCGGTCCTGCGCAAGGAGTGGGCCGACGCGGGCCGCGAGGGCGAGCCCGATGTCCGGATCCTGGTCGCGAAGAAGCCCGCCGAGGAGGACTTCGCCGCCTGGACGGCCGCCGGCGCCTCGGAGTTGATCTGGGGCCTGCCCGACGCCGAGGAGAGCCAGGTGCTCGGCCATCTGGACAAGATGGCCGCGCGGCTCGGACTCGGCCCGGGCGCCTGATGACACCGCCGGCCGGCCGCTACGCGGAGCTGACCCGCGCGGAGCTCGCCGTGGTCGTCCCCGAGCTTCTGCTGATCGGGCACCTGATCGACCGCGCCGGCATGGCCTGGTGCATCAGCGCGTTCGGACGCGAGGAGATGGTGCGGATCGCGATCGAGGAGTGGGCGGGCGCCAGCCCGATCTACACCCGGCGCATGCAGCGCGCCCTCCGCTTCGCCCCCGTGACCCCGGGCGAAGGCGACGTGATCACGATCTTCAAGGGCCTGCAGCTCGACATCGGCGCACCACCGCAGTTCATGGACTTCCGCTTCACGGTGCACGACGCGCGGCACGGCGAGTTCCAGCTCGACCACTGCGGAGCCCTGATGGACGTCGAGCCGATGGGAGAGGAGTACGTCGTCGGCATGTGTCACGACATCGAGGACCCGACCTTCGACGCGACCGCCATCGCGAGCCATCCCAGGGCCCAGGTACGCCCGGTCCACCGGCCGCCGCGCGTACCGGCCGGCCGGCGGCCACACTGCGCGTGGACCGTGGTCATCGACGACTCCCATCCCGAGGCCGTACCGGTACCCGCCTTGTCGACCAACGCGAGCTCGCGAGCGTCGACGCTCGACCTGGCTCCGATCGACCCTTCCGACGACGGCGCGGCCGACTACGCCGGTCCCCTGCTCTCGGACCTGGACTTCTCCGCGTTCTCCCGGTCCGCGCTGATCCGTATCGCCGACGAGGTGTGCCTCCAGATGGCCTTGCTGGACAACAGCTTCGCGCTGGCCGTCGCCGCGCGCGCCGACTCCGCCGACACCGTGAGGACGATTCGCCGCAGACAGCTCGTCGGCTTCGCCGGCATCGCGGCACACCGCCTGGCTCGCGCCCTCGGCCTCCCGCACACCGAAGCGGGCGCCCTGCGGCTGCTCGCGCTCCACCCGGTCCTCAACCCGGGCGCGTACGTCCACGCGGAGATCGTCGACGGGGCGATCGTCGTACGCCGATCGCCCGCGCACGCCGACGGCGCGTGGATCTCCTTGTGCGGGCCGGACTGGGCCGCCGCGCTCCAGGCCATCGTCCGCGTTCTCGATCCGCGCCTCGACGTCGAACTGGAGCCGTCGGCCGACGCCGCCTGGCGGCTGAGGGTCGTCCGGCGAGACGTGCACACGCCGGAGGCGCAGGAGGTGACCGTGGCCAAGTTCAGCACGGGCACCGACTTCGCCTTCGAGCACCGGCGCTCGCTACCGATCACCCCCGTCTGAAGGCGGCCGCGAACCTGCCACCCGAGAACACCAGGAGACGGCGATGACCTTCGGCTGACCGCGCGAGGAACCGCGGACGGCGCACGGCCTCCGTTACGGCGAATAGCGACTAGAACCTGTTCTTATTCTTAGATGGGGTGTTGGTATGGCCGGTCAGGACAGTACGGACGTGTTGGAGGGCAAGGCGATTCTCGCCGCCCGGATTCGTGAACTGATCGAGCTGACGGTGCTCGTGGACGGCCCCGAGTCGATGTTCGCCGAAGCGGCCGATCGGGTCGCCGCTGTCGTCTCGATTCTGCGCGCGGCGACCGACAGCGAGCCCGGAGTGCCGGCCGGCCGGGGGTGGCCACCCGGCGTTGACGATGCGTTGGAGGGGGTCGGCAATCCGCTCGCGCCACCGATGATCATCGGCCACCCCGGCGAGAGCGGAGCCGACGGCGAGGTCGCGGCGCTGGTGACACTGGGCAGCGCACACGAGGGCGCCCCGGGGCGGGCGCACGGCGGCTGGGTGGCCGCCATCCTCGACCACGCCGTGGGCAGGGCGGCGGCCCAGGCGGGCTCGCCGGGAATGACCGTGTCGCTGACCGTCGACTACCACCGGGCCACCCCGTACGGCGTTCCGCTCGATGTCCGGTCGCGCCGGGTGGACCAGGCGGGCCGCAAGGTGTTCGCCAGTGCGGAGATCCTGACGGACGGCCAGGTCACCGCGAGTGCCACGGCGACGCTGGTGACCGTCCGCGCGTTGGCGAACAAGGCCGGCGGCGAACGTCCCGGGCCGGGCTCGGACTGATCCGCGAACCGGAGGGCGATCGAGGAGCTCATGATGCCGGGAGACGTCTCAGACCAGCCGATCAACAGTGCGATCAATCTGACGAGTGGCCGGTTCTGGGGCCGTAACCCCCACGCGGAGCTGGCCTGGATGCGGGAGAACTGCCCGGTCTACTGGGATCCGTCCGGCGCCGTATGGGGGGCGTCGACCTATTTCGAGATCAAGCAGGTCTCCCGCCGCCCCGATCTGTTCTGCAGTGGGGAGGGCATCCGGCCCGACGCCGACCGGATGCCGATGATGATCGACATGGACGACCCCGAGCACAAACTGCGCCGCAAACTCGTCTCGGCCGGCTTCACCCCGCGCCGGGTCTCCGGCCGGCGCGCCTACCTCGAGCGGGTCTGCGACGAGATCATCGACAAGGTCTGTGAGCAGGGCGAGTGTGATCTGGTCGCCGACCTGGCCGCCCAGCTTCCACTGATCGTGATCGGGGACGCACTCGGCTTCGAACCCGAGGACCGTCAGTCGCTGCTCAAGTGGTCCGACGACATGCTGAGCGCGCTCACCGGTGGTGACGATCCGGCCCTGATCGAGGACGCCGCCGAGGCCTTCGCCAGGTTCAACGACCACACCGCCCACGTCATCGCCGACCGTCGCCGGTGCCCCCACGACGACCTCATCAGCACGCTCATCGACTCGAGAGTGGACGGCAGTCACCTCGACCAGGACTCACTGCTGGTGGAGTTGCTGCTGATCCTCATCGGCGGCGACGAGACCACCCGCCACGTCATCTCCGGCGGCGCGTGGCAACTGTTCCTGCACCCTGAGCAGCGGCGCAGGCTCACCGGCGATCTCGCGCTCATCCCCACGGCGGTGGAGGAGATGCTGCGCTGGGTGTCCCCGATCAAGAACATGGCCCGTACCGCCACCCGCGACACACGGCTGAACGGCCGGACCATCCACGAGGGCGACAAGCTGCTGCTGCTCTACCCCTCCGCCAACCGCGACGCGCTCGTCTTCGCCGATCCCGGCACCTTCGACATCGGCCGTAGCCCCAACGAGCACCTGGCCTTCGGCAACGGCCCGCACTTCTGCCTCGGCAACAGCCTCGCCAGGCTGGAGATGACCGTCATGTTCGAAAAGCTGCTGACCCGCCTGCCCGACATCGAGCCCGTCGACCGGCAGGAACCTGCCTACCGGCCGGCCAACTTCGTCTCCGGCTACGAGACCATGCCGGTCCGCTTCACGCCCACCCGCCGCTCCGGCGCGACCGCATGACGCGCAGGCGTCCCTCACCGCCGGGCTCCCCGCCCGCGACCACCCGCCGGCCCGCGTGAGAAGGGTGCCCACCGTGAGCCTCACCCCCCGTCCTCTCAACCTCGCCGTCGTCCTCGAGGCCATGGCGGACGCCGTCCCGGACCGGAACGCGCTGGTCACCATCGACCGTGAGTACACCTACGCCGAGATCGACGAACGCGCCACCCGCCTGGCCAACCACCTGGTCCGCCTCGGAGTAGCGCCGGGCGACCACGTCGCCGTCCACTCGGCCAACCGCATCGAGTGGGTCGACGCCTTCTACGGATGCATGAAGGCCGGCGCGGCGCCGATCAACATCAACTACAAGTACCTCCACGACGAGCTGGCCCACGTCTACCTGAACGCCGACTGCGTAGCCGCGATCATCGCTCCCGAGCACGTCACGGCGCTCGACGCGCTCGACCTCCCGGCACTGCGGCACCGCATCGTCATCGGCCCGGAGTACGACGCCACACTCGCGGCCGCCTCGCGGACCCGTATCGCCGGCCGCTCGGCCGACGACCGCTACGTCCTCTACACCGGTGGCACCACGGGCTATCCCAAGGGCGTGATCTGGAGGCACGAGGACCTCATCAGGGCCGCGCTCAACGCCAGCCGGTTCGGCGCGCCGCTGGAGTCGGTCGAGCAGCTCGCCGCCGAGGCCGCGGCCAACGAGAACCCCATGGTCATGCTCGCCTGCGGGCCCCTGATGCACGGCGGCAGCCAGTGGATCCTCGGCAACGCCCATGTCTCCGGCGCCACCGTGGCGTTCTACACCGAACCGAACTTTCACGCCGACAAGATCCTTGACCTCGTCCAGAAGGCCGGCGTCGCCTCACTGACCTTCCTCGGAGACGCCATGGGACGTCCGGTCGCCGAGGCCATCCTTGCCGAACCGGACCGCTGGGACCTGTCCAGCCTGGTCGCGGTCTCCAACGGAGCGGCGCCCCTTTCCGAAGGCGTACGCGCCGAGATCCGGCGCGCGCTGCCCGGCCGCTTCATCCTCGACACCTACGGGTCCTCGGAGTCCGGGGCCGCGGCATCGAAGATCGACGACGGCACCGGCGCACCGGCCGGCGCCCCGAACTTCGGCGCCGGCCCCGACATCGAGGTCTTCGACGAGAACCTGAAGCCGTGTCCCGTCGGGGTCGAAGGGATGCTCGCACGCTCGGGCCCCATGCCGCTCGGCTACTACAAGGACCCGGTCAAGACCGCCGCCACCTTCCAGCGGATCGGCGGCATCCGGTGGACCATCCCCGGTGACTTCGCCCGCCGCGAACCGGACGGCTCCGTCACCGTCCTCGGCCGCGGATCGGTCTGCGTCAACACCGGCGGAGAGAAGGTGCACCCCGAGGAGGTCGAGGCCGTGCTGCTGCGCCACCACGACGTCTTCGACGCGGCGGTCGTCGGGACCCCGCACGAGCGCTGGGGCCAGCAGGTCACCGCACTGGTCCAGCTCCGTGACGGCGCCACCGCCACCGAAGACGACCTCCGCGAACACACCCGAGGTCTGATCTCCAACTACAAGGTTCCCAAGAGGTTCCTCCTCGTCACGGAGGTGCCCCGCACTCCGGTCGGCAAGATCGACTACCCGGCCAACGCCGCGCTCGCCGCGCGGCTGCTCGCCTGACCCCGCCGACGACCGGCACGGCATGGCGGGGCCGGCCGGCCACCGATCAGAACCAGGGGGCGGGATCTCCAGCGCCTCTGCGGAGGATCTCCGGTTCGTCCTGGGAGAAATCGATCACCGTCGACGGCACGGCGCCGCACTCGCCGGAGTCGACGATGGCGTCCACCACATGGTCGAGCCTTTCCTTGATCTCCCAGCCTTGTGTCATGGCTTCGGTCTCGCCGGGCAGGAGCAGAGTGCTCGACAGCAGCGGCTCGCCGAGCTCGGTCAGCAACGCCTGCGTGACGACGCGGTCGGGGATCCGGACCCCGACGGTCTTCTTCCTGGGATGCAGCAGCCGCCGCGGCACTTCCTTCGTCGCCGGCAGGATGAACGTGTAGCTGCCGGGAGTCGCCGCCTTGAGCGAGCGGAACAGCGCGGTGTTGACCTGCACGAACTGGCCGAGCTGCGCGAAGTCCCTGCACACGAGGGTGAAGTGGTGGTCACGGTCGAGGCGGCGGATCTCCCTGATCCGGTCGAGGCCCTCCTTGTTCCCCAGCCGGCACCCGAGCGCGAAGCACGAGTCCGTCGGGTACACGACCAGCCCGTCCGAACGGATGAGGTCGACCACCTGCCGGAGCGCCCGAGGTTGCGGATTATCCGGGTGCACATCGAAGTACCTGGCCATTCACGACAGTTTAGGGCGCGGTTCCTGTCAGCTCTTGCACGGATCGACTCCTCGCGTACCGGGACGGGCGATGTGGCGCTCGTCGAGAAGCCGTTCCAGCACCGCCGGCCACGCCGCCATGATCCCGTCGGCGCAGGCGTCGATGAGGGTGTTGTACGCCGCCTCGTCCTCCGGCGCCGTACCGCTGAACCACACGTGGACCGCGTATCCGTCCGCGTGTGCGCGGGCGACGAACTCCGGGGTGGCGACCGGGATCCCGTTGAACCGTACGGGGATCTGCAGGGCCTTCGTCCCGTCGATCGGTCGCGTGCCGGAGAAGAAGTACGCCGACAGCTCGTTCTGGCCGGGCGCCAGCGCGATCCGTGGCGCGAGGCGGTGGAAGGTGGCCAGGGCGGCGTCGTTGAACGAGGTCACGATGACGTCGGTGCGACCGGCCCGGTTCAGGAAGCCCGCGAGCAGCCGCGCGTTGTGCTCGAACGACTCGACGTCGGTGTCGCTGGTGCCCTTGATCTCCATGTTGATCGGCACGTGCGGGAACGCGCGGAACACGTCGCGCAGCGAGGGAATGGCGAAGTCGCTCGCCCGGTACCCCCTCGGCGGCTTGCGGTGGTGGGTCCGCACACCGCGCAGCGGATACGACTCCGGCGGCAGTCCGGGTACGGCGCTGCGGCCGGGGACGAAGTTGTACGCCGCGTCCAGAGCGTTCACCTGGCGGTACGTCAGATCGCGTACGAGGCCGGTGCCGCTGGTCGTCGCGTCCACCGACGAGTTGTGGATCACCACCAGCCGATCGTCCGCGGTCGACTCGACATCCAGCTCCACCATGTCGGCGCCGAGCGCGACCGCCCGTTTGAACGCGTACAACGTGTCGGCGGGCGCCTCGTTCTCACCGCCGGCATGCGCCATGTTCAAGAACCGCCGGTGCAGCCACGGATTCCCGCTCGGGTGCGCGGCCGCATGGTCATCGGCTCGGGCGCCGGCCGAGGCCGGGGCGGCCGAGCCCGGACCGGCGGCGATCGCCATCAGCAGCGTGACGAACACGGCCACGCGCGCGGACGGATGGCGCGCGGTGCGGGCGTGGTCGGACCTGTGGTCGCGCTTGTACGACACGGAGGCTCCCATCGGGGTACGTCGGCCGGAGCCCCACTGTGGCCCCTTCGGGAACCCTTGCACCATCTCCAGGCCCGGCCGGAAACGGCCCCGATTGATATGACCCTTAAATTTAGTCTTGACAGAAGGGCGTCACGAGACGAATCTACGGCTGATAGAGCGCTCTCTGAGGAGCTCCCCCCGCCTCGCCACTCAGGAGACCCCTATGTCACCGGCACCATTTCCGAATCGGTTCGTGCGGTCGTGGAACAGGATGGTGATCGGGCCGATGGGGTCCGTTGCCCGGTACATCGGGGCACGGGTGATCCCATCCGTATCCCGCGGTCGCTCGCTCAGGCGCCGATCGGTCCTGGCCATGATGGCGCTCGTGGGCGCCTGCCTGAGCGGCGTCGTGACCGCGGCCGTCGTCGGCGCCCCCTCCGCGTACGCCGACCCCGTACCCCCGCCCCCGTCCGGCTGGTCGACCGTGTTCAGCGACAACTTCGCCGGGACCGCCGGGTCACCGCCCTCGTCGGCGAACTGGTTCTACGACATCGGCACCGGCTTCGGCACGGGCGAGAAGGAGCAGACCACCAGCTCGACCGCCAACTCGTACCTGGACGGGAACGGGCACCTGGTGCTCAAGGCCATCAACAACGGCGGCACGTGGACCTCGGCCCGGCTCGAGAGCACGCGCGACGACTTCCAGGCGCCGCCCGGCGGCAAGATGGAGATGACGGCGTCGATCCAGCAGCCCAACCCGGCGAACGGCCTGGGGTACTGGCCCGCGTTCTGGGCCCTGGGTTCGCCGATGCGCGCCGGAGGCGGCTGGCCCGGCTCCGGTGAGATCGACATGATGGAGGACGTCAACGGCCTGAACCAGGCCTCGCAGACCCTGCACGACTCGGCCAACAGCCCCGGGCATGGGCTGATCTCCTGCCCGAACACCGCCTCGACCTGCCAGACCGGCTACCACACGTACTCGGTGATCATCGACCGTACGAACACCAGCGCCGAGACGCTGCAGTTCCTCATGGACGACACGGTGGAGAGCACCATCACCGAGGCGTCGGTCGGCACCGCCGCCTGGCAGCAGGCCATCGACCACGGGTTCTTCATCATCTGGGACCTGGCGATCGGGGGCAACTACCCCGACGGGATATGCGGCTGCACGACGCCGACCTCCGCCACCACCTCCGGTGCCTCGATGAGCGTCGGCTACGTGGCGGTGTACGAGCAGGGCGGCAACTCCACCCCCACCGCCACGGCCACCGCGACGGGTGCGGTGAAGGGCATCAACGGCCTGTGCCTGACGAACCAGAACTCGCTGAACACCGAGGGGAACCCGATCGGCCTCAGCGCGTGCAACGGGAGCGCCGGCGAGGTCTGGTCGACGTACAGCGACAACACCGTACGGGTCCAGGGCGGCTGCCTCGACGTGGTCAGCGCCGGGACGACCAGCGGCACCAATGTCGACTGGTATCCCTGCAACGGCACGAACGCCCAGGTCTGGAACCATCAGGCCAACGGCACGTTCCTCAATCCCAACTCCGGCCTGTGCCTGACCGATCCCGGCGGCAATACCGGGTCCCGGCTCGACATCGAGGCCTGTACCGGTTCCGCGCAGCAGCAGTGGACCCTGCCTTCCGGCGGCACCGGCAACACCGTGACCGTGACCAGCCCGGGCGGTCAGAGCTCGACCGCCGGCGCCGCGGTCAGCCTGCAGGTTCACGCGACCGATTCGGCGTCCGGCCAGACGCTCACCTACAGCGCGAGCGGCCTCCCCGCGGGGCTGTCGATCAACTCCTCGACCGGCCTGATCTCCGGAACGCCGACGACGGCCGGCACCTCGAACGTCACCGTGACCGCCAAGGACGCCACCGGCGCCAGCGGCTCGGCCTCGTTCGGCTGGACGGTGACCTCCGGCGGCGCCTGTTCGACGACGAACCTCGCCCAGGGCAGGACCGCCACCGCGTCGTCGGCGGAATCGGCGGCCTTCCCGGCGTCGAGCGCGGTGGACGGGAACCTCGGCACCCGTTGGTCGTCGGGCTTCAGTGATCCCCAGTGGCTTCAGGTCGACCTCGGCAGCACACGGTCCATCTGCGGGGTGACCCTGAACTGGGAGGCGGCGTACGCCACCGCGTTCCAGATCCAGGTCTCCGGCAACGGGACCACCTGGACCACCATCTACTCCACCACGACCGGCACCGGTGGCGTGCAGAATCTCAACGTGAGCGGATCGGGCCGCTACATCCGGATGTACGGCACCGCGCGGACGACCCAGTACGGCTACTCGCTCTGGGAGTTCCAGGCGTACGGCGCCTGACCACGGATCGGCCGACGCGACCTCATCGGAGAGGTCGCGGTCGGCTGATCTGGGCGTTGAGCTCGGCTCCGAGCAGCACCGCCAGCGCGGTCACGTACAGGAACAGCAGGGCCGCGGCGGGCGCCGCCAGGACCCCGTACGCGGGATTGTGGGCGATGGCGGTGGTCAGGAACAGCCGCAGCAGGAGACTGCCGGCGAGCCACAACAGCATGGCGACGACGGCGCCGGGCAGTTCACGGCTCCATCGGCCGCGCACGGGCACGGCCAGGTGGTAGAGCGTGACCAGCAGTCCGGTGCAGATCAGGATGAGGACGGGCCAGTAGCCGTAGCTCACCACCGGGGTGAGCGCGCCGTGGGCCCGTCCTGGAGTGGCCGCGATGATCCAGCCGGGCGCGGCGATGAGCAGCGGAAGGGTGATGGTCCCGGTGACCAGCGCCCCGAGGTAGAGGGTGAAGGCCAGCACGCGGGCGTGCACGGCGGAGCGGACGTCACGCATGCCGTAGGCGATGGTGATGGCGTTGACGTAAGTGTTCATCGCCGCCGATCCGGTCCACAGCGCCATGACGAATCCGAGCGAGATGATCCCGCTGCGACCGTGCCGCAGCACGTCGGTGAGCACCGGCTTGATGATCTCCTCGACGGCCGACGGCGCCAGCACGTGCCCGGCCGCGGCGAGGATCCGGGCCTCGGCTTCGGTCGCGACGTCCGCGCCGAACAGCGGGGTCAGGTAACCGATCGTGGCGACCAGGACCAGCAGCAGCGGAGTGAGGGACAGCAGCGCCCAGAACCCGGCTTCGGCCGCCAGCCCCAGCACCCGGTCCGACCAGGACTGCGCGACGGTACGGCGGACCAACGACCAGATCCACGACAGCCGCCGCCTGAGCCTGAGCCTGGGACCGGACGGGCCAGGCTGCGGTCGCCGCGCGGTCAGGGAATCGTCCGCCACCGGGGAGGCCGGCGGCGTCTCGGCCGCGCCCTGCTCCTCCGCCGGGCGGTGATCGCTCCGGTCGGCGTCGTTCTCCTCCGCCGCCGTCGTCCGCCAGGCCCTGATGAACACCGGAACGATGAGCCTCCCCTGCCGGGTGACCGGCCAGCCGATCTTTCAGTCAACCTCCCGCACTTCCGGACGGAAACGGGCAACCTGAGCAAGCCTCATCACCTGCCCTGATGATCAGAGCGTCTTCCCGCCGTTGTCATGCCGGCCGTAGCGCACAGGACCGGCGGCCGGCCCGAGGATTCTCGGGGCCGGCCGCCGGCCGGTGTGGTGGGTCAGACGCCGCGGCAGGGTGTCCGGGTGGCGTCCAGGCTGAGCTTCTTCTTCAGGGAGTTGAAATTCTGGGCGTTGGCCTTGGAGCAGAACTTGGAGGTCGCGAGGGTGTACTCGACGTTGAAGACGGCCTTCCCGGCGGCCACGTACTTGTCATAGCCATAGCCGGTGTCCGCGGTGGTGCACTCGCCGTACGTCCAGCACTCCTCGTTGAGGGCCCAGTCGAAGTACGGCTGGAGCGACTGGAGCTGGTCGATGTCGTTCTTGAGCCCGACCGACAGCCCGCGGTTGTGAGCCTCGTTCGCCAGCCAGGAGTTGAACTTCAGCTGGTCGTTCGCGGTGAGCGGGAATCCGGAGTCGTTGGTGTAGCCGTCGACGTTGTCGAACTCGACGGCGTCGAAGCCCTTGGTCTTGCACATGTCCATGCGCTTCTTCAGGACCGTGCCGAGCGTTCCGGTGTACTGCCGGACGTCCAGCCAGCGTTCGCCCGCCCAGCCGTCGACGTCGCTGCCGAGCACGCTGCTGGGGAAGTCGCCGGCGTCCGGTCGCCAGTTCTCATACGTGCCGGCGCTGATGTAGCACACGACCTTGCGACCGGACTTGGTGGAGTGCAGCTGTGACACGTTACCGGCGGTGGCGTCGAAGCCGTCGATGTCGTACATGGTGACGTCGAGATACGGCGCGGACGGCACCGCGGACAACTGCCACTGCCAGCTCGTGTTCAACGCCGGCTTCCAGCAGCCGGAACACGAGACGGGGGCCGGGAGACTCGCCGCCTCGGACGGCACTCCCCAGCAGAGGATCAGAGCCGCGCTGACGGCGGCGACGATGAGACGTACTGTACGGCGCATGGGCGCTCCTCGTAAGTCGAAGAAACAAGGGGCGGCATACGCGCTGTTCCACACTCCCCGCACTGGCCGGCCCCGGGATCACCGCGGCAGCCGGGGTGGCATCGCCCATCAGGATCAGCAGGACTGACGCCAGCACGCGAAAGAGCTCTCCTTCCCTCGACCAGATCGAAGGATCGCTCATTCGCGGCCACTCATCAAGCATTTCCCCAAAGATCGCCCGATTGTTTACACATCACCGGAACAGAGCCTTTTCAACATGACCCCGTCCGCGTGGAAAGACCGCCGGTCAGGAGACATCCGTGCGGGATGCCGACGAGGCGGTCGGCGCGGTCAGGTGCGGTCAGGTGCGTCGGAACTCGAGCACGGGGATCGTGCGGATGCCCTCTGCGCTGCGTGCGTACTCGGCGAAGCCCGGGTAGCGGCGGGCCTGTTCGGCGTAGATCCGGTCGCGCTCCTCACCGGCCAGGTCGCGTGCCTGGACCTGGTAGGTCTCGGTGCCACGCTCGATGACGGCCGTCCCGGCCGCGACGATGTTGTAGTACCAGTCCGGGTTCGACGGCGCGCCGGCCTTGGTGGCGAACACGTAGATCACGTCGCCGTCGCCGTCACCGTCGTCCGGCAGGTACATCATCGGGTTGACGTACTCACGTCCGCTCTTACGGCCCCGGTGATGCACCAGCACCATGGGGGCGTCTTCGAAGTTGCCACTCACCTGGCCGCCGTTCGCACGGAACTCGGCGATGGTCTTCGCGTTCCAGTCGTTGGGCTCTGAGGTCATCACGCCACTCCTTCCCGGTGGATCCTCGATCCACCGCCTGCTCAGCCGCAGGCCTCCGAGTGTCGGCCCCATGTTTCCAGGCATACCACCCGGGTGGCGACGGCGGGCTCTCCCGCGAAGACGATGTCCGGCGGGCGTGTGCCGTCCTGCATGGGGGTTACGCCGATCGACTCGTCGGTGAGCGTCCCGTCCTCGGTGAAGGCCACCAGCCGGCCTCCGCGGTGGCGGCGCGTCGGTGGGCTTCGCGATGCTCGTCACCGCGCGGGCCTGCCAAGGCGTGTTCGGGGCGATGCTCCCCCCGGCCGCTCTCGCCCTGCTGAGCACGACGTTCAGCGACCCGAAGGAGGAGGGCAAGGCGTCCGGCGTGTTCGGGCGCCGGCGCCGGCAGCGCGGTCGGCCTGCTGCTCGGCGGGACACTGACCGAGTACCTGTCGTGGCGCTGGTGCCTCTACATCAACCTGGTGTTCGCGGGGCTCGCCCTGGCCGGCGGCGCGGTGCTGCTCAAGCACCACCCGCGCCGGCCCGGCGCCCGCCTCGACTGGGGCGGCGTGGTCACCGTCTCCGGCGGCGTCTTCTGCCTGGTCTATGGGTTCTCCGGCGCGGCCATGAACTCATGGTCGACCGCCTCGACCTGGGGTCTCCTCGCCGCCGGGGTGGTGCTGCTGGTCATCTTCGCGGTGTGGCAGGGCCGTGCGGCCGACCCGCTGCTGCCGCGCCGACTGCTCACCACTCAGGTCGAACCGCCTCGTCACCGCTAGGGTGGCCACGAGGTCTCCGGATTACAGGTTCTTCTTGGTCGATGAACCCTCTACCGGAGACCTCACTGCTTAGAGGCCACGACACACCGCCACACATCAGACTTCGAGACAGGCCCTAGCGTCTGAAATGCTTCGAATCACAGGTCGCGACATTGCCGTCGCGACCTGTGATTCGCCTTACTCGTGCCCTTAGGCGTTGTCGCCGCAGAAACCTGTTGTTTCGAGCTTGTCCAGCTTGCGGATTTCGATTACGTCCATTTTGACATATCCTCTCCAGGCCGGCGGGCCGCGGCGGTATTGCGAGTTTGCCATTACGTTGGCGGCCCTGGATTCAACTGATCATAAGTGATCGTAGATGCGCCTCAGAGTCTTGGCAATACCTTCTCAGGAAGGACTCGTCCTGGTCATGCGGGTATGCGGTCCGGTCCGTCTAAACCATTGGCGGACGCGTTCACCGTGCCTGCGCCACCAGGCGGAAATCCAGACCACCTGGAATCCCGCCACAATGAGAATGACCACGGCCGCTTCCGCTGCCGCGCCCATGGATTCGGTGACCAGAAAAGTGTGAATGGAATCAGCGATCAACCTGATATAGGTCGGGATGGTTATGGCACTGACGACAAGCAGGCAAACGCTCGTGCCGAGGACGAGCAATACGGCATAGCAGCGAACGGCCACTTGCTCATGCCTGGGGAGCCGCAGTATGGCGGGGCTTCCCGATTCGCCGCGTCGCCGTGTGAGGCGGGCGGCGACGTCACGAACGTACGCGGATCCGTCCGCGTAGAGGTTCCGGCATCTCGCCAGATCCTGGAGGAGGAAGTACACGTCCGTTCGCATGAAGACGAGAAACTGCAGGGGAAGCATCGATGAGATCATCAGTACGATGATCGGCAGAGCCGATGGGGCGTCGATGCCCATGACCTGCAATGTCTTGATGGCAAGGATGGCGAGTGAGGCTATTGTGAGGTCGATCGCCATCCCCGCGCCGTAGACGGTGAATCGATGTCTCCGTGGCGCCGTCCAGATGCCGCTGACATCGGTCTGAGCGACAAGAAACTGCAGCCGAGTCCCCAGTCTGATGTGCGCCGGAACATCGGCGGCCCGTGCCGTGGCCAGGTGGCCCATCTCATGGACGAGGATGAGGGCCCATGCGACAAGGGCCTGGCTGAGCAGAATCAGACTCTCGTGGTCGGTCCAGAACATCTCTCGGTAACTCGGGAACACGCCCGGATCCCAGGCGATCACTCCGAGAGAGGCGATCACCACCGTGGCCATCAGCGCGGCCAGGATCGGGCTGAGGGTCCAGCGGACGTGACGCGGTCGCAGCCAGGGAAGGGAGGGTTTCTGAGGAGGGGGTTGCCCGACATCATGATCGTCCACTGCGGCCACAAAGCCGAGGTCGACCAGCTGATTCACAAAAGCGACCACGTCAACGGACTGTTCGCTGCGCGACTCGATGTCCTGCCGGATGTCGTCGAGCGGTCGCCCATGCTGGATGCCCTCGATGACCTGCATGCCGATCTGCGGGATGGCGATGAAGGTCCCGGTCTCGGCCCGACCGATGATCCACTCTTGCCCGTCCTGGCGAGAGCGGAGGGAGTGCAGGCGAACTGCCGAGTCATTCCTGGCGAGAGGCAACTCCGGCTGAGTCATTCTAGGTCGTCCCGCAGGCGGGACAGCCGGGTTGGCGAGGGTGAGAGACGAGTACGGGGTCGGTCAACGCGACCAGATTCATGCCGTAGACACGTCCGGCCGGCAGGGCCGGCACCCCTGTGAGCAGGGAGATGGCCGCGTGTGTCATGAGGAGGCCCGCCATCCCGGCCGAGGCCGCCGTCACCGGATGCCCGGGTGTCTGCGTGCCGAAAGACGACTCGTCTTCCGGTCTGAAGATCGACATTTCCGGTCGGCGCGCCTCTGCGAGCTTCAGACATTCCCAGCAAGCACCGTCGCCCGGCTTGAAGACGCCCACCGTCAGTAGTGCGCCGTGATATCCACCGCCGACCCACGGAACGTTCTTGGCCAGACAGGCACGGTTGGCCCAGGTGCGAATGATCTCCGGTCGGTCGGCGGCCAGGACGAGCACGTCGCAGTCTTCCGCCAGAGCCTCCAGGTCGGCCTGGCCGCGCACGGTGCTTCGCTCGCCTGTGATCTTGATATCTGAGTTCAACCGGCCCAGTCGGGCGACCGCGACATCCACCTTCGGCTTGCCGAGGTCATCCTCGTTATAAAGAACCTGCCGGTTGAGGTTCGACAACTCCACGATGTCGGAGTCGACGCAGTGCAGATGCCCCACTCCGGTCGCGGCCAGACCCTGAGCCGCCGCGCCCCCGGCACCACCGACACCGACCACCACCACGCGCGCGTCGCGGAGCCTCAACTGCACGTCCCAGGAGCCTTTCCGGGGCAGCGTGTCCACCCATCGGAAGTAGGCGTGACCGCGGCCGTAGCGCTCCCGTTCACGCGGGGAGAGCGTCTCGGGTTCCAGGCTGTTCGCGTCTTCGAGATGTCCCGCTTGGAACAAGGACTCGATCGTGTCCATGATCTGCGGCGCCGTGACCGGTGGCCGCTCGCCCGAGGACATCAATTCGACGATCTGCGGGATGGTGCGAGAGCCGTTCATGGCCTCAAGGAGTTCCCAGATCCGGCCTGAGGGGTCCTTGATCTCTGCCGCTATACCGAAGAGCCCGCGTCCCAAGCGTATGTGGCCGTCAATCGTTCTGTACGGTTGATGTTCGGGCTTTACTCGAGGAAGGTGGGGCAATGAGCGGACCCTGTCCTCGTCTGTCTGCATCAAAGGCGCACACCAGATCTGTCGAGCGGATGACTCAATGAAAAGCCCCAGTGATTGAACATCGAGCATCCGAAGATTTTCGAAGTCACGGGTCGCGACATTGCCGTCGCGACCCGTGATCTAAACCTGCTCGTGCGTCACATTTCGGTGGCGCAGAAACTCGTCGTCTCGATCTGGTCCAGCTTACGGATTTCGATGTCCATCCTGACCATCCTCTCTAGGCCGGCGATCCATGGCGTTTCGGCATCGTCGCAGTTGGCCGTTACGCCGGCCAGCCATCGATCTGACTGATCATGGGTGATCGTAGACGGGCCCCCAGAGCCTTGGCAATACCTTCGTCACGGAGTGCTGGGACCTTATGCCGCCGACATTATATTTTCTGTAAGCGGCCTCCCCCGTAGGCGAATCATTGCTGGCAGTTCGCTGGAAGCCTCCGATCGGAAATTAATCCACCCCGCCGGCCGGGCGCGGGAATTCGGGGCGCCCGCGCCGCGACGACCAGGACGGCCGGACAGAACGGACGCTCGTCACTGGCCCATACGTCCGTCGATCCGCTCGCGCAACAGGTCGGCGTGGCCCATGTGACGGGCGTACTCCTCGATCAGTCCGACCAGCACCACGCGCAGCGACATCGGCCCTCCCCCGCTGCCATGCAGATTCAATGGATCGTCGCCGGTGATGTCGAGACTGCGCGCCTCGGCGACGAACCGTGTCGCGAAGTCCACCTCCGTACGCCACGCGTCCCAAGCCTCCGCGACCACCTGGGGATCGGCGACCGCGCCATCGAAGTCACCGTCGCGATCGGTGTCGGAGCAGAACAGCCGGGGCACGTCCTGTCCCGACATCAGCACCCGGAACGTCGCCCGCTCCACCTCGGCCAGGTGCCGCACCAGCCCAAGGAGCGACATCGTCGACGGCTCGACGGAGCGCCGCGCCATGGCCTCCGCGTCGAGACCCGCGCATTTCATCTCCAGCGTGAGGCGCTGACAGCGCAGGGATTCGACCAGCGTGGTGCGCTCGTCCCCCAGCGTCGGTCCGTTCTCACGCGCATCGTCGTCAGACGGCGTGCCGTCCGCGGTGAACATGTCGGCTCGCCGGGTCGTGGCCATGGCCGCAATCATCGGCGATGCGCGTCGCGGCCGACAAACGATTAAACCGCACTCGGGATCTCAACAACGTTCGAAGGTGTGAGCAGGTGAAAGGCGAAGTATCGCGGGCGGCCACGGCGTTGTGGTTTGACGACCTGCCCATCGGGCATTGCTGCGGCACCCTGGACGAAACTATGAAGGGAGCACAGCGATGGGTCTGATGTTCCGTAAGCGTAAGAGGTTCGGCCCCCTGGTTTTCAACTTCACCGAGAATGGCATGTCGTCGTGGACCATCAAGGTCGGACGATGGTCGTGGAACTCCCGGTCCCGTGCGCACCGGTACGACCTGCCCGGGCCGATGTCGTGGAAGCAGGACAAGGACAAGTCCAAGTCCTGACACGCGTGGACCTCGGGGCGGTGTCGTCGGCCCGGACGGACGCCGCCCCGCGAAGCGCGTCGAGCGCGAAGCCTTTTCACAGATGGCTCGGAGCCGGTCGCTGATCGGCGATGCCCCAGATCACGTCGTCAGCATCACCGGCGGCTCGCGGCCGTCGTCCTGCCGTTTCGGTACCGCTCGGCTCGGACCCGCAGCAGTTCGGCAGTGGTCTGGTCGGCGGGCAGGAACGCCTCCAGGTGGAGTTCGGCGAGCGTGATGTCGGTCGCGGTGGCGAACGAGGTCAGCGTGGTGATCAGGCGCAGTTCTCCGTCCGCCGACGCCAGCCGCATCGGCACGGAAAAGCCGAGGTGTTCGGGGCCGACCGGGGCCTGGGGAACATATTCGGCCAGCTCGGCGACGAAATCGTCCAGGCGCGGGTCCGGGCTCCGCCGTGCCCTGGCGCGAAGGTTATCGATAACGTGTCTGCCCCACTCGTCCAGATTTCCTACTCTGGCCGCCATTCCCTGCGGGTGGAGCATGAGCCGCAGCATGTTGACCGGCGGTTCGAGCAGCTCGAGTGACGCGTCCTCGGTGAACACCTCGACGGCGTCGTTGGCCGCCACCACCCGTCCGTACGGTGCGATGACGAGGGCCGGGTACGGCAGGTGGCCGTGCAGGATCTGCTCGAGGGCGACGCGGACCGGGCGCAGTGCCGTCTCATCCAGGCCCGACTCGGTGAACACCGGCGCGTAGCCGACCGTCATGAGCAGGTCGTTGCGCTCCCGCAGCGACAGGCCGAGCGACTCGGCCAGCCGGATCACGATCGCGCGCCCCGGCCGGGAGCGGCCGCTTTCGATGAAGCTCAGATGACGTTGGGTCGTGCCCGCCAGCGCGGCCAGTTCGAGCTGGCTGAGCCGCCGAACCGCGCGCCAGCGTCTCAGCTCCGCACCAACGGTTGTGCTGCTCACCGCTCAGTTCTACCCGCCCTCCCGTGACACTGGCGATTCCCTCGGGGGAATTGCCGAATGCCCTGGCGACTCAGCACGATCGTGCCCCGAAGAACGGCCGGGCCGAAGTGGCCCGGCCGGCTCCCCGTGCTGCCGTCGCGGGGCGACCTTCGTTCAGACCACGAGTAGGAAGGCCGTTCAATGAAGAGCTATCGCCTTGAGCCGGGTCGTGGCCTCGCCGGGCTGACGGTCCACGATCAGGACGAGCCCGAACCGGGGCGCGGGCAGGTCGTGGTCAAGATCCGCGCGAACTCGATCGGCTCACGTGACCTCCTGGTACTGGCCGACAACTATGTGCTGCCCATCAGGCCCAAGGTGGTGCCCGGCTGTGAAGGGGCGGGCGAGGTCGTGGCCGTCGGCGAGGACGTCAGCCGGGTCAAGACGGGTGACCGCGTGGCGGCCACCGTCTTCCCGCGCTGGCTGGACGGCCCGTTCAGGCGCGAGAACGCCGCACAACTCGGCACCATGATCGACGGAGTTCTGACCGAGTACGCGGTGCTGGACGAGGGCGGCGTCGTGCCTGTCCCTGAGCACCTGTCGTTCGAGGAGGCCGCAGCGCTGCCGTTGGCGGCGGTGACCGCCTGGAACGCGCTGACCACCGGCAGCGCGCTACATCCCGGTGCGACCGTGCTGACACTCGGATCGGGAGCCGTGTCACTGTTCGTCCTACGGTTCGCCAAGCTGGCCGGCGCCCGGGTGCTGGTCACCACGTCCAACGCCGCCAAGGCCGAGCGACTGAGGGCGCTCGGGGCCGATGAGGTGATCAACTACCGGGAGAATCCCGGCTGGGCCGAAGAGGTACGTGCCCTGACCGATGGCCTCGGTGTCGATCGCGTCGTCGATGCGACGGGACCGCTGGAGCAGTCGCTGAAGTCCGTCGCACCAGGCGGCGAGGTGGCCTTCGCCGGCTACTGGCTGTCCGGCACCGAGGGGACCACCCCCATCGACCCCGCGACCCTGTTCATGGCGGGTGCGACGCTGCGCCGTGTCGCCACCGGCAGCCGCGCCCACTTCCTCGAGCTGAACCGCGCTGTCGAGACGCACCGGCTGCGTCCCGTGATCGACCAGGTGTTCCCGTTCGAGCAGGTACCCGACGCCTTCAAGTACTGCGAATCAGGCGGCGGCTTCGGCAAAGTGATCATCAGCCACACCTGACGATCAGGGATCCGCGCAAGCCGGGCCGGTACGGTGCCGGCGGCGCCAGGGCGATGGTGGGCGCAGCGAACGCCCACTACAACCGCGCGTTCGCGCCGGAACTATACTGAATATCAAGAAGATCACTGTGCCGGTCCTGGTGATGCACGGCGATGACGACCGACCAGATCGTCCCTTATGCCCTCCGGTCCTGACCGTACGACCGGCGATACCGCGCACTCCAGCCGATCCGGCATGCCTCGGCGAGCCCAAGTGCTGACACCGCGCATGGTGAGGCACGGCGGATAAGGAGCGCACAGTGACGAAAGTACTGATCACCGGATCGGGTACGGGTTTCGGGCATGAAGCGGCGATGCGTCTCGCGGAGAAGGGCTTTGACGTCATCGCGTCGGTCGAGATCTGGGCTCAGGTGCAGACGCTCAAGCGTCAGGCGGCCGAGCGGGGCGTGAACCTTCAGGTCGAGAAGCTCGACGTCACCGACGAAGGCGACCGCAGGAAAGCCCTGGCGTGGGGTGTCGAGATCCTGGTGAACAACGCCGGGGTGGGCGAGGGTGGCTCGACGGTGGACGTCCCGGCGGAGAACATGCGCCGGCAGTTCGAGGTCAACGTCATCGGCCCGCTCCTGCTGACGCAGGGCATCGCCAAGCAGATGGTCAAGCGAGGCAGCGGACGCGTCGTGTGGGTCTCCTCTCGCGAGGGTCTCAACGTCAATCCCTTCACCGGCCTCTACTCCGCCTCCAAACACGCCATCGAGGCCATCGCCGAGACCATGGCCTACGAGTTGCAGGAGTCCGGTATCGAGGTCGCCACCGTCAATCCGGGGCCGTTCCTGACCGGTTTCAACGACCGGATGTTCCAGACGTGGCAGAGCTGGGAGGACGACGCGTCCGAGCGGATGTTCGACTACGCGAAGCTCGCGTTCCCCCGGCCGCAGTTCGATCCCGAGCCGGTGTACGCCACGCTGACGGCGGTCGCCGCGGGCGAGGTCGACACCTTCCGCAACCTCGAACCCAAGTCGATGATCGAGGAGACCAAGAACCTCCAGCAGGTTCCCTGGGAACGAAAGGTCTCGGACGGCCTCAGGACCCGGCCCAGGCAGATTCAGGCCTCGTACGACATGGAACCTGAGACCCCGGTCTCCGAGTAAGGCGAGCCCCGGCCGGCCCGGTACGCGGGATCGCGCCACACAACGAAAGAATCTCAGCGCCAGGGGGGACGATGCCCACCAGGACCACCGTGCTACAAGATCGCTTTCGTAACCGCGGCACCGCGTTCACGCTGGACCAGCGTGCCGAACTCGGCATCACCGGCCGGCTGCCGGCCGCCGTGGAGACCCTCGACGAGCAGGCCGCCCGCGCGTACGCGCAGCTGCGTGACCAGCCGTCGGACCTGCACAAGTACATCTACCTCAACGAGCTCCACGACCAGAACCAGGTGCTCTACTACCGGCTCCTGGTCGACCACCTCACCGAGCTGCTGCCGGTGGTGTACGACCCCACCGTGGGCGAGGCCATCCAGCAGTGGTCCACCGACTTCCGCGACTCCCGCGCCGTGTACCTGTCGATCGACCGGCCGGAGGACGTCGAGGCCTCGTTCGCGTCGCTTGGACTCGGTACCGGCGACGTCGACCTCATCGTGGTCTCCGACGCCCAGGAGATCCTCGGCATCGGAGACTGGGGCGTGAACGGCACCGACATCTCGATCGGAAAGCTGGCCGTCTACACGGCCGCAGCCGGCATCGACCCCGACCGGGTCATCGCGGTCAACCTCGATGTCGGTACGGACAACGAGCAGCTCCTCAACAGCCCGTACTATCTCGGCAACCGCCACGCGCGGGTCACCGGAGAGCGCTACGACGACTTCGTCGCGCTCTACCTGGAAACCGCGTCCCGGCTGTTCCCGGACGCTCTGCTGCACTTCGAGGACTTCGGACCGTCGAACGCGCGGCGAATCCTGGTCGGCAACGCGGCGAAGTACCGCGTCTTCAACGACGACATGCAGGGCACCGGCGCCATCGTCATGGCCGCGGTGTTCGCCGCCCTGCGGGTGACGAGAGGACGCTGGGCCGAGCAGCGGCTCGTCGTATTCGGCGCCGGCACCGCGGGCACCGGCATGGCCGACCAGATCCACGCGGCGATGCTGCGCGACGGGGCCACGGCCGGCGAGGCGAAGAGCAACATCTGGCTCGTCGACATCCACGGGCTGGTGACCGACGACATGGCCGGCCTGCCCGACTACCAGCAGGTCTACGCCCGCCCGAAGTCCGAGGTCGGTTCCTGGGCCGACGGTGAGATCGACCTGCTCACCACCATCGAGCAGGTCAGACCGACCATCCTCATCGGCACCTCGACCGCGCACAACGCGTTCACCGAGGATGTCGTCAGGACTCTCGCGAAGGGCACGGAGCGTCCCATCCTGCTGCCATTGTCGAACCCCACCAGCCGCATCGAGGTCATGCCGTCCGACGCGGTGCCCTGGTCCGGCGGCCGGGCGTTGATCGCCGTGGGTATCCCGGTACCGCCGGTCGAGTACGACGGCGTCACCTACACCATCGGCCAGGCCAACAACGCGCTCCTCTACCCAGGCCTGGGCCTGGGCACCATCGTCTCAGGAGCCAGGCACGTCACCGACACCATGTTGCTGGCCGCGGCCGAGGCGGTGGCCGGCCAGGTCGACGTGTCCGAACCCGGCGCCGGCCTGCTGCCTCCGGTCGACGACCTGCGGGCGTCCTCGGCCACGGTCGCCGTGGCCGTGGCGAAGGCCGCCGTCGCGGACGGAGTGGCGACGAAGTCGCACGACAACCTCATCCAGGCCGTCCAGCAGGCGATGTGGCAGCCGGTGTACACCGGCGAACTTCCGACCGGCGAGACACAACCATGAGATCGCATCCGAAAATGAGGGACGTTCCCGTCGGCATCGACGCGTCTGGGCGGCGTCAGGAGTTCGACAGCATGGGCACGGTCGACGTGCCGGCGGACCGCTACTGGGGCGCGCAGACACAACGCTCCCTGATCCACTTCTCGATCGGGGACGACCGGATGCCGAAGGAGGTCTATCACGCCTACGGCTACGTGAAGAAGGCGGCGGCACTGGTCAACGGCGCCGCCGGGCGGCTGCCCGGCTGGAAGGTCCGGGCGATCGTACGGGCCGCCGAAGAAACGATCGACGGCGCCCTCGACGATCATTTCCCGCTGTACGTGTGGCAGACCGGGTCCGGGACCCAGAGCAACATGAACCTCAACGAGGTGATCGCCAACCGGGCGTCACAGCTCCTGGACGGCGCGCTCGGCACGCAGGAGCCGGTGGCCCCGAACGACGACGTCAACATGGGGCAGTCCAGCAACGACAGCTTCCCCACCGCCATGCACCTCGCGTCCGTACGGATGATCGACGACCACCTGCTCCCGCAGGCCGAAGAGCTCGCGACCACGATCGAGGCCAAGGCCGACCAGTGGAAGGAGGTCGTCAAGATCGGGCGGACCCATCTCGAGGACGCCGTCCCCCTGACCGTCGGGCAGGAATGGTCCGGGTACGCCGCCCAGCTACGCGCCTGCGTCCAGGAGATCGACCACGCCCGGCAGGGCCTCCTGGAGCTGGCACTCGGTGGCACCGCCGTCGGGACGGGGTTGAACGCCCCGAAAGGGTTCAGCCATGACGTCGCGGCGCGGATCGCCGAGCTGACCGGCATACCGTTCGTCACGGCGCCGAACAAGTTCATGGCACAGGGGTCGCTCGACCCGATGGTGCGGGCTCACGGCGCGCTTCGCGGGCTCGCCGTCGCCTTGATGAAGATCGCCAACGACATGCGATGGCTGGCCTCCGGACCACGCACCGGCTTCGCCGAACTGCTGCTGCCGCAGAACGAGCCGGGGTCCTCGATCATGCCGGGCAAGGTCAACCCGACCCAGTGCGAGGCCATCGTGATGATCGCCATCCAGGTGCTCGGCGACGACACCGCAGTCGCCTTCGCCGGAAGCCAGGGCAACTTCGAGCTCAACGCGATGCGCCCGTTGATCATCAACAACTTCCTGCACTCCGCGCGCATCCTCGCCGACGGAATGGAGAAGTTCCGCACCTTCTCCGTCAGCGGCACCGAGCTCAACCGGGACAAGATCACGCAGTACGTGAACGAGAGCCTGATGCTGGTCACGGCGCTGAGCCCCACCATCGGCTACCAGAACGCCGCGCACATCGCCGAGTCCGCGCTGGCCAACGGCCAGACCCTGAAAGAGGCCGCTCTGGCGAGCGGCCACGTCGACGAGAAGACCTTCGACGCGGTCGTCGACCCGCTCTCGATGGTCGGCCACGGCGTCTCCGGCGCTTGATGCCCCTCACACCGTGCGGAGGTAGCGGCTCCACGATCTCCTCGCGGTCCACCGTGATCGGCCCGTCGGCCTAGAGGCGGCCAGGATTCTCAGAACGAGACGCCCACCGGGAGGATCCTGGGCTTACCTGGATCTATGGGACCTAGAACCTCACCTCCGGCGGCGCAGGCTGCCGAGCAGCTGTGCTCTTACGTACCGGACGGTCCTGTGAGTACGACGAGCACACCCATTCGTTGCGTCATCGTCGATGACAACCGTCACTTCCTGCACACCGTCAACGACGTGCTCAGCTATGAGGGAATCACCGTGGTCGGCCTTGCCTCGAAGAGCGACGAGGCCCTCAGCCATGCCTGCCTGCACCGGCCCGACGTCGTCCTCGTGGACGTCAACTTGGGGCCGAAGAGCGGTTTCGACCTCACGCGGCGGCTGATGGCGGCGGCACCCGCCTGGCAGCCGACCGTGATTTTGATGTCCACCTACGCTGAAGAGGACGTCAGGCCCATGCTCGAGACCAGCCCCGCCGCCGCGTACATCCCGAAGATCGCCATCTCCGGGCCCGCCATCCGCCGGGCCCATCGCGAGTATCGGGAGCGCGGGCGGCCTTCGACGGGACGTCATCGAATGGTCGCGACGCCCGGCCATGCCGATGAGCGCGACGACAGACGGGCCCATGCCGCAGATCGGAAGGAAGGAGGGGGTGGGTGGTCGACGACATCAGGGCCGACAGTGTGGCCCGGGTCCGGGAACGTTTTCTGCAAGCGGAGGAAGTGTCACCCGACCGGCTGCGGGCCGGGATAGTCGAATCATGGCGACGCTCGCAGCTGTACGCCGTCCCTGCAGCGAACACTTCAACGAGCGGCTGCACCGGGGAGCGTGCGCCGGCGCGCCCATCCGGGACCCGCTGACCGGACGGCTGGCCGGGCTGCTGAACATCAGCTGCTGGCACAAAGACGCCGGGCCGTTGGTGCCCGCTCTGGCGCACAACGCCGCGAGCGCCGTCGAGCAGCGGCTGGCGGAGCTGGGATCAGAGCGCGAGCGGGCCCTCATGCGCGAGTTCCTTTCCATCGGCAGGAAGTTCGGCCGGCCGGCCATCACCGTCGGCGACGGCCTGACCATGGCGAACCGGCCGGCCGCCGACCTCCTCGAGGCGCGACGGCCCGCACCCCGGCCGATGATCAGTCCCGCCGCGCTGGGCCTCGCGGGTGGCTCCACCACGTTCTGTAAGGTGTGCGCCGACCTGATGGCAGGGTGCCCGGCCGGTACCTGGACGCTGGTGGAGGGCGAACCCGGCGCAGGCAAGCTGACGCTCGCCGAAGCCGCGCACCACGCCCGCGACCGCGAGGCGCCGCTCGTCATGATCGAGCCCGCCGACCGGCCCGAGGACACCACGGCCCGCCTGGACCAGGCCTCCTCCAACGGCTCCGCGAGGCGCACCGTGGTACTCCGCCACCCGGAGAGCTTCACCCCCACCGCGCTGGCGGCGGTCATGGCATGGATGGCCTCACAGTCCGGGCATCCGGAGCGGCCCTGGCTCGTCGCCACCGCATCCGTGGCCACCGAACTGCCGGCCGGCCTGCTGCGCGCCCTGCCGGTGACGCTGACCGTGCCGCCCCTGCGTTACCGGATCGACGACGTGCGCGAGACGATCTACCGCAAGATCAACACCTACGGAATCTCGGTCACCCCACGCTAACCCCGTCCGCGTTCTCCGAGGCCCCTACGCCGCCCTCACGAAACTCAGGCGGGTACGAGTGCCGCCAAGGGGACGTGGTGCTGGCCCGCGTGAACATCCCGATCGCGCAGGCTGCCCTGGGCCACCGGCCGGGGAAAGGAGATCTTGACGACGTTGAGGACGGGGATGCGGAAGATCTGGACGTCCGCCGGGTCGAGTTCGTACAGCCGCGCGATGACCTCCTCGTTGATGAAGTCCTCGTCCGCGACGGTCGCGTAGTCCTCGGCCGAGCACATGAAGAGCTCCATGGTGACCCAGAAGGGGCCGGCGTTCTTGGAACGCACTTCCTGGGCCAGTTCGCCCAGCGTGGGCCGGCGCTCATCGGTCATGGGAGGCGTCCTCGGTGATCTCGATGCGGAACATGTCGGTGGGTTCGTCGACGTCGACGACGTGGTTGAGCACGAACTCGTAGGCCGGACCGCGCTCGGTCTCCGCGGGTGAGGTGGCGAAGGCCAGGCTCGGCAGGTAGTCCATGTCATGGGTCGGGAGGTGGAGCATCAGCGGATTGGCGATCTTGGCGATCGTGGTGGCCGTGGCCTGGTCCGGGGCGTTGACCAGCAGCATCACTCCGACCTCCCGGGGCCGCCCGGCCGCCGGGTCGATGGCTCCGAGTACGGCGTTGTACCCGTACGGACGGATGTCCACGGCGTACTCGGGAGGGTCGAGTCCCAGTGTCTGGCGTACGCGCCCGGCGAGGACCTCCTCCAGCAGGGCGAGCCACTCCTCGATCCGCGCGAGGATGCGCGGATCCCGGATGGCGGTGAAGGACATGGTCTCGTAGCCCGTGACGCGGGCTCCTTCGAGCTTGATCGTGTGCTGGCCGGCGAGCTCGAAGCGGGACCCTTCGACGCGGACACGGCGGTGGTCCAGCGCGGTGTAGACCGCGTCGGAGACGACGAGCGTGCCCGCCGGCTCCCGCATCTGGAACGGGTCGACCGTCTCGTAGAGCATGTGCGCCGCCACCGACGTCGGTGTGCAGGCGGTGGAGGGGTCCAGTGGCTCGATGGTGAAGCCGTCCTGGTCGATGGTGGCGAGGACGCCTCCCCCTCGCGGGTCGGTGGTGCACTGCCCACCGCACTCGACGATCTTGGAAGCGTGCCAGGTGGGACCCGCAGGCATTCCCTTCATCAACGGGTACGCGGCGGCCACGGCGGTGTCGGTGGCGCGACCGGCGAGCACCACGTCGGCCCCGGCCGCCAGCGCCTCCACGATGGGTTCGTGGCCCATCATACCGACGATGTGGCTGCAGTCGTCCAGCGTGGCGGCGTCCAGCCGGCCCATCGGTGCCAGCGGGTGTACCCGTCCCTCGTTGAGGCTCTCCTTGAGGGCGGCGGCCGTCTGCTCGCTGTAGATGCGGGCGACCTTCAGGTCCAGGCTCTCCTCCCGGAGGATCCCGTCGACGATTCCGGCGACCCAGTCGACGCCGGAGTCGGTGCCGCTCGTGCCGCACGAACCGATGATCAGCGGGATGCCGGCGTCGGCCGAGGCCCGCAGCAGTATCCGCAGGTCGCGGGCGACGGCGGCGGTGGCCGTCTTCGGTGTGCCCGAGCCCAGATAGTACGGACCGGAGTCGGTGGAACCACCGTCGACGGCGATCACGTCGGCCCCCAGCTCGAGCCCCCGGCCGACCGTCTCCGGCGGGAAACCCGCCCCGAGCATTCCGCTGGGGGTCAAGATCCTGACGGTCTCCCCCGGAGCGGGATCCCCGGTCGCGGCCGTGCTCGTCATCTCGTCCTCGTTTCTCTTGATCGTTCTTCGTACCGCCGGCTCCGCGACGGCCCGGTGGTCACCGGCCCGTACGGGCGGGAGCAGATGTGCGTTGAGCGAGGACCGGGGACGTCCGCGCAGGGCGGCCACCAGTTCGCGGGCGCCGTCCAGGCCGGCGGCCCGGCGGGCCTCGGCGGTCTGCCCGGCCAGGTGGGAGTAGACCGTGATGCCGGGGACGTCGCGCAAGGGGCTGTCCGCCGGCAGCGGCTCGGTCTCGGCGACGTCGAGGGCGGCGCCGGCGAGCCGGCCCGTGCGTACCGCGTCGGCCAGTGCCGCCTCGTCGACGATGGCGCCGCGTGCGGTGTTGACCAGGTGCGCCGTCGGTCTCATGCGGGCGAGCGCGGACGCGTCGATCAGGTGCCGGGTGGCCGGGGTGAGCGCGGTGTGCAGGGAGAGGAAGTCCGCGGCGGCCAGGAGTTCGGGCAGGTCCACGAACCGCACGGAGGCGTCGTCGCGCCGGCTCGCCGGCACGCCGGTCGTGCAGAGCACCGACAGTCCGAATGCCCGGGCGAGAGGCACCACGGCCCTGGCCGCCGCACCGTACCCGAGGAGTCCGAGCGTCCTGCCGCGCAGCTCGTGACCGTCCTCGCGCGGCCAGCGACCGGCGCGGACACCGGCGGCGACCGGCACCAGCCGGCGGGCCTGGGCCAGCAGCAGGGCCATCGTGTACTCGGCCACGGCGTTGGCGTTGACGCCGGGCAGATTGCTCACCGAGACGCCCGCGCGGGTCGCGGCCGCGATGTCGACCGAGTCGTAACCGACGCCGGTACGTACCACCGCGCGGAGGGCCCGGGCCTGCGCGAACACCTCGGCGGTCATCGGCTCGCCTGCGATCAGCGCGCCCTCGGCGCCGTCCAGGATCGCGATCAGCTCGTCGCGCTCACGGGCGCCCCGCAGCGGGCGGTGCCGGGTGGTGTAGCCCGCGTCGAGGAGGAAGCGGTCCACCTCGTCGCCGGGCACCAGGTAGTCGGTGGTGATGAGGACGGTGGGCGGCGTGCTCACAGGGCGCCCTCCCCCGTGTCGTTGCCGCGCTGGAGCCGGTCGATCCGGACGACCAGCAGGATGGCGATGACGGTCAGGACCGCGATGTCCAGCAGCATCAGATGCCATCCCGTGATGTCGACCGCCAGGCCGACGAGGGCCGGCCCGGCGATGCCCCCGGACGCCCATCCGACGGTGTACAGGCCGGTGTAGGTACCGAGGACGCGGGACGACGGTGCCAGGTTCCACAGCACGACGACGGCGTTGATGATGAAACCGGCGGCGCCGGCCCCGCCGAGGCACAGCGTCACCATGGTGACCGTCGGAGTCTGGACGGCGGCTCCCAGGAGCAGGCCGATGGCGAAGACCGCCATCCCGGCGACCATGACCCGCAGCCGCCCGAAGCGCTCGGCGAGCAGGGCGACGGGGAAGGCGGCGAGGATGTAGGTGATCCCGCTGGGCAGCGTCAGTCCGCCGGCCTGGCCGTCGGAGAGGCCGAGGACCTCCACACCGTACGGGGTCATCAGGGAACGTGATGCGAACCAGGCGCTCGCGAAGGCGAACACGGCGATGATCAGTAGCAGCCGGCTCCGGTCGGGATCGCGCACCAGCTCGCGGAGAATGACCCTGGCCTTCACCTCGGCGTTCGCCTCGCGCCGGCCGGTGGCCGCCGACGCCTCGTCCTCCGCGAGGGCGGCCTGGTAGGCCGCCGAACGGCTGTCCCGTACCCGCCAGACGAGCACCGCCGCCGCCACCAGCATGAGGCCCGACGGAACGGCGAAGGCCAGTTTCGGGTGGTCGTCGACCAGCAGCAGGCTGACCAGTGCGGCGACGATGGTGGTCAGCGCTGAGGCGATCTTCACCGCGGCGTTCCCCCGGCTCCGGCGCGCGGGCTCGATGAAGTCGGGCATGAGCGACTCGCTGACGGGCTTGAAACTGTTCATCACCAGCGCGTAGAGGAAGATCACCAGGATCAGCCAGCCCAGCGACGTCGCCTGCGGGATGAGCAGGAACAAGGCGGCGCCCACCGGCATCATGACCGCCAGGTACGGGATCCGGCGCCCCCAGGCCGTCCGGGTGTTGTCCGACCGGTTGCCCATGTAGGGCTGGATGAAGACTCCGAGCAGGTTGTCCATGCCCATGAGCAGGCCGATCACCGCCGCACTGGAGACGTGGTCCCGCAGCAGTTCGGGCACCCGGTTGTCGTAGAAGTTCCAGGTCGACTCCTGAGCGAACACCGCCAGGGCCACGTAGAAGGTGATCCTCCTGGTGCCGGCCGAACGGATTTCGGTACGGGTCGCGCTCGCCATTGAGGTCCTCCTCCGCTATGGCACGCGTCACGGTAGTTGCTATAGCAAAAAAGTCAAGAGACAGCATTTGTGACTTGCCATGTCACTGTTACGATGCGGCCATGACGGTCAAGTCGACGGCGGACCGATCCGCCACAGGCGGCCAGACTCGAGCCGACCTCGCCTACCAGGCCCTGAGGGAGGCGATCGCCTCCGGTGCGCTCCGTCCTGGCCAGAAGGTGACCGAGCGAGGCCTGGCCGAGCAGCTCGAGGTCAGCTCCACACCGGTGCGCGAAGCGCTGCGCCGGCTCGAGCAGGACGGACTCATCCAGCGCACGGGGCCACGAACGGTCGTCGTGGCCGAGATCGCCGAGCGCGCCATCGACGACCTCGCCGAGGTCGAGATAGGTCTGCGGGGACTGGTGGCCCGGTTCGCGGCCCGGTACGCCACCCCCGAACAGCTGGACGCCCTCGACACGATCCTCGACGCCGCCGACGACCTGCTGATCGTCATCGTCACCCGGCACCGGAACGGCGAGAACGTCGACCGGTACGTCGCCGCGCTGCTCGACCGGATGCAGGAGTTCAACGAGGCGGTGAACTCCTGTGCCGCCAACCCGGTGCTGATCCGGCTCCTCGAGCAGTCGCGGGTCTTCTCCCAGCCCGAGCGCCGGGCACGGATCCTCGAACAGATCGCGGCGGGCGACAGCTTCGGGCTGGACCGCTACTCCAGCCACCGCGCCCTGGTACGCGCCCTACGGGAAGGCGACTCGGCGACCGCGGAACGGCTGGTCATCCAGGACGCCCAAGGCGGCCTGGCGGCCCTTCGAGCGCGCCCGCGCAGGAGGTCCCGATGACGGCGTCCTCGTACCGCATCGCCGTGATCCCCGGCGACGGAATCGGTACGGAGGTCGTCCCTCAGGGACTCCAGGCGCTGGAAGCCACCGCCGGAGTGTTCGGTCTCGACCTGCGGTTCGACCACTTCGACTTCGCCAGCGCCGCGTACTGGCAGCGCCACGGAACGATGCTGCCGCCCGACTGGCAGGAGGTCCTCGGCTCCTACGACGCCCTCTTCTTCGGCGCCGTGGGCTGGCCGTCGATCGTCCCCGACCACGTCTCGTTGTGGGGCAGCCTCCTGCGGTTCCGGCGCACGTTCGACCAGTACGTCAACCTGCGTCCCTGCCGCCTGATGCCCGGCGTCCGCAGCCCCCTCGCCGACCGCGAACCCGGCGAGGTCGACTTCCTCGTCGTACGGGAGAACACCGAGGGCGAGTACTCCAGCATCGGCGGCCGGATCTTCGAGGACACCGAGCGCGAGACCGTCCTGCAGGAGACGGTGATGACCCGCGTCGGCGTCGACCGCGTGCTGCGGTACGCCTTCGAACTCGCCGAACGACGGCCGGCCCGGCACCTCACCTCGGCCACGAAGAGCAACGGCATCTCGATCTCCATGCCCTACTGGGACGAGCGGGTCGAAGCGATGGCGAAGCAGTTCCCCGGAGTCAGCCACGACAAGTCCCACATCGACGCGCTGGCGGCGAACTTCGTCCTGCACCCGGACCGGTTCGACGTCGTCGTGGCCAGCAACCTCTTCGGCGACATCCTCTCCGACCTGGGCCCCGCCTGCACCGGGACGATCGGCATCGCCCCCAGCGCGAACATCAACCCGGACCGGACCCACCCGAGCCTCTTCGAACCGGTCCACGGCTCCGCACCCGACATCGCCGGCCGCGGCATCGCCAACCCGGTCGGGCAGATCTGGTCCGCCTCCATGCTGCTCGACCACCTCGGACACCCCGACGCCGGCGCACGCCTGCTGGCCGCGATCGAGGACGTCCTGGCCGCAGGTCCCGCCGAAGCCCCGCTCACCCCCGACCTCCACGGCCAGGGCACCACCCTGGAACTGGGAGAGGCGATCACCGACCGAGTCAGGCAAGCCCCGAAGGCCGCATCCGCGACACAGACCCTTCGGCACCGTTCTCGGACAGAGCCGCCCGCACGACGAGAATGAGTGGGATATGAGGGAAGACCGTGACGGGTGGAAGGTCGTTTCCGACCCGTCGGCATGGGTCGGCATCGTCTTCGTCGACATTGACGGCACCCTCGTACCGGCCCCCGGCTCCGCTGTCCACGTAGCCCGATATCTGGGCACGGAGGAGGAGATGGCCAAGGCCGAGGCGGCCTACGCGGCCGGTCTATTGACCAATCCCGAGATCGCTGCGGTGGACGCGCTCGCATGGGCGGGCCGCACCGAACGGGAGATCGACGACTGGCTGACCCAACTGCCACTCGTCGACGGGATCGCGGAGACGGTCCAGTGGTGCCGTGCTCATCGTCTGCTGCCGGTACTGGCCACCCTGGCCTGGCAGCCGATCGGGAAGCATCTCGGGAAAAGGTTCGGGTTCGCCGCCTACTGCGGACCTGAGCTGGAAACACTCGACGGGTCCTTCACCGGCCGAGTGCGGGCCACCTTCGATGAGTTCGGCAAACGCGACTTCGCGCTGCGCTACGCGGAGAACCTCGGCTTCGGCCCGTCCCAGTGTGCCGCCATCGGCGACAGCCGGTCGGACCTGCCGCTGTTCGACGAGGTCGGCCTCAGCGTCGCCTTCAACGCGGACCAGCAGGCGCGTGACAGGGCCTCGACGACGGTGGACGGCGGGGACCTATGGGCCGTGACACCGCTTCTGGCGGATTGGCATCAGCGCATTCGCTGAAGCGCCCCAGCCGCCGGTTCCGCACCCGACATCGCCGGCTTCGGTCCCCGGGGTGACGCCGGGGACCCCGGAGTGTCAGGCCGGCCGGGCGACGGTGCGGGTCCACGCCAGCATCAGTGCCGCCGCCTCGGGCTCGGTCGTGCTTTCCTGCACAGAGTGGCCGGTCCTCGGGATGATGCCGAAGCTCACGTGCCGCGCCGGCCAGTACTTCCCCTCGCCCTGATGGAAGGTCGCGCTACTGGAACAGTCGAAGGCGCCGGCCCCGCAGAAGGTCAGGTCACTGCCGCCGACGAGGACCAGCGCGGGCACCGTCAGCTGCCTGCTGATCGCGTCGGCGGGCGTGGCCGGAAGGTTGTAGGCGAGGATGTCCGGCACGTCGTGGCTCGAATGGACGTCCTTCAGCTTCTCGTCCAGGGCGTTCATCCCAGGCGTCGAGGTGCGGGAGTCGTGGTAGAGACGGCCTCGCACGCCCGGGACGGTGGTCAGATATCCGTCGTAGCCGAGCCCGGCGAACTTCGGATCGAGGTTCGCCTCCTGGGTCGCGTCGAGGATGGCTCCCGCCGCGTCGGACATGGCGTGGCCACCGCCGATGCTGATGACACCGTCGACGTCGCGGTAGTGCGCCGACTCCACCACCGCGACCGCCGAGCCGAACGAGTGCCCGGCCGTGATGACGTGCCGGAACGCGTGACCGCCGACACTGCCCGACCGCAGGGCGGTCACGACGTCGTGCATCGACGTCGCCTCACCCGCGAGAGTCAGGTCGGTGTACGGCGGGTGGCTGCTGTATCCGCTGCCGATCCGGTCGACGTCGAACGTCGCATAGCCGGCCGAGGTCGCCGCCCGTACGTAGGAGTAGACGCCGCCCCGGTACGGGAAGTCCCAGTAGGTGTGGTTGTAGGTCCCACCCGGGATGAGCAGCTGCACCGCCTTGGGCTTGATTCGGCCCTGGTAACACAGTTCGCCCCACATCCGGTACGCGGCGGGGCCGCCGTCGGCGAGCCGTACGTGCAGCACATGCGTCGAGCAGTGCGCGGGCGTACGGGCCTGTGCGGGCGCGGCCACGAAGGTGGCGGCGATCAGCGCGGCGGCGAGTAATGGCAGGCGTCTCACGGCGAAGCTCCTTACGGCATCGATCGATGACAGTGCGCAGCCGCAGACGCCGCTCAGGCCTGGGCTGGTGAGAAGACGACCGGCAGCGTGGTGAGGCCACGGATCACCGGGCCGATCACCCAGTCAGGCTCGTAGCCCTCGGCGAGCCGGAACCCGGGTGCCATGGCGAGGAGCTCTTCGGTGATGATGCGCATTTCCAGCAGGGCGAGGTGCTCGCCGAGGCAGCGGTGGACGCCGGAGCCGAACGTCACATGAGGGTTGCGCTCCCGGGGGCAGACGAACTCCTCGGGCCGGTCGAACACGGCCGGGTCGTGGTTGGCGGCGCTGAAGACCATCAGCACCCGCTCCCCGTCCTCCAGCTTCTGCCCGGCCAGTTCGGCGCCCCCGCGCACGGTACGGGCCAGGGAGACGATCGGCGCCTCCATGCGAAGGCTTTCATCGATCATCGGCGGGATGAGCGCCGGGTCGGCGATCAGGCGTTCCTTGAGGCCGTCGACGGTGGCCAGGTAGTAGATCATCGCCCCGATGCCGTGGACGGTGGTCTCATGCCCCGCCGCGATCAGCAGCGCGATCATGCCCACCTGCTCCTCCTGGGTGAGCGGCCGCCCGTTGAACCGGCCTTCGTCGATCGCACCGATGACGGCGTTCTCTTCGCGCGCGCCGCCCAGGTGGTCGGCGATGTATTCGGTGAACTCCTGAGTCACCCGCTCGTTCTCGGCGAGGTCGCCCGTGGCCGCCGTCATGAGTTGCCGTTCCACCCAGTACATGAACCGCTCGCCGTCTTCGGGCGGAAGTCCGAGGATCATGGCGATCGCCATCGGCGGCACGTTGCGGGCCAGCGTGGCGATGAGGTCGGCGCTGCCCTGCTCGATCAGTTCGCCGAGGCGTTCCCGTACCAGCCTGCGCAGGAGCGGCTCGTAGCGTGCCGCGCCCTGCCGGGTGAACTGCCGCTGGACGATCCTGCGGTAGGCGGTGTGCTCGGGCGGGTCGAAGTCGAGAGGCGGCTGCAGGATGGAATGGACCCTGGGGATGGTGACGCAGTCGGTGCTGGTGTAGGTCTGCGGATCGCTGGTCACCTCCTTGACGGCCTCGTGAGTGAGTGCCGCCCAGAAGCCGCCGTACTTGGTGCTGTGCACGACCGGGCAGTCGCCTCGGAGCTCGGCTAAGACCTCGTTGATGCGTGGCGCCAGCCATGGATCAACATGATCGAATTCCCATCCACCAGCGATTGCCGTCATGTGTTGGGAATATCACCACATAAGCACTGAATCAAGACATGTCACTCGTCCGCCGCCTCGGCGGTATTCGGCTGATCAAGCCATCGAGGACCGGTTGCCGCCCATTCGCCCGGCAGGTGCGGCGTATCCATTCAGCCTGAGCGGGCGGCTGGTGTCCGGGTGAGTCAGGAATAGTTCTCCCAGCCCGGCCAGAACCTGCGGAGCTTGGGGTCGGTGTCGTTGGCGCGAGGCCAGAGTCGGAGCCGGTAGTGGTCGTCACCGTCAGCTCCGGCGTGGCCCAGCGTGGTGTAGCCCGCGCCGGAGATGCGCGCTCGGTAGCGGCCCGCGGGCAGTTCGACCGGGATCGGCGTGCCGCCGCCGGACGCTTGGAAGATCAGCTGCCCGTCCGGTATATCGAGGTCGACATCGACTTCGTGTGACCAATTGCCGGTGTCGGCGGAGGGCTCGGCGGCCCAGACCTCCACGCGCATCGGTGTTTCGAAGTTCCACTGCCCTGGCGTCATCAGGTCGATGAGGCCGCCCGCGGTGCCGACGAACCGCTGGGAATCCACTGCGTCGTCCAGTGCGTCGAGGAAGAGGTTGTCCTCGTCGTCCTCGATCACGGCAGCGTCGGAGTAGATGTAGATCTGGCCGTAGTCGGCTGAGACATGCAGATCAGCGGCGAATGCGGGCCGGTCCGGGTTTGTCATGTCGAAGAAGATATCGATCGCGGAAACGACGACCATGACCCAGCGGTGGCCTTCGTGCCCAAGGAGTATTGGCAGGTAAAGGCCGCGCGACCGGGATCGGGGGAATCCCCACTTCGTTCGCCTCTTGATCCGCTGACGGCGCCGGCCCCACTACCAAGCTCATCCTGGAGACCTGGACCTCGGACACCTGCCTCATCTCCGCCTTCACCAGCGCGCCCGCCCGGACCAGCCAGTCGGGCAGCGCGTGTCGCGGCACCTTCGGGGCCCGGATCTGCTTCGAAGACGAGGCCGGGCAGAATCTGCGCCCACCCAAGGCCCGCACCTGGGCCCGCCGCGGCCACAGCCCCATCATGGAGGTCTCGGGCAAGGGATCGGGACGGGTATCGGTCGCCGGGCTCGTATGCCGCAAGCCCGGCATGCGGGGCCATGTGTTCTACCGCCTGATCGTCCACCGCGGGCGTAAAGGCGAACGCCGCAGTTTCTCCGAAGCCGACTACGCCGCCGCGGTCACCGCCGCCCACGAGCAGCTACACGCCCCGATCATTCTGATCTGGGACAACCTCAACACCCACCTCAGCGCACGGATGCGCACCTTCATCGATGCGCACACCGATTGGCTGACGACGGTCCGCCTGCCCGCCTACGCCCCCGATCCCACCCCGTCGAAGGCGTGTGGGCCCACATGAAGAACGGACTGGGCAACCTGTCCGCCGACACCGTCGACCCACTCGCCGCCACCGTTAAGAGCCGACTCAAACGCATCCAGTACCGACCCGAACTCGTCGAGGGGTTCCTCACCCAGACCGGACTCACCCTCGAACCCGAGCCCCCATAGGAAAGAGACCTCAGCTATTCGACCTCTTGTATCAGCTTGAGTCGGTCCTTAGCCGAATGGCGTGGCCACCAGTGAAATGTGGCGCAAGTCGTCCGTGGTGCATCGCAGGTCTGCCAAGGCGGCGAGAACTCGCAGGTAGACGGACGTATCAGCCTGGTCTTCGTAGGAAGGTTCGAAAGTTCCTGCTGCGTCGATGGCTGCCTGCAGCTCAGCGGGCAGCTCGGTCTCGACGTAAGGGAGGCCGCCATTGATGACATGGACGACCACCTCGCCGTCGACCGCGTAGCCGAGGTCGGTTTTCATGGTGAACGTCACGGTGCTGGTCGCTGCCACGCGGCCGTCGGCGGACAACTTCTTGGCCGGGACCGTGGTAGGCGACGAGTCCGCGTCGAATGAGGTAGCGCCTTCAGCGTCGTAGACGAACGTCCAGTCACCAATACGCCCGGCAAGCATTGTGAAAGTGTCCTCAGCCGGGGCCGACCTCCAGGTTTCGGGCCTGTCGCGGGGGATCATGCAGCGCTGAAACAGCCGGGGCTTGGCGCCTAGCAGTTCCAATGCCTCGGTCGGCTCAAGGCCGCGAACCACGTGCACCGTGTGATGTGGCTGTTCCTCGGCCAGGGCGCTGATCCAAATCGGCGTTCCCACCGAATCGAGAGTGCCTGCCGGGAAGCCAGGTGTGGACATCCCACTCCTTCAACGGTCGATGGTGCTCAACCTAGCCCCGTTTTCCGCACACATGGATGTTCGGGGTTGATCAGTGCGTCGGGTCGGCCGTGTGCCGGTAGGACGGGCAGCGTGCCGGGTTGTGAGGCAACCTGCGCGGTTCGGAGGTCCGTCAGCGGAGAAGATACTGGGGGCGTTGCCGGTGGCTGCCCCGTTGCAGTTCCCGGTTGAGGATCCGGGAGATCACGATGAGGCGTGCCCGGTGCGTGATGTGGCCGAGCTGACCATGGGCAGGTGATCGAGGCGCTGGTCGCGAACCGGTTGACCTCGCCCCGCCCATTGGTGCATGTGCAGGGGGTGGGCGCGGGGACTGGGCGGTTCGGTGAGGCTCTGGGATGGGTCCTGAGCTGCTCAGCCGATCGGATCGGGCCGGCGCTGGACGCGATCGTCGTGCACCTGGACCGGACCGCTGAGGGCGGTTGGGATGGCGGCGATCGGAGCGTTCCGGATCGAGGTCATCCGAGTGCACTGGGACCTGACCTCGATCTTGATGCACGGCCAGTACGAGCAGACCGAGGACGGGCTCGCCGCTCCCTGGATTCGGTCACCCCCAAGGACCGCGCGATCCCGTGCTCGAAAATCCACGCGGCCCGCAGCCGCACCTTCTCCCGTCTGGCCCACCCCGAAGCGGACAAACCGCCATCACCGGGACCTCATGACTTGTTCGCACTGACCGGCGCGAAGGCCGACGAACGTGAAACCCTCCGCGACATGCTCGACACCACACCCGACGTCCAGGCCGCCCATCCACGACAAACGATCATCGCCGACAAGAACTACTACGGCCGACAGCTCGAGCACGACCTCACCGAACGTGACCTGAAGCTGCTGCGCCCGGCCCGCAAAGGCGAGTCCGAACGAGCCGGCGCGCACCTGTTCAAACCGCTCCGGCAGATCATCAAGTCGATCGACCAAACCCTCAAGGGCCAACTCGACCTGGAACGACACGAAGGCAAGAGCCCAGCCGGGGTGACCGTCCGGGTCCTCCTGCGCATCCTCGCATTACCGCCGCGATATGACACAACGACAAAACCGGGCAACCCGTCAAACGATCCCTGAATCGCCTACGATCACTGACCGCGACACCAACCCCTGGACTCATTCATCTAGGCGGCGACGGTGTCGTTCACTGTTCGAACGGCTCCCGAGAGGCGTACGGCTGAATCCCGCGGGCCATGCACTGCATCGTCACGCCATGGACGTGCTCGAGCGCCTACGCCGACCTGGGGATGGCCGGGGTGTTCATGGTGATCGACGCGAACGGGAACATGCCGCGCCATCCGGCTCCATGAGCAGGTGGTGCCAGCTTGAAGAGAACACGTCGAATTCGCCCTGCCGGCTCGTTACCTGACTGCCGAGATCAGCGGGGTCGCGAAATGCCGGCGACAACCGGCTTCGCGATCAGGCCAGGAGAAGTGCGGAGTCCCAGGTGGTCGCCGGGGGGCCGCCGCGCGCGTAGGCGTGCAGGGCGAGCGCGATGCCCGCGGCTCCCTCCAGGAAACCGGCCCGGTCCGGTGCCACGTCTGCACCGGCTCCCGCCGCGTAGCGGAAGCCGAACGGCGCCTCGGGATCGAAGCAACCGGCGACGCGGCGGGCGAGCCCGTCGACGGCCCCGTCGAGATCCTCCGCACCGTCGTCGGCGGCGATCAGCCGGGTCATGTGCAGCATGCCGGCCCAGCCGTGGCACAGCCCGGCGTCGACCACCCCCCAGGTGTCCCACGGACGTGCGAGCGTGGCCCGCAGCACCGACACCGCCGCGCGTCGCCACGCGGAGTTGTCCAGGGCGATACCCGCGAGCTGGATCGCGCGGGCGATGCCCGGCGATCCATAGCACCAGCTCGGCCGGTCCGGCGCCACCTGGTGTTCGTGGTGGCGCCGGTCAGGGACGTCGACGAGCTCGCGCAGGGTCACGACGGTCGGCCACGAGCCCCCGGAAAGCCGGTCCAGCAACCAGGTGACGATCCGCTCGATCGCCTCCTCCTGGCCCGGGAGGCGCAGGCCCTCGCGGTGGGCGATGGCGAGCAGGGCCAGCGGGCCGGCGATCCCGTGGGCCAGGCCCAGGTTGAAATGGCCGTCGCCGGCGGAGGTGTCCCGGATCGGAGCGTGGGTGACCCACCAGCCGGGCACCCGGACGCCGCCGACCTCCACGTCCTGGGTGAGAGCGATCAGGCAGTCCACAGCGTCCGCAGCTGCGCCGTCGCCCTCGCCTCCCGCCAGGAGCAGCCGGCCCAGACCGGCGAGTCCCTGGACGATGTCGTAGACGGCGAAAGCGGTCCCGGGCCGGCCGGCGGCGATCCGTCCGGTCTCGTCGCGGGTGAGATCGCGGACGGCGGCCCGTACGGCCGGCAGGGCACGGTCCATCAGGCTCGCGTAGTCGCCGGGCCGGCTGGCCGCGGCACGCGTGGCGAACACCACCGCGGGCAGGCCGGCGAACAGGCCACCACCGCCGGACATCGCCTCCTTCGCCGCGACGGACAGGTACGCGTGGGTGCTCCGCCGGTCGCCGAGCTCCGCGTGCAGGAGGGCCACGCCCGGACAGCCCTCATTGAGGGCGCTCGGATGCCAGATCAGGGATTCCCGGCCGCCGGGAGACCGGTCGACAGCGGTCCCGGTGATCCGCATGACGGCCTGCGGGTCGGCGATCCGCCGGGCCACCTCCCCGACGATCGACTCCGCCTCCGCCCTGACGGCCGTACCGCTCGTCTCGCCCCCGGACGCGTCGGCCCTGACGGGCTCCGACCCGACCGTGCCCGTGCCGCGTTCGTCCGCCGTCACGTCGTGTCCCCTCACTTCGCGTGCCTCTCCCGGTCCCACAGTGCCTGCAGAGCCCCCCGTGTGATCGCATACGAGACGCCCTCGCCGTCCGGTGCGGCTCCGACGAGCCGGTTGTGGTGCATGTGCAGCAGCGCGGGAAGGGGCGTGGGCCGGTTCAGCGAACGAATCAGGCGGCCGTACTCCGCGACGGCCGGCCTGCGGCGTGCCCAGATCGCATCGAGGCGCGGATCGACCTGCCCCTCGACGACCGGGATCGCGGTCCGGCGTACCGCCTGGAACGCAGAGTGGTGCTCGTTCTTGGGGAAGGCGTGCAGGAACCACTCCCGCCAGTCCGGCGCGTCGAAGCCGCGCATCAGGTCCGCGTAGTTCGCGGCGGCGAGCAGCTCCGGGCGCAGGTCGAGCCGCAGTCCCAACTGCTCGATCACGGCCTCGCTGTCGGCCTGGAACAGCCGCTCGGCCGCCTCCAGCGCCTCCGGCCCGCCGTACCGCTCGACCTCCGGCTCGTACGTGTCGAGCATCAGCGTACGGGCGAGCCCCGCCTCGCACAGCCGCGCCGCCCATTGGTGCACCAGCGGCATGACCTCGCGGTTCAGCCCGTCCGGGTCACCCTGGAAGCGGAGTCGCAGGTGCGGGCCGGGATCGAAGTACCGCATGAAGAACCACCGGTCGACGCAGGAGGGTAGCGCGGCGCGCAGCACGGGCAGAGAGCGGGCGATCAGCTCTCCGTGCCGGTCGGCGGAGCAGTACAGCTTCGCGAACAGCCACTCACCGCCCGGGTGGTGGACGTACGGGCGGCGCCGCACCACGGCCCGCGTTCGGACGGCCGGATCGGGCGTATCGGAGGTCAGCGTGACGACGAGCTCCCCGGCGCGGCCGTCCGCCCAGCCCGCGCCGAAGCCCTCGCCACCCGGCGGCTCGACCAGGAGAGTACTCTTGCGGCGGCCGAGTTCGTAGCGGAGGATCCGCCGGTGCAGCGTGGCGTCCAGATCCAGGCCGATCCGGTTGTCTCCGTTGGTCATGAAGACCTCGGCGGGCACCCGCCAGCGTTCGCGCCAGGCGTCGAGACGGCGTTGCCACTCCCGGTCCGGCACAGCGGTGTCGACGAGGTCGAGCGAGGGACGCCAGGTCGCCGGGGCCATGATCGTCCGGCCGTGCCGGACACGCGGTAGGAACGGCAGCATCGCGTCGAGGTCGCCCCAGGTCCACGCGGCGCACGCGCGGTGACGCGCGTCGCTGACGTCGTAGAGGAAACGGGCCACGTCGGGAGCGACCTCGCGCAGGACGAGCATGTGGATCGTGGTCGGAACGATCTCCGTGCCGCGGCTCAGCGACTGGAGGAAGAGCCGTCCGTCCGCGGAGCCGACCGCGAGGTCGTCCAGGTCGACCACCGAGGGATCGCCGGGGTCCGCGAACCTCCCGACCGGCAGGCTGTGGGCGGTCAACCGTGGCACACGGGCCACGTTGGCGACCCGTGTCCAGTTGGCCTGGAAGGTGAGTTGCGGCTGGGGAATCTTGGCGCCGGACAGGAGCTGGGCGGTCTGGTCGCGCAGATCGTCGAGGAGGTACGCGAAACGGCCGCTCAACGCGCCGGCGCGGCGTGAGAGGGGCATGGTCGCCAGGGCGATGCGGAAGTCACCGGCCTCCAACGCCGGCGCCGACGCGGCCAGCACGTGGATCCCGAGCTCCAGCACGGACGGCACCCGCCCGTCGTCGTCGTCCGCGAGCCAGTCGATCATCGCAGCGTCGAGCTCGACCTCGTGGGCCCCGTCGAGCAGCGCACGCTGGGTGAGCTCGCCGAAAACGCGGTCGCGGTATCGGTTCGGCTCCGCGCGGGGCGCGCTGCGGGCCGAGGTACGGTAGCCGGCCGGGGTGCCGAGCCCCGCCTCCGGATCGAGAAGTTCCTTCACCGGGACCAGCCGCCCCGTGCCGTACCGGTCGACGAAGTCATCGTGGTAGGCGCGCATGTGGGGTACGGCGCGGTCAGGAGGGGTGATGCGGGTCAGGATCGCGGCGGTCGACTCGACCTCCTCGGCGACCGCCCACGGCAGTGTGATCTCGTCATCGAGCCGCAGGTCGACGTGGGGAGCGTGCTGTTTCTCCCCGAGCCGCCGGGTCACGCGGAGGACCTCATTCCACGCCGGAAGCCCCCCACCGACGGGCGTCCTCGCGTAAGCGTCCAGCGCGGCGCCGGTCTCTTCCAGGTCCGCCGCCGCCTCGGCCGGAAGACGGTCGAGGACGTGCTGGATCGGGTCGGCGTCGTCGGGGGGCATGAGATCGGTGAGCAGGGCGTACCGCTCGACGAGTTGCATCAGCATCCGCTCGACCGCCTCCGGCGAGCCCTGCGGGAAGGCCGTGAGCAGGTGTCCGGCCAGGTCCGTGAACCGCACCGGCCGACGAGCCCGCTCCAGCACCTCGTCCACCACCCGGGTGCGGCGTACGGAGACCTCGATCGCCGGGCCGTCGTCACCTACGGGCAGGTGCGGCACCACGATCCGGTCGCCCCGCGCGAAGGCCAGGCCGTTGCGGACGACATGGAGGCGCCGCACGATCTCCGGCCGGCGTTCCCAGTCGCGTACGAGCGTGTGCAGCCAGCCGACGTCCGGCCGCGCGCTCTTGCGGTGGCCGTCGCCGAAGGACGTCTTGACGGCGTCGCCGAAACGCGCCTCGGAGACGCCGGCCATGATGCCGAAGGGCGTGGACCGGGTCGCCATGCGAAGCACGTAACGGGATACCGAGAGCACCGCGCGCCGCAGCTTCTTCGGATCGACCGGGCGGCCGGCCTCCAGCGCGTCGAGCGTGTGCGCCAACGACGGGCTGGATACCGCGATCGCCTCCCGGACCAGCGGGTCGGCGATGATCGAGCGCAGATATCCGGCGGGGTCGTCGCCGTCGCTTCGGGTCCGCGCCGCCGTCTCCGCCGGGAGCACGCTCATCCGCACCGTCGCCCGGTCGGCGGCCTTCAGCCTCGGCATTTTTGTCATGCAGCTCTCCGTGCACAGGAAAAGGATCGTATCGCGCCGTACCGTACCAGGGGATTTGTTCAGGATATGTAAGCGTTCCCGCGCGTTCCCACGTTCGGTTTCCTCCTCGGCGAAGCCCGCCGTGCCGAGCGTAGAGCTGCGGTAAGCGATCGGTAAGCGATCGGTAAGCGCACCCTGCCATGCTGCTCGGCGAGCCGCTCCGTTGCGGCTTTATCTGTATTGCAGAAAGGAATGTGTATGCCCCCGTTGGCAACCCTGGAAATCGACGAGGACATCTTTGACCTCGACATCGAATTGGTGCTGGAATCCGATTCTGTGACGCCGATACAGTCCTGCAGTGGTGGCGAAAGCACCTGCGGCACGCAGGTGTCCTGGAGCGGTACCTGTGGCGGGACCCTGTGCAACTGCAGCGCCACATACGGGGCGATGGCTCCCGGCATGTGCTACTGATTAGTGCGGCCCAGCGAGCCGTCGCCACGACCATCGCGCGCGAGGTGGCGGCTCGCCTTGCCTCCGTCACGGACCGCGACGGCGCCGCCGCTGCCACGCGGCGGCCGGGCACTCGCTCCGACCACGCCGGGCAGGCGCAGCTCTACGCGGCGCTACACGACCGCGAGCCCCGCGCCGGATGGGACGCGACCGGCCATCGACTCCTGGAGAACGCGGTGACGAAAGCCGGGTCGGCCGGGCTCTTCAGCGGTGGGCTCGCCGGACTCGGCGTCGCGGCCGTACTCCTGCGGGGTCGCACCGGCCGCTACCGCGGTCTGCTGGAGAAGCTGGACGCGGCCGTCGTGCCCATAGCGGACCACGACCTCATCAACGGAACGGCCGGTGCCGGCGTGTATGCGCTGTTGCGGGGCCGTCCGCCCGCGATCGTCGCGGTGACCGCCGCGCTGGCGGAGGCCGCCGCCGGTGACCCGCCCTTCTTCGTGCCACCGCACCGCGTTCCGCCGGCCTGGTCGCTGCCCGAGGGGTACGTCGACTGCGGGCTGGCCCACGGCGCCGCCGGCCCCGTGGCCCTCCTCGCCCTGCTCACCGAGCAGGGCAAGCAGGCCGACCTGAGCGCCGAGCACGCCGAGCGGCCCGAGGTCCGCACACGCGCGCTCACCCGTGCGGCGGACTGGTTGCTGGACGCGGCCGAGACCGACGAGTGGGGCATCGCCTGGCCGGCCGGCCTGGCCGGCGATGACCGGATGCCCTCACCGCGCCGCGCCTCCTGGTGCTACGGCGTCCCCGGCATCGCCCGTGCCCTGTGGCTCGCCGGGCGGGCACTGGACGAACCCCACCACCAGAGCGTCGCCCGCGACGCGATGACCGCGCTGCTGGACGCCTCCGACGCCTGGGGCCTGGACTCTTCGCCGAACCTGTGCCACGGGATCGCGGGACTACTGCTGGTCACCGCGGCGTTCGCGGCCGACGACGCGCGATTCGCGCCCGCCGCGGAGGACCTGCTCGACCGGCTCGTCGATGCTTTCGATCCCAGCCTGCCGCTCGGCTTCGACGTGACCGGCCCCGGCCTGCTGACCGGCGCCGCCGGGATCGCGCTGACACTGCTGACGGTGACCGGGGACTCTCCCGCGGACGACCCGGCCCTACGGCCGTTCCTGGTGGGCTGATGGAAGAAGGTGGCGTGAAACCGCCCGGCGACGAGCTGTTCGGATCCGGTATCCGGGTGTCGATCGGCCAGCTCCGGCATGAGGGCGCGGGACTGCTGGTCGGCTTTTCCACGATGGCGCGGGAGCTGCCGCGGCTCCTGGCGGCCACGATTCGTCTCGGGCGCGAGGCCGCGCCTCGCGCGCTCGCCGCCATCATCGTCGCGGAGCTCGTCGCCGGCGTCGGAACCGCGGTGACGCTCCTGTCGACGTACCGCGTGCTGGTGCCGCTGATGGCCGGTGGGCCGTCGCGGGACCGGGTCCTCGCCGCCGCGCCCGCGCTGGTTGCGATCGCCCTGGCCGCCGGTACGGCGAGTGTTATGCGGGCGTGCAGCAAGGCCGCGGCGAGCCGCCTTGGGCCCCGGGCCGAGCGCCTGGCGTACACACGGCTGCTCGAGGGTGCCGCGCAGGTGGAGCTCGCCGCTCTGGAGGACGCGGAGTTCCACAACCTGCTCGGGGCGGCCCGCCAGGGCACCCGCGCGACCCGGATCGCCCTCAGCAACGCCATCGCGCTGCTGACCGGGTTGACGAACCTGGTGGCCTCCGCCGGGGTCCTCACCGTGTTGCATCCGGTCCTGCTGCCGCTGCTCGCTGCGGGGATCGCACCCAAGGGCTGGAGCGCCGTACGCGCCGCGCGGGCCCGGTTCGCCTCGACCAAGCGTTACATGGACCTGACGCGCCAGCTCGAAGTCCTGGGCGACCTGCTCAGCGGCCCGAACCCCGGCCAGGAGATCCGCGCCCACGGCGTCGCGCCGTTCCTGCTGGAGCATTACCGGCGCCTATCGGCGGTGGCCGAGGAGGAACAGGAGCGCCTCGGCCGGGCTGAGGCGCGTAACACCCTCGTCGGTGACGCGCTGTCGGGCCTGGCCGGCCTGGCGACGTACGCCGCCCTCGGCGCGTTGCTGCTGACCGGAGCGGTGCCGCTCGCGGTGGCCGGAGCGGCGGTCATGGCCATCCGCACTGGGAAGATGAGCCTGACCGCACTCGTCATGTCGACGAACCAGATCTACGAACAGGGACTGTTCGTCCTCGAGTGGGAGCGAGCCTGCGCCGAGGCCGGGCGGCTGGCCATGCACACGGGCCACCTGGCATTGCCGCCGAGGGCGGTCGAGATCCGCGCCGAGAACCTGCGCTTCGCCTATCCCCACGAGACACGGCCCGCGCTCGACGGCGTCGACGTCGTCATTCGGCCGGGTGAGACCGTGGCGTTCGTCGGAGAGAACGGCTCCGGCAAGAGCACATTGGCCAAGCTGCTCATCGGCCTGTACCTGCCCCAGGGTGGGCAGGTGACCTGGGCGGGGGTCCCCATCTGGCACCTGGACCGGCGACGCCTGTTCGAACGGGTCGCCCTGGTGACCCAGGACTTCACCCGCTGGCCGTTCACCGCGCGGGTCAACCTGGCCATCGGCCGCAGCGAGCACGCCCGCGACGACGCACGGCTGCGGTGGGCGGGGTGGACCAGCGGTGCGGACGCGGTGGCGGCGTCCCTGCCGGACGGCTGGGACACCCTGCTGGCGCGGGAGTTCATGGGGGGCACCGAACTGTCCGGCGGGCAGTGGCAGCGCATCGGCCTCGGGCGCGCCTGGTTCCGCGACGCGCCCGTCCTGGTCTTCGACGAGCCGACCTCGGCCCTGGACCCGCGTGCGGAGATCGAGGTCTTCGACAAGGTGGGGATGTTGGCCGCGCAGGGGCGGACGATCGTCCTCATCACCCATCGGCTGGCCTCGGTACGGCGGGCGGACCGGATCTACGTCCTGGCACACGGAAAGGTCGTCGAGCACGGTACGCACCAGAGTCTGATGGACGCAGGTGGCGCGTACGCCGCGATGTACCAGCTCCAGGCCGGCCAGTACGCGGAGACGACCTGGCGTCGGCACGGCACGGAAAGGACCTTCACATGACGGTACTGTCGGCACTCGTCGGTGACGTCGACTACTTCTTCGAGAAGTACGTGGGAAAGGCGCCACTGCACCGGCGCGACGTCCTGCGGGACCTCGGCGCCTTCGTGTCGATCGAGGACATCGACCGGGTGATCACTGGAAGCGGGCTGCGGACACCCGGCGTCCAGTTGGCGAAGGACGGGGTCGTCGTCACACCCGACCGCTACGTGTCCCGGTCGACCCTCGGTTACGCGGGCCTGAAGGACGTCGTCGACCCGGTCAAGGTCGCGCAGTTCTACCGGAACGGCGCGACGATCGTGCTGGGCACCGTCAACCTGCTCCTACCCCGCTTGCACGAGGTCTGCAAGGACATCGAGACGGAACTGGGCCATCCGGTCGACGCCAACATCTACGTGGCGCCGCCGGACACGCGGGCGTTCGACGTCCACTGCGACGCCCAGGACATCCTCGTCATCCAGGTCCACGGGACCAAGCGCTGGCACCTGTACGACGAGATCGTGCCGAACCCGGGCGGGGGAACGGTCGTCTCCGGCCTCGATCCCGACGCGCCGTCGTCGGTATGCGAACTGTACGAGGGCGACCTGCTGTACGTCCCGCGCGGCATGCCCCACCTGGTGCGTACGACCGGCTCGTCATCGGTGCACGTCACGATCAGCGTCAACACGATGACGTGGGCGGACCTGCTGCGCGAGCTGATCCAGGAGATCCTGCGCGCCGACGAGTTCGCCGTCCCGCTGCCCCTGGGCCGGAACGTCGCCGAGCGGATCGGGCCGATGGTCGGCCGGTACGGCGACCTGATCGCGTCGGCGCTGGCCGGCCGCGCCGGCGGGGACGCCCTTCACCGGACCCTTTACGGCCGGACCGCGTTCGGCGAGCCGGTCCGGGCCGGGCTCCTGCGACAGGCGGTGACCGGCACGCCTACCGGCATGCCGGATCGGATCCGCCTGCGCCCCGGGGTATGGCCGCTGGTAACGCTGGCCGAGGGCGCGGACGGCGCGCGGATCACGGTGGGGACCAGCGGTTTCCGCGTCTCCGCTCGGGTCGCCGAGACATGCCGGCGCCTGCTGGACGGGCCGCTGGCCGTACAAGAGATCTCCCCTGACCCCTCCGAGGCCGCGACGGTCGCGGAAACGCTGATCGGCCTGGGCATGTGTGCCGGTGAGGACGTGTAATCCATGGGTGATGCCAACCCCGTTGGCATCACGTCCCTCCCCGCCCCGCCGCGCGCGCCTCCTGGGTCATGTACGCGTCGCGGACGGGCTTTCGCTCGTGGCAGAGGAGGAGTCGGGCCCGTCGGCCATGGAGTCGAGCACCTGGTCATGGACCGCCAGTACGCGAGCGTCGAGCTGGTCAACGGTCAGGCCGATGTCTCGGGCCAGTGATGCCCAGAAGATGAGATAGCTCTTGTACGCGGCCACCATGAACATCGCGACCGCGTCGGAGCTGGCCGGGAGGGCACCCGAACGCTGGTCGCGTTCGACAGCCGCCCTCGTCCGGTCGATCTCGGGCAGGGCGCGTGGGTGGCGATCAAGTACCCGAACGCGGTCTCCGATGAACAAGCCGGCGGGTGGGTCTGTAGACGCGGCGATCGCCGAGGCCACCTCCACCGCGTTCGCCTCCAAGAAAGGCCAGGCGATCACCGCACGGCTGATCGTGCGGCGGGTCAAGGCCCCGACCCATAGCCGCGGCCTCTTACCGTGCTGGCTGTAAAGGAGCTGGTGGCGAACCCGATATCGCGTCCACGCTCGAACTGTGGATCGGCTAATTTTCCTGTGCTTCGTTGACCTCGATAGATGAGGGTCTCCAGAGCGTCGCGGAAGGCTCTGAAGTTCTTGATCGGCTCGGTCGGCTCTTCGTCCAACTCGAATGTGCGCCGCATCGTCCGGGTCTGACCTTTCAGATCCTCGGCGTCCACGGAGCCGTCGAGGGCCGCCTCGACCTCTTCGAGCAGGAGCGTGGCTTTTCCCGGGTCGCGCCGGCCCGGTGGTTCAGCACGAACGACCGCTTGAGCCGCTTGATCTTGACGCTGGGTTTTCTCGCTGGTGATTTCCCGCATGGCTTGGCGCTGTCGGTGGCCCGGCTCGCGGAAGAGCGCCCGGAAGTTTGCGGTCCATGATCGCCGCCGCATCGGCGAGGTCCTCATCATGGCGAACGGCGTCCATAACACTTCTGGCGAATCCCACGTCCTTGACCTTGAGGTTTTGCGCCTTGGCCGCCTGATCGGGTTCCAGGAAGTCGGTTGCGCGACGCCGTCGGAGCTCATCCCCGTCGCGACCGCTCGACAGGCCCAGACCGACCTGACCTCGCGACCAGCCGCCGGCCACGGTTGATGCTGAGGGATCTTTTCCCTCTCGGTGTCGTGTTCGGCATTTGCGGGCCGGTTGCCATCGCCGGCTCCGTCTATGTCCTGACAACCGGTTCGCACCGCATCCTGTTCGGCGTGGCCAGCCCCTGCTTCTTCGTGATGATGGCCTCCACCTCTCCGTACGTCGCGGCCCTTTACTACTCCAAGCTTCGGGTGGGGCACAGACGAGTGGTGGGCCGGGCGATCATCATCGGGACCAGCAAGCCCCGCTGACCCACAATCGGTTCTGCGACGCCGGCCTGTAGAGGCCGCGAGCAGCGCGCGCGAGGCGGCCGTCTTGATCACGGGCGCACCCCACGGCAGAGCGCCAGTGCGAAGTGAGAATCGGGTGCGGCGCCGGCAGCCCGGCGGGAGCCGGAGCCGGTGGGTTCGCTGGATGGGCCTGGGATCAGGTGGGTGCGGATAGGTCCGGCATTCAGGGACGTCCGAGGATTGCTTCACGCAGGACCCCGCATTTCGTCCAGGCCGTTCTTGGCTGCGCTCCGGGCCGAAATCCACAATTCTCGGCATGAATCCGTCCGAGGTTGCCGACATCCGGTACCCGAGTGATTCTCTGACCTGGTACCCGAGCCGGACCAATTCACCATGCACTCTCCGATACCCCCAACGGGGGTTCTCCCGCGCCAGCCGGAGCACCGGATCCCGAATCTGTTGGCTGACCCCACGGCGGCCGGGCTTGCTCGGATACGTCCAGGTGCGCTTGACCAGCCGGCGGTGTCAGGCCAGCAGCGTGCCCGGGGTGACCAGCCGATGCGAACGCAGCACCACCGGCAACAACCGGGCCAGCCATGCCAGGACGGCCCGGTCGGCCCAGTCCACCTTCGGGCGGGTGACCTGACGCCGCAGCACCGCCACCTCATGACGGAGCACCATGATCTCCGCGTCCTTCGACGCTTGGCTACGCGCCAGCAGCACCAACCAGCCGAAGACCCGGATCATGATCAGATACAGGAGACGAAAAGACACAAAGCACGATCTTGCCCCACCCCGGCCATCCGCCCAAACCGCAGGTCAGCCATCGCTGCGACGAGTTCTGAAGCGGTACAGCCTGGGTACTGCCGTGAACGGCGCGCGGAACAATCCCTCGCGAGGCCGAACGGCGGCTCGTCAGCGAGCAGGTTGGCAAGACGACGACCGAGGTCAGGATGGCGACAGCGGGACCCGTCACCCGACCAACGCGACATCGCGTTGACAGCAGACGATGGCGGGATAATCCCGCAATACGGCAGGTTTACTACTTATGGCGAGCGGCCGGCCGCTCAAAACTGAACGTCATGACGAACCTCGACACGCTTCTCGAACGTAACCGGTTCTTCGCTAAGACCGACGCGAAGGACAAGGTGCCGGCTATCCCGTTCATCCCGAACATGCAGGCTTACGTGTTGACCTGCATCGACCCTCGAGTCGACCCGGCCGGGATCCTGGGCTTGGAACTCGGCGACGCGATCGTCGCTCGCAGCATCGGCGGCCGAGTGACCGACGCGGTCCTTGCCGACCTGGCCTGGGTCTGCCACCTCCACGAGAACATGACCCCTGATTCCGCCTGGTTCGAACTCGCGGTCATCCACCACACCGACTGTGGCTCGGCATTGTTCGCCGATGACGAGCTACGCCACAGCTTCGCCATCCGCTACGGCTACGACAGCGTTGCCCTGCGTGGTCTGGCCGTGCTCGACCCCGCCCAGACCGCGCAAGAGGACACGGACAGGCTCCTCGCCGCCCCACAGCTCGCCTCGCAGATCGCGGTGTCCGGCTATGTCTACGAGATCGAAACCGGGCTGCTCACCCAAGTAACCGCACCGCGCCTCCGAGCGGACGGCTCCACCACCGCCTCCTGACCGGTTGATGCGGCGAGCCTTGCCAGCCCAACCGGTAGCACAGGCCAACTCGCCGATCTTCCTACACCACCAAGTCCACCGAAGAAGGAGCTCAATGGCCGACACACCGACCTTTGTCCTCATACATGGGGCCCTCACCGATGCCTCGGTCTGGCGTAAGGTCTCCGATCGACTGCAACGCGCTGGTCACCGCGTGGCCGCGCCCTCGGTTGCCATGCGCAGCCTTGACGGCGACGCGCGCTACCTGCGCGCGTTCCTCGAAACCCTGCCCGGTCCGCTCATCGTCGCCGGGCACTCCTACGCCGGCTCGATCATCTCCCACCCGGACGCGCTCACCCCGGCGGTCCAGGCCTTGGTGTTCGTCGCCGCGTTCCAGCAGGACGCCGGTGAAACGCCGGGCGAGCTCAACGGCATGTTCCCCGGTAGCCTGCTCACCCCCGACAACTTGCGCTTTCGCCCATACCCCAACGGACAGGAGGTATATCTGCGGCCGGAAAAGTTCGCGGAGGTCTACGCCGCGGACGTCGACCCGGCCGAAGTTGCGATCATGGCCGCCGCCCAGAAGCCGTTCGACCCCACCATTCTCGACGGAACCTTCAATGCGCCGGCCACCTGGCGAACACTTCCCTCCTGGAGCGTGGTGCCCACGTCCGACATGTCGATCCCTACCCAGACACTACGCTGGATGGCAGAACGCGCCGGATCCATCGTCACCGAAGTCGACGCCTCCCACGCCGTTCCCACCGCCCATCCCGACCACGTGACCAACACCATCCTTGACGCGGCGAAGGGCATTTCGGACTGACCAGGACGTCACCCACAAGGGAAAGGGGCCATACACTTCCGTATTCGTTCCCGGTATCGGGCACGGCGGTTGGTGCTGGCACCGGTCGGTCAGCGGGTAAGCGCGACTGGTCACAGCGCCCCCGCTCTGACCGTGCCTGGTCTCTGCCAGGGGCGACGATCCTCGGAACCTGCGACTGGCAGACGCTGAACCCCTGGTTGGCGAAGTCGATGCGGGGACTTCACCGACGTGCTGCTGGTCGGCCATAGTTGGGCAGGTTTCCCGATCACCGTCGAGGCGCCACGGCCTCCGGCCGCCTCGCCCGGATCGCCTTCTATGGCGGATAGGTATCCCTTCCCGGCGAATCCCTAGTGGGGTGTCCACATACTTCGCCGGGTGTGATCATGCGGCTTTGGGGCGGGGGGCGGCCCCAGCGTTGCCCGCGTTCGCTGCGGATGCGGGCGCGTTCGCGGCGTTGTGCGGCCAGGATGTCGGGGTGGCGGGCGTTGGTGTTGCGCCAGCGCAGGTAGGCGTGTAGCCGGCGGGCCAGGACGGTGTGGTTGGGGTGGTCGGAGTTGCCCATCGTGAAGGTCCGCAGAGCCGAACTGGGCTTCGATGGGGTTGGCCCAGGAGGCGTAGGTCGGGGTGAGGCACAGCTCGACCTTGTTCTTCTTGGCCCAGGTGCGGATTGCTGGTGTCTTGTTCGCCGACAGGTTGTCCATGATCACGTAGATCTTGGCGCCGTCGGGGCGGGCTGCCCGGATGGATTTGAGCGCGGCCAGGGAGTGGTCGCCGCCTTTGTGTCTGCGGGTCACGCCCCACGCCTTGGTCATCGCCGAGGGAGTAACAGCCGTGGAAGTAGCGGATGCCGTGGGTGCGGCGGTAGGTGGCGGGCAGCCGGTCCGGCCGTGTCTGCGGTGCCCACGCCGATCCGTGGCAGGGACGGATCGAGAGCGGTCCGAACTGGTCGCTGAGGGGCCTTGCGGTTGCCCCCTCCGACGCGTCCATGGGGGACCAGGACTGCCCGTCCGTGCATCCTCAGCCGACCTGGACGGCCTTAGAGGTCCTAACAGAATGATCACTGTTGCCCGATGACTGTGGCTCTGGCTGTTCGCTCTTCGGTGTGAGGAAGGGCGAGCAACCACCATGGATCGTGGCAGACAGCCTGTGGGAGCGGATCGAGCCATTGTTACCGGCGGTGGAGCGGCGCAGGCGTCATCCAGGCCGCAAGCGTCTGGATGACCGCAAGGTGTTGTGCGGGATCTTGTTCGTGTCTTGGCTGCCACCACCAGAAGGAACGAGACGATCGCCACCAGCGTCCGGGCCGGTGGAACCGGGTCCACCGCTCGCGCAGCAACTCCACCTCCGGGGGCGCGTCGCCCTCGTCGCGGCGGCGGAACTTCATGTTGATCGGGTCGCCAATGCTCAGCGAGTCCACGACCACCACCGCGCCCAGGGCCGCAGCCGTCCACGAAGGACTCTGGCCGCGGCCTCGTCGACCGTCACGACGGCGCGCAGGCGGGTGCGCTCATCCTCGACCGCCAGGACCGGTGCAGCTTCCGCTCGCTGCGCCCCAACGCCCAGGTTGTCGGCCACCACCAGCGACGGCAGCCAGCTGTCCGGATCGCGCATGGGCCAGCAGTACGAGTCGAACCCGGCACCCGACGACCACCACGGCGCAAACCTGTCCCGGCGTGACTACGCGTCGCGTCCGGACCGGGTGGCCCACCCCGTCGTCGACCAGCTGTAGTTGGCTCATGCCGGCCGCGCACAGCGAGAAGGCCCCCGGGTCGGTCAATCCATCGGCGACGCGGAGCGCCTACCGGTACGTCTGCGCGGCCTGCCGGGCGCCACCTCGGACCGGGAATCTGCCGCATGGTGGTCGGCTCCCATCAGAAGTAGTCCCGCTTTTCCATCAGCGTTTCGACTTCGTCAAAAGCCTCGTCCTTGCTGAACGCGGACGGCCATCCGCAGGCCCGGTATACCTGTCGCAGGTATTGGACGTCCAGCTCGGTCTCCCAGTCGTCCGTCTGCGCCAGAAGCTCCTCCTCCGTGATCGGCGTCTCCCGCTCCTCTGCATACCAAGCCTCGATCGAGTCCATGCCCCGGATCGGAATGAGCTTCAGACTCCGGTAGTCCTCCTTCAGTTCCGCGAAGTAGGTCTTCGCATCCTGCGGGGGCTTACGCTCCATCCGGATCATCTCCTCAATGACCTCGCCCGTGTTCACATCGAGGAACAAGGATCGGCCGCCGCTCTCGTGACCGAGCGCGAAGATGAACACATGGTCAGGCAAGTCCTCGAACGATTCCTCGCCGGGGAACGGCCGCTTCCCCACGAAATACGAGCGGTCGACCGTGCTGTAGTTGACAAGACGCGACTTGTAATGGACGTCAGCGGAGCTGTCGAGGTACGGAAGGCTCCTGATGACCTCAAGGGCGAGGTCGGACTTGGCGTCGAGATCGCTTCCCGGCGCGAGGTTCGGCCACCCCTGCGGAGGCGGCGTCACCAGCTCGCCGGGGTTGTAATGCAGCGTGGTGAGAAAAGTGTAGAAGTCCGTGAAGATCTCGACGATCTCCTTGGCCGAATAGGGAGGGTCCCGATATTCAGAAGACATTGACGACCGATCCAGGGAGGGAACGGAGCTGCCTAGGACAGTGCGCGGAGGCCGGCAGCGGGGTACCAAGGCGGTGGGCGAGATTGAAACGTTTGGGAGGCTACGGCGCCCACGTCCGTCGGTGCAACGGGCACGGCCACACCGGCGCCGTTACCGCCGGCGACTTGCTCCATGATCGAGAAGGTTATGCCCCGCGACGTATCCCAGCCGTAACAAGGCGGGGAAGGAATGCGGGCCGAGTGTCCCGCCCGCCGCCCGGAACGGATCCTGGGTCTGCCCCCTCAGTCATCGTGCCGCCCCAAAGGGCAGGCCACAGTCGCTCGTGCCTTCGATGTTCCCGCAGTTCGGAGAGCCCGCAACCCGTGCTGGGGCGACACCGGTCCTTGTGGCCATGTTCGTGCTACTCCGCCGCGTCGCCGCGCAACCGCCGCGCTCGACGCCGCGCCACCGGCCCGATGGGTCACCGCGGACGAGGCCTACGGCAACAACACCGTGCTGCGGGCCCGGCTACGCCGCCTGCGCCTGGGGGTACGTCCTGGCCATCTCCCGCGACCACCTCGTACCCATTGGCGGCGGCAAGACCCGCCGGCGGGCCGACCATCTCGCTGCAGGCCCCACCCAGCGTTCGGCGATCGCGTTCGCCCGTGGTGCTTGCGGCGGGATCTTGATGATCTTGATGCCCATCGAGGTGAACACGTCGTCGAACCCGGCGGTGAATTTGGTGTCGCGGTCGCGGATGAGGAACCGCAGCCCGCCAGCGCGTTCGTCCAAGTCCATGATCAGGTTCCGGGCCTGTTGGATCACCCGTGTGCCGTTCGGGTTGGCGGTGAGGCCGGCGAGGTGGACCCGGCGGCTGGCGATCTCGATGAAGAACAACACGTAGATCCGCTTGAGGAACACCGTGTCGACCGTGAAGAAGTCGCAAGCCAGCATGGTTTTTGCTTGCGCGGATAGGAACTGGGTCCAAGTGGGCCCGGTGCGGCGGGGTGCTGGGTCGATTCCGGCCCGCTTCAAGATCAGCCATACGGTACTGGGCGCGACCTTATAGCCCAGCTCGAGGAGTTCCCCGTGGATGCGCCGACGCCCCTAGCAGGGGTTCTCGGTCGCGAACCGTAGCACCAGCGTCCGGATCTCGGCGGGTACCGGAGGTCGTCCACCGCGATGGCTCGGGTAGGTCCACTTTCGCCGGACCGCGTCCCGGTGCCAGCGCAAGAGCGCTGCCGGTGTCACGAAGAACGTCGGCCAGCGTGCGCGGGACAGTAACCGAGACAGCAGAGCAAGCACGGCCCGATCGGCCGTTTCGGTCCTGACCTTGTCGACCTTCCGACGCAGCACCGCCAGCTGATGGCGAAGAACCAGGATCTCCACCTCCTTGTCAACGTCGGCGCGGAACCGCAAGATCACAAACTGGGCGAACCGGGTGATCGCCTTTTACAGAAATGAGGTCAGCACAAGCGCTGATCCTGCCGTACCGGCTGCGATGATCGTGCGGTACGCCGCAGGTCACCAGCCCTGACCGAGGTTTTCGAGCCCCACAGGGCTTTCAGCACCGAGCCGGAGGACGGAGCAATCGTGCTCCTGTAGGACCAGGGCGACGGCGTAAGGGTTACGCGTTAGACCCCCGAGCTACGCGCACCATATCGGCCGGTTTGAGCCCAACAGCCCGCGGAGCTGCGGCGACAGGACCACTCTCCACTGGAGATCAAGCGAAACGGGATCTTGAATATGTCCCGGTTTGGCGTATTAGCAGGTAAAAGGCCGCGCGACCGGGATCGGGGGGATGACCCGGCCGCGCGGCGTCTTGGGGGCGCCTGGTCAGCGGCTTTTTGTGACCTTCATGATCTGCCAGAGTTCCTCGCGGAGGCGGTCACGACAGATACGGTACTGCGACCAGTTGCCGTCGAACGCCGTCATTACGACATATTCCTCATCCGCCGTCTGCCGTCGCGTTCGTTCCGGGTGGTTCATGGTGTCGTGCATCTCGGTCCACAGGCGGTCCCGCCAGGCTCCGTACAGCTCACCGTCACCGGCGAACCACGTCTCCACCAGGAGTTTCTCCTCGTGCAGCACCCAGTTCGCCAGGTCGGTCGAAGGACGCGACCGGCGTTTCCTCAGTCCGCTCAGGGTGGGTTTGGAGTGGTTGCTCGCCGGCCATACCTTCATGTCGTCCCCCTCGTTCCTATTCACCCCAAGAGACGCGCCACCTGCTGTTCTGGATGACAGGAATGTTCGCCGAGACGTACGTCTGAAATTCTGGGGGCATGCAGCAGCGCCGAACTCTCCGCGATGACCTGCTCGACGCCGCCGCCGCGCTGATCATCGAGCGTGGGTTCCGGCGCGTGCGGATGCAGGACGTCGCCGACGCGGTCAGTGTCAGCCGGCAGACCGTCTACAACGAGTTCGGGGACAAGTGGCGGCTGGCGCAGGCGCTGACCCTACGGGAGAACGACCGCTATCTCGACGGTGTCGACGCGGCGTTCACCCGGCACGAGGACCTCTACTCCGCCGTCACGGCAGCGGTCGTGTACACGCTCAGCACCGCGGCCGACGACCCGCTCAAGAAGGCGATCCTGACCGGGACCGGCAGCGAGGACCTCCTGCCGCTGATGACCACGCGTGCCGAGCCGGTGCTCTTCGCGGCCAAACGGCGGATCATCGCGCACCTGCTGCGGCAGTGGCCGCAGCTCGACGCCGCGGAGGTACCCGAGCTCACGGACGCCGTCGTACGGCTGACGCTCAGCCACATCGTGCTGCCGGTGGACCCGCCGGAGGTCGTGGCGGCCCGGCTGGCCCGGCTCGTCGCACGCTACCTCGGCGACGAGCGCGGTGCGGCGGCCATCAAGCCGGAGGCCGATGGCACGGGGGCCGCGCCCTTTACGTTGTAGATCACTAGCGGGCCTCCCGCTGTGCGATGAAGACGAACTCGCGACCGGGGCGATCAGGCGCCTCTCGAACGTCCAGCACCCGATAGCCGCAGGCGACCAGGCTCGTCTCCACCTCGTCGCGGTCGCGGAATCTCAGGGTCGAGTCCGAGGTGAGGACCGCGCCGTCCACCAGGAACCGGTAGGTACAGCGGAACGAGACCAGCGGTAGGCTCACGCCGGTGACCTCGAGACGCCGCTCGACCGAACCGGCCCCGGGGACATCGAGCGTGACCGGAGCCGTGTCGGCGGCCCATTCCTCCCAGGCCCGGTAGCCGGGACGCCTGGTCTCGAACACGAGGTGGCCACCGGGGCGGAGTGCCGCGCGGATGCCCTGGAGGGTCCGTGCCCAGCCGTCGTCGGACAGGAAGACCTGCGCCACGTTTCCCGTCATGACCGCGAGATCGGCGCCGGCCGCCGGCACCGCCGTGGCGTCGCCGTGCACCCAGGTGATTCGTCCCGTCCGATCCTTCGCCCTCGCGACCTCGAGTGACGCCCCGGCCGGATCGACGCCCACAACCGTACGGCCGCCGTCGGCGAGCAGGATCGCCAGGCATCCCGTCCCGCAACCGACGTCGAGCACCCGGTCCGCACCCAGCTCGCCGGCGATGCCGAGATAGGCGGTCAGATCGCCGCGGTCTCCGTCGAAAGCGTCGTAGACAGCCGCCAGGCGAGGGTGCGCGAAGATCGCATCAGGCACCCGGCGACCATATCCACGGAGCGACGACGAGGATGTCCGGTCCGTACGGGAGACATCGCTAATGTGGTCCGCACCAAGCCGAAGGAGGTTCGGGTGGACTTCGACCTGCCAGAGAGCGCCGTCGCCGTACGCGATGGGGTCGCCGCGATCGGCGCGCGCCACGGGCTGGACTACTGGGACCGGTGCGACGCGGAGAAGCGCTGGCCCGAGGAGGTCTGGCGGGAGCTGGCCGACGGCGGCTGGCTCGGCCTCGCCGTCCCGGAGGAGTACGGCGGTGGTGGTCAGGGCCTGCTCGAGCTCGCCGTGGCCGCCGAGACCCTCGCGGGCTCCGGCGCGGGCGCGGCGTCGTCCTTCCTCTACCTGCTCACCCCCGCCTTCGGCGCCCTCACGATCGCCCGGCACGGCACCGAGCTGCAGAAGAACGCCCTGCTGCCCGCTCTGGCCGCCGGCGAGACGGAGACCTGCTTCGCCATCACGGAACCGGACGCCGGCAGCAACGCGATCAACATCAGCACCCAGGCACGCCGCGACGGCGACGACTTCGTCGTCACCGGCCAGAAGATCTGGATCTCCGGCGTCGAACGCGCCCGCTACATGGTGCTCGTCACCCGTACGATCCCGGCGGCCGAGGCCAAGCCGCGCCTGAACGGCTTCACGATCCTCCTCATCGACATCGAGGAGGCCGTCGCCGAGGGCACGCTGACCTATCGGCCCATTCCCAAGCTCGGCACCAACACGGTCGCCTCGAACATGGTCTTCCTCGACGGCGTACGCGTCCCGGTCGCGAACGTCATCGGCGAGGTCGACCAGGGCTTCGCGGTGCTGTGGGACATCCTCAACCCCGAGCGGATCATCGCGGCGGCGGGTGCCGTCGGCTGCGGGGAACTCGCCCTCAGGGTGGCCGTCGACTACGCGAAGGAGCGCGCGCCGTTCGGCCGGCCGATCGGCGCGAACCAGGCGGTCGCGTTCCCGCTCGCCCAGGTCAGCGCCCAGGTCGAGCTGGCGCGGCTGATGACCTACAAGGCGGCCTGGCTGTGGGACGCCCACCGGCCGTGCGGTGCGGAGGCCAACATCGCCAAGCTCACCGCCGCCGAGGCGGCCTGGCAGGCGGCCGACCGGATGTTCCAGGCACACGGCGGCATGGCCTACTCCCTGGAGTACCCGGTGGCGCGGCTGTTCCGTGACGCCCGCATCGGCAAGAGCATCCCGGTCGCCGAGGAGCTGATCCTGGCGCACATCGCCCAGCACGAGCTCGGACTGCCGAAGTCGTACTAGATCACCGGCTCTCGGGCAGGCGTACGGTCACGGCCGGGTCGTGCGCCGCCCGAAGGTCGCGTTTGAGGATCTTGCCGGAGTGGTTACGCGGGATCTCGCCGGCGAACTCGTACCAGCGCGGGCGCTTGAAGGCGCCGAGGCGTTCGCGGCAGTGGGCGTCCAGCTCCTCGGCGGTGACCGGTCCGCGGGTCACGACCAGCGCCTTCACCGCCTCGCCCCACCGGCGGTCGGGTACGCCGATCACGGCAGCGTCGCTTACCGCCGGATGCGTGAGGAGGACCCGCTCGACCTCGGCGGAGTAGACGTTCTCACCGCCGGACTTGATCATGTCCTTGGCCCGGTCGACGAAGTAGAGGTAGCCGTCGTCGTCACGCCGTACGAGGTCGCCGGTGCGGAGCATCCCGTGGTCGAACGCATCCGGCAGGTTCGCGTAGCCCGCCATCATGGACGGCCCGCGCAGCAACAATTCCCCCGTCTCCCCCGGCGGCGCCTCGATCTCGACGTCGAACGCGGGCAGCGGGCGGCCGAGGGTGCCCGGCCGCTCCAGCTCGTCGGCCAGCGTCGAGACGGTCACGAAGTTGCCCGCCTCGGTCGAGCCGTACACGCCGCGGAAGTCACTGCCCAGCTCGGCGAGCATCCGGAGGGTCTCGGCGCGTTCGACGCCCGCCATGCCGTACACCAGGCGTACCGGCCGGCAGGACGGGTGCCGCAGCGACCGTCGCGTACCCGCCGGGAAGACCGCGACCGTGACGCCGTGCTCGCCGATCAGCGACCAGGTCTCGTCCAGCCCGGCGCCGGAGGGGAACACGACCGCGCCGCCCACGGCCAGGTGGGCGAGGGCCGCCCCGTAGCCCGCGACGTGGAACAGCGGCAGCGTCGCGAGCAGCCGGTCGGAACCCGTCACGCCGAGGCCGTGCACGGCGTTGGCGGTCGCGGCCACCCAGCCCCGGTTGGTGAGCAGGCAGCCCTTCGGACGCCCGGTCGTCCCCGAGGTGTACAGCTGGATGATCGGGCTCTCGTCCCCGGGCCGCGGAACATCGGCGCTCCGGACGATGTCGAGCCGGGTCTCGAGCTCCTCGCCGATCATCCAGTGGGCGAGCCCGAGCAGGCCCGAGTCGCGGGCGAGCGGTTCGAGGAGCGGGTGCACCACGGCGTACGCGGCGCCGGCGTCCTCGATCTGGAAGCGGATCTCGGCCGGCGCCAGGCGTGGGTTCAGCGGCACCACGCACGCGCCGAGCCGCGACGCGGCGAACGCGGTCTCGAGCGCCTCGGGCGCGTTGACGGTGAGCAGCGCGATCCGGTCGCCCTGGCGTACGCCGGCGGCCGCGAACACCGCGCTCAGCCGCTGGACACGCCGCTCCAGCTCGCCGTACGTGCGGCGCCGGTCGGCCCAGATGAAGGCGGCACGCGACGGCCAGAGCGTGCCACCCCGATGGACGAGATCTCCGAGCAGCATGGCGCCCCCAACGTTCTCGGGTCTTCGAACTCGTAAGTCAAGTGTCGCCGAACCCCGATCGGGGAGATACATAAAGGATTCATATAAAGCTGTTATGCTTCAGGCATGAGTCGCCGAGACGCCGCGCACGGAGCCTCCGATGCCATCGGGTCAGCCCTCTACGGTCTGGCCACCAGGGCCGTGAGACGCCTCCCCCGCGACATGAGCCTGACCTCCGCCGCCACCTTGGCCACCCTGGACAAGACCGGCCCGCGACGGATCACCGATCTGGCGGTGGCCGAGGGCGTCACCCAGCCCGCGATGACCGTCCTGGTCCGGGTGATGGAGGAATCCGGGCTGGTCGAACGGAAGGGCGATCCGTCCGACAAGCGGGTCACGCTGGTGTGCCTGACCGAGGCCGGCGCGTCGTACGTCCGGACGCGACGCCAGGCGGGCGTCGACGCGTACGCGCGGTTGATCGGCGAACTCACCGGTGACGAGGCCGAGGCCTTGGCGGCAGCCCTTCCGGCGCTGCTGCATCTGGCGGAGCTCGAAAGCCACGCCCGAGAGGAGTCGGACCGGTGACCGCCGCCCAGGCTCATGACCAGCCCATGGGCACTGCCCGGATACGTTCCGAGGCACGTCCGCTGGTCCCCGCCCTGATGTTCATCGCCCTGGTCGTGGCGGCGGTCGCCAGTCTCGGGACGCCGCTCATCACCAGTGTGGCGACCACGTTCCACGTCTCCCTCGACAGCGCGCAGTGGACGCTGACCATCGCCCTGCTCAGCGGCGCCGTCGCCACACCCGTACTCGGCCGGCTCGGAGCCGGTCCGCACCGGCGGGCCACGATTCTCGCCACGCTGGCGATCGTCGTCGTCGGCAGCGCGCTCACCGTGCTGCCGCTGCCGTTCGCCTGGCTGCTCGTGGGCAGAGCGGCCCAAGGCGTCGGACTCGGTCTCACGTCGCTGATGATGGGCGTGGCCCGCGACCATCTTCCCGAGGAGCGCAGCGCGGCCACGATCGCCCTGATCTCAGTGATCTCCATCATCGGAGCCGGCGTCGGCTACCCGCTGGCCGCGCTGCTCGCCGAGTTCGGCGGACTCCGGGCCGCCTACGGCCTCGGCCTGCTCGTCACCGCCATCGCCTTCGTGACCGCGTGGCGCTCCATGCCCGCAGCTCCCGAAGGCCGCTCCGCTCACGTGAACGTGGCCGGTGCGCTCGTCCTGGCGGGTGGACTGCTCCTCGTCCTGTTCCTGGCCGGCGAGAGGAGCCTGTGGAGCCGGCACCTCGCCGTGGCGGTGCCCCTTGCCGTCGCCGCCGTACTCCTGCTCTGTGTCTGGACCGTTTCCGAACTGCGAACCAAGACGCCCCTGGTCGACGTCCGGGCGGTACGGCACCCGGCGGTCGCCGGCGCGAACATCGCCATGTTCGTCGGCGGGAGCGGCATGTACCTCCTGCTCACGCTCATCACCCGCTACGCGCAGACGCCGCACAGCGCCGGCTACGGCTTCGGACTGACCACCTTCGTGGCGGGGCTGGTCCTCATCCCGTTCTCCGTGCTGGGGTTCGTCGCCGGCAAGCTCACGCCGCGGGTCCGGAGGTGGATCGACGGCCCCCTGCTCCTGGCCGGCAGCGCCGCCATCGTCGGCGGCGGGTTCGTCCTGTTCGCCACCGCCCGGTCCAACCTGGCCGAACTGCTCGCGGCCATGGGCGTGCTGGGCTTCGGCGTCGGCAGCTTCTCGGCCGCCATGCCCGGCGTCATCCTGGCCGTCACCCCGAAGAGCGAGACGTCGAGCGCCATGAGCTTCAACTACGTCGTCCGCAGCGTCGGGTACTCCCTGGGCAGCGCCATCGGCGGTCTGGTCCTCGCCGCCGGCACCGCCACGGGCCGCCTCTTCCCCGACGACAGCGCCTACACCACCGCGGCGCTGGTCGGCATCGGCGCCATGGCGATCGCGACGCTGACAAGCCTCGCTCTCGCCCGCCGACGCTCGTCCGAGACCACCCCGTAAGTCAGACGCACTCATCCCGACACTGGAGGTTCCATGCCCAAGGGCTACTGGGTCAGCGCCTACCGCACCATTTCCGACCCCGAGAAGCTGGCCGCCTACAACAAGCTGGCCCCTCCGGCCGTCAAGGCCGGGGGCGGGCGGGTGCTCGCCCGCGACGGTCGGGTCGTCGCACACGACGCCGGAATCGCCGGGCGCACCGTCCTGATCGAGTTCGACAGCTTCGAACAGGCGGTCGCCGCACATGCGAGTGCGGCCTACCAGGAGGCGCTGGCCGCACTTGCTGACGGCGTCGAGCGCGACTTCCGCATCATCGAAGGCCTCGACTGACGATCGAGGCCGCGTCGGCGACGATCCGGCGTGACGAGCGACGTATCAGGTTCTCCTGGATCATTTCCGGTGGTCCCCGCGCCGGTCAGCGCGTGCTCGCGCGGGCGGCGGGGAACTCAACCAGGAGAACGCCGGTAACACCCCAGGAGAGGCCTCATGCCGAAGCCGTACGCCAGCGCCGTCCTGCCCGTCTCCGCCGATCTGGTGTGGGACTACCTCCGCGACTTCGCCAACATCGCCGACTGGCATCCGGGCATCTCCACCGGGGAGATGGAGGACGGCACCGGCGACCGGGTGGGGAGCGTACGCCGGCTGACCGGTCCGGGCGGTGAGGTGTTCCGCGAACGCCTGGTCGCGCTCGACGACGGCGAGCGCCTCTACACCTACGACCTGATCGAGGGCCCGTTCCCGATCCGCTCGTACCGCTCGACGCTCCGGATCGCGCCGGTGACGGACAGCGGGCTCGCGTTCGCCGAATGGTGGTCCTACTTCGACGCCGACGCGAAGGACGAGGCGGGACTGACCAAGACCTTCGCTCGCGGGGTGTACGCCACCGGCCTGGCCGCACTGCGCGAGCGGTTCAGCTAGTCAGGACCCGCCGTACGGCGATCGGTGGCCCGTCGACGCGCTGAGACCGGGGCGAGCCGTCGCCGGCTCGTCCCGTACGTGACCCGCCACCGGGTGCCGTTCTAAGCTCATGCCCATGGCGGCGACTCACACCTACGACGTGACGGTCGAGTGGACCGGCGACCTCGGGTCGGGCACGGACGGCTACAAGTCGTTCAGCCGCGCCCACGAGGTACTCGGGGACGGCAAGCCGCCCATCGCCGCGTCGTCCGATCCGGCCTTCCGCGGCGACGCCACGCGCTGGAATCCCGAGGAACTCCTGGTGGCCTCCGTCTCCCAGTGCCACATGCTCTGGTACCTGCATCTGTGCGCGACGAACGGGGTCGTCGTCACCGACTACGCCGACCACGCCCACGGAGTGATGACCATGGACGAGAGCGGCGGCGGAGGCCAGATCACCGCGGTCACGCTGCGGCCCGAGGTGACGGTCGCCGAGGCGTCGATGACGGAGAAGGCCCTCTCCCTGCACGACGACATCAACGCCGTGTGCTTCATCGCCCGCTCGGTGAACTTCCCGATCACCCACGTCCCAGTGATCCGCGCGGGCTAGAAGCTCGGTGGCCGCTTTTCGCGCAGGGCGCGTACGCCCTCGCGAAGGTCGGGGCCGGCGAAGCCGAAGAACTCCATCGCCAGGGAGGCGTCGAAGGCGGGCCCGGCGCTGCGGAGCCAGTTGTTGAGGGCCAGCTTCGTGAAGCCGATCGCCTGGGTCGCTCCCCCGGCGAGACGTCCGGCGATCTCGAGTGCCTTGTCGTGCACCTGGTCGTCGTCGACGCAGACGCTGACCAGCCCGATCCGCTCGGCCTCCTCTCCGGTCAGCGGCTCGCACAGGAGCAGGTGGTATTTGGCCTTGGCCAGTCCGCACAGCAGCGGCCAGACGATCGCGGCGTGGTCGCCCGCGGCGACGCCCAGGCGCGTGTGGCCGTCGATGATCTTCGCGGTACGGCCGGCGACGGAGATGTCGGCGAGCAGGGCGACGGCCAGGCCCGCGCCGACCGCCGGGCCCTGGATCGCGCTCACCACGGGCTTGGAGCAGTTGATGATGTTGTAGACGATGTCGCGGGCCTCGCGCAGGACGCGGGAGCGTACGTCGTAGTCGGCCATCATCTCCTCGATCATGTCGAGGTCGCCGCCGGCCGAGAACGCCTCACCCTCCCCGCGTACGACGATCGCGCGGACGTCGTCGTCGGCGTCCGCATCGCGCCAGATCTCGGCCAGCTCGCGGTGGCCGGTCGCGTCGACGGCGTTGCGTCTCCCCGGCGCACTGATGGTCACCCGCAATACGCCATCGGCGGCCCAGTCGATCTTCAGCCGCTCGTACGACTCGTAGGTCATCGCTCCTCCTCGCCGAAGGCCTGCCGGAGCCGGCTCACCGCCCACGCGCGGGCGACGGCGGCGTCGTCGAACACCTCCGGCAGCGTCATGAAGTTGTGGATCATGCCGTCGTAGCGTCGCAGCTCGACCGGTACCCCGGCGGCCTCGAGCGCGCGGGCGTACTCCTCGCCCTCGTCGCGGAGGATGTCGTACTCCGCGGTGAGTACGGTCGCGGGCGGCATCCCGGACAGGTCGCCGGCGCGCAGCGGCGCGATCCGGGGGTCGGACCGGTCGGCGCTTCCGATGTAGTGCCCCAGGAACCACGCCATGGTCGCGGCGCTCAGGCCGTATCCCACGCCGAACTCGGCGAAGCTGGGCGAGTCGAGCCCGGAGTCGGCGTTGGGGCACATCAGCAGCTGGTGGACGAGCGCGATGCCGTCGTCGCGGGCGATACGGGCGGCCACCGTCGCCAGATTGGCGCCCGCGCTGTCACCGCCCACGGCCACCGCCTCCGGCCTGACCCCATGGTGGTCCGCACGCCGTACGACGTCGGCCGTCACGGCGCAGGCGTCCTCGACGGCGGCCGGGAACGGATGCTCGGGGGCGAGCCGGTAGCCGGCGCTGATGACCACGCAGCCGGCCTCGTCCGCGAGCCGCCGGCACATCGGGTCGGCGGAGTTGAGGTCGCCGATCGACCAGCCGCCTCCGTGGAAGTAGACGAGTGCCGGCAGCACGCCGTCCGCGGGGCGGTAGGTCCGGACGGGGACGTCGCCGACGACACCGTCGGTGACCTCGGTCAGGGCCGGCCCGTCACCGCGCTCCGGATTCGCGCTCGTGATGGCGCGCATCGCCTCGATGTCGGGCTCCGCCAGGGCCGCGTTCGCCTCCATGACCTTCAAGAACGCGACGGTCTGCGGGTGCAGCGGCATGCGGGCGACCTCCAGACTCGGCTCGGGCCGACCTTATCTCAGGGCCGCCCGGCGAAGATCAGTCGCGGGCCTCGGCGACGAGGGCCTCGATGAGCCGGGGATCGTCGGACTCTTCGGGATGCCACTGCACGCCGATGCCGAAACGGTGCCCCTGAAGCTCGATCGCCTCGATGACCTGGTCGTCGGCCCACGCCACCGTGGAGAGCCCCTTGCCGAGGCGCCTGACGGCCTGGTGGTGGCCGCTCGCCACCTCCGCGTGGTCGCCGAGCGTCTTGCCGAGCACGCTGGCCACGCTGATCTGGACCGAATGCCGGCCCAGCCGGCCCGGCCCCGGCAGGTGGGCGTGGCCGCCGACGACTTCGGGCAGGTGCTGGATCAGGCTGCCCTCGCGTACGACGTTCAGCGCCTGCATGCCCCGGCCGATGGCGAGGAAGGGCAGGTCCGCGTCGATCGCCGCGCGCATGAGGGCGAGCTCGAAGCGGTCGCGATGCGGCTGCGGTGGCGCGGTCTCCTCGTGGGGTTCCTCGCCGTACAGCGACGGGTCGACGTCCACGCCGCCGGAGAAGATCAGGCCGTCGAGCCGCTCGATGAGAATGGGCACCGTGCCGCGGACGGACGGCGGCACCAGGACGGGTACGGCACGCGCTCGCTCGATCGCCCGCTGGTACGCCACCGGGAGCAGCGCCGCCTCGCGAACCCAGTCGCCCCAGCGGGCCGGTTCGAGGTTGGCCGTGATCCCGATGAGTGGGGGAACCGCATCGTACGTCGCCCCTGCCATGCCAGAGCCCCCTCCACGACGTCGCACCTCAGGACGTCTCGTTCGCGTCTGATCATCATTGCGCATAGTCGCGCTTTTCGGGCCCTTCGCCCCCAAGCCCCACCTTCCGGACCGGACCCGGCCGCCGGCGCGCACGCGAGGCACGGCGGTCCGGGCGGTCCGGGCGCGGCGGACGTCGGCACGGCCCGCAAAACTTTCGGATGGGCCGTGGAGTAGATGATCCTTAAAACTCGTTGGTATTTCTTCTATCCCCGTCGGGGAGATGATATCAGCGGATCTCGGAAGACTATTCTATACCGAGCGGTATTTGCATGTGCGAGGCAATTACTCTCCGATCACACATAATCCCCAGCCGATTACGCTTCGTATATGCCCTGACTCGACCGCCGTAAGAGGTTGATGTTGCCGCTGGTGAGATGCGAAAATCGTGGGCAGGGGAGCGTGATCGAGATCATCGAGCCGACAATGGGGGGATTGATGAAATCGCTGAATCCCCGGATCATCAAGGAAAGCTTCGCCCTCTTCGAACCCCGGGCGGAAGAGATATCCGCCTATTTCTACGGTCGTTTATTCGCCGAGAACCCTCGTCTCCGGGCGTTCTTCCCACCTGCCATGGATCGTCAACGCAGTCGTTTGTTCCATGCCCTGCGGGAGATCGTCTGGAGTCTCGACAGCCCCGACACGTTGTCGGCGTTCCTGTCCCGCCTGGGCCGCGACCACCGTAAGTTCGGGGTCACGCGCGAGCACTACGACGCGATGGGCCGGGCCCTGCTGGCCACGCTGCGTAAGTTCGGCGGTGATTCGTGGACGGCGGAGATGGAGTCGGCCTGGCGCGCCGCGTACGCGACGGCGGCCACGATGATGAACGAGGCCGCCGAGCAGCACGCGGCCGAGCAGCCGCCGTGGTGGACCGGCGAGGTGGTCGGGCACGAGCTGCGCGGACCCGACATCGCGCTGATTACGGTGCGACCGGAACACCCCCTGCCGTACCGGGCGGGCCAGTACGTCACGATCCAGACCGCCCGCTGGCCGTGGATGTGGCGGCCGTACTCCGTCGCCAACGCCCCCCGTCCCGACGGGCTGCTGCGCTTCCACGTACGCGCCGTGCCGGCGGGATGGGTCAGCGGCGCGCTGGTGCGCGACGCGAGGATCGGCGACTCACTGCTGCTCGGCCACGCGGCCGGCGCGATGACCCTCGACCCCGACTCCGGCCGCGACATCCTCTGCGTCGCGGGCGGCACGGGCCTCGCCCCGCTCAAGGCACTGGTGGAGGACGCGAACGACCGCGGACTGCGCCGCGACATCCACCTGCTGGTCGGCGCGCGTACGCCCGCCGAGCTCTACGACCTGCGGGACCTGCACGCCCTGGAGACGGACAGCCCGTGGGTACGCGTCGTGCCGGTGGTCTCCGACGACCCGTCCTTCGACGGCATGCACGGCCGGGTGCCGGACGTACTCGACCGCTTCCACGACTGGTCGGACCACGACGTGTACATCGCGGGCCCGCCGGAGATGGTCCAGCGGACCGTGGCGGCCCTGGACGACCTGGGGGTGCCGGCCGCCCGCATCCACCACGACCGGCTCGACCGTTAGAGGCGCCCGGCTCCGCGACGATCACCCGGCACGTAATGCGGTTCCCGTCGTGCCTGCCCGGGCGTGGTTTCTCTGGGCGAAGCAGACCAAGGCCGACGGTCTGTCCGGTTCGGCGGGAGTCGCGGCATCGGCCACGCCCGCGACGCACTCGCGCCTGACGTTCTGAGAAAGATTTCGAAGGCGGTGTCGGATCGGGTCAGGGGTGTTCGTAGCAGGGATGTAGGCCGCCCACGAGGGGCGCCCCGACGAGCCGAGAAGGACGTTCCCGATGACCACCTTGACCGAGCCGGGCGCGGTCACCGCACGCCGCTCCAGCCGCCTGATGTGGGCGATCCTGGGGCTGGTGCTGCTCGCCGACGCCCTCGACGTGATCGATGCGACGGTCACGAACATCGCCGCTCCCACCATCGCCGGCGAGCTCAACGGCGGTGAGAGTTTGATCAAGTGGCTGGGGCCGGCGTACATGCTCGCCATGGGTGTCCTGCTCGTGGTCGGCGGACGGCTGGGTGACAAGTTCGGCCAACGCAGGCTCTTCCTGATCGGCATCGGCGGGTTCACCCTGGCTTCGGCGGTCGCCGGGTTCTCGCCCGACCCGACCCTGCTCATCGCCGCCCGGGTCGCTCAGGGAGCGTTCGGGGCTCTGCTCATCCCGCAGGGCATGGCGATCATGACGAAGGCATTCGACCGAGACATGCTCGCCAAGGCGTTCGGGCTGTTCGGCCCGGTTCTCGGTCTCTCCAGTGTCGGCGGCCCGGTCCTGGCCGGTTTCCTCATCGGCACCGACGTGTTCGGTCTGTCCTGGCGCCCGATCTTCCTCATCAACATCGTCCTCGGCGTGGCCGGGCTGGTCATGGCCGTCAGGATCCTGCCGCGTGACGACGACGGCGACCGGTCCACCGTCGTCGACGGCTGGGCCTCCGGCCTGCTCGCGGTGACCATGCTCGGGCTGCTGTACGGCCTGATCGAGGGCTCGACCAACGGCTGGGGCGTCATCCCGACCGTCTCGATCACCGTCGGCGTCCTGTTCTTCGCCGCCTTCGCCCACCGTCAGCGCACCGCGGCCCACCCGCTCATCAAGCCCTCGCTCATGAAGAACCGGGGTTTCACCTCCGGACTGCTCGTGTGCCTGGTCGCCGTCGCCGCCGGCACCGGCCTGCTCTTCGTGCTGTCCCTGTTCTTGCAGGAGGGACTGCACGTCAGCCCGAGCGGCACCTCGCTCGGCCTGGTACCCCTCACCTTCGGGCTCGTCGCCGCCGGGTTCGCCGCCATGGGCGGCCTGGTCGCCAGGTTCGGTCGCACCCTCGTCTTCATCGGCCTCACCGTCGACCTGGTCGGTTGCGGTTGGGTCCTGGTCCTCGTCGATCATTACGGGACGAACCTCGGCCTCTGGGCGCTGGCCCCGGCGTTCTTCGTCATCGGCGTCGGCATCGGACTCAGCTTCGCCACGATCCCCACGGTCGCTCTCGGCGACGCGAAGCCCGACGAAGCCGGCAGCGCCAGCGGCTCGTTCAGCTCGATCCAGCAACTCGCATCAGCGATCGGCTCGGCCGCGGTCACCTCGGTCTTCTTTCAGGCCGCGGCCTCCGGCCTGGCCCACGCGATGAAGGTCGGTCTCATCGTCGTTCTGGCCGTCACCGCCCTCAGCCTCCCGGTCGTCGCCCTGATGCCCCGCATGGCACCGTCAGAACCCGGCCAGTGACCGGCCGAATTCGGGCGGCCCTGGTCCGCGGCCACGTGAGGCGCCGGTGGAGAAGAAGTCGACCTCTCAAACAGGCGTTTCCAGCCTGGCTTCCGCAGTTTCACACCGCCGGGGAAGGCGACTCTCCGGACGCACCGAGACCGCGTCGGAGCCTTTCGCCGGCGGCTGCGACCTCGCCCCCCGGTCCGAGCTGTGCCGCGGCCTGATCGAGGCTCGCCCTGAGCTCATCGCGCCGGGCAGTGACGAACAACAGCCACGCTGCCGCCAACGCAAGCTCGGCCGGCGGATAGACATATCCCACATAACTCATCAAGCTGGCGCAGATAGGCGCCATAAACGCTATTGTATTATTGAATTTTCGTTGCGCCTCCGCCGCGTCCGAGGACGAATCCGCTATCTCACCGAGGGCCTCCGCGAGGACTCTGGTAGGTCCCTCAAGTTGCGAGGTCACCGACGTCCGGAAGGCATCGCCGGTCTCCCCCTCCAGATAGTCATACGACGCGTTGACCGCGTGGTGGACGACGTCCGCGTGTCCGGACAGGTCGTCCTTGAGCCCTGCGGCCTCCGAGCCGCGGTCTTCCCAGACTCCGGGGTCCCGGAGGTTCCGGAGCAAGATGGTCGTCGCGTAGATGTTGACGCTCAGGGCGCTCAGGGCGCTGAAGGTACTGAGGCCCATGAAGACCGGTGATCTGGCGAGCCTCGCGGCCCTCATGTACCCGGCCAAGGAGCTGAGGGCACTCGACACCGGAACGGCTCCCGCAAAGATCCGAGCGGCGTAGGGCGGGCCGGAGCCCGGATCGGAGTGGTCGGCGAGCAGTTCGCCCTCGTCGCGGATCTTCCTGTCGTTCTCCGCCTCGGCCGAACCATAGCGGTATCCCGTAGCGCTCACTTTTTGGGTCGCGTTGCGATGGCCGGCGCTCAGCAGGCTCGCCAGGGTACCGGCTTCCTTCGAACGTTGATTGATCCGGATTGCGAAATCCGCCGCGGCTTCGGGAAAGTCCGTCGGAGCGGGGTGCAGCGCCGCGGTTCTTCTGGAGAAGTCATCTACGCTCGGCTGGAGGAGCCAGAATTTCTTGTACAGATCTTCAAGTTCCCCGAAGTCAACTCGATACCCGTTCAATTCGGCTCCTTTTGGTTGCACGCGGACAGCATGCGGCACACAACATCAAACAACAAAGAATGAGCCCGTAGCGGCCATTACCGGCAGCGCGCGGTAAAAGGGGAAATGAAGTCTTCGCCAACTCGCAATGACCGATACGTTGCCGTACAGAAGGTGAGGTGCTCAAAGAGCCGTTCAGGAGCTCCACATCGCGTTCGGCTCCGTACGCTGAGGGTGGCGCCGATGTCGAGAACGGCCTGTTCCCCCGCGGTCGTCGACCCGGGCCTTGCGAGACCCGGACCGCCTGGGGCGTGCCGCCGGGTCAGCGGGGGTGGATGCCGCCGTCGAGGCCGATCACCTGGTTGGTGAGGTAGCCGTTGCGGAGCACCGCCATCGACAGGTCGGCCACCTCTTCGGGGCGGCCGTAGCGGCCGACTGGGATGGGCAGCGCCGGGGCGTCACCGTCGCCGGCGGGCAGCATGCGGGTGTCCTCGATCAGGGCGGGTGCCACCGCGTTCACGGTCACGCCCTGGGCGGCGACGCGGGAGGCCAGGAAGTGCAGCAGGCCGTGCAGGCCGGCCTTCGAGGCGGCGTAGTGCGGGCCGACGACGCCGCCCGTGAAGGCCGCGACCGACGACATGAACAACACGCGTCCCCAGCCGCGTTCGGTCATGTTCGGCAGTACGGCCTGGGCCAGCAGGAACGGCGCGCGCAGGTTCACCGCGAGCGTACGGTCCCAGGTCGCGAGGTCGACCTTCGCGTACTCCCGCTGGGCCGAGTGGCCGGCGTTCGCGACCAGGATCTCGACCGGGCCGAGGGCCGCCGTGGTCTCCTCGACCAGCCGCGCCGGGACCGCGGCGTCGGCGAGATCTCCGGCCAGCGCGATCGCGTCGAGGCCGGCGTCCTTCGCCTCCGCCACGAGCCGCTCGGCATCCTCGGCGTGCTCGCCGTAGGTGAAGGCCACTCTCGCACCGGCGGCGATCAGCCGCCTGCCGAGCGCGCCGCCGATGCCGCCACTGGCGCCGGTGAGCAGCACCACCCGGCCGCGAAGGCCGGCCTCATCCGACACGCGGATCCCCCTCGCCTCGTTCCCTTCCTCATTATCCGCCCACCGCGATCAAGACCGCCCGGCTCGGCCTCGGAGAATCAGGAGACACTGGAGGTACGACCGTAAAAGCGCCGTCTCCGAGGAAGCAGACATGACCGAAGCCCGCCCGGAACACACCGGGGCGCTCCTGCGCCACTTCGCCGACCTGCGCGATGGCACCCATGGGGACGTCAGGTCCCGGCAGGACAAAGAACGACTCTTCGTCGACGCCGTCGCGCTGCTGGATCCGTACGCTCGCCAGGCGCTGGAGGAGATGAACACGCACCTGCTGCTGGGTACCGGCGAGCTGACCGCCACCGGCGTACGCCCGGGTGACGACGGTACCGAGGCCCTCTGGACGCTCTCCTGGCCCGAGCAACGGACCGCCGGCATCGACCCGATCACCATTCACGCCTTCTACGGCGCCGCGTTCCACCATCCGCACGTACGCGGCGCGACGGCCGGCGTGTGGCCGCTCAATGTCTTCACCCCCGAGCAGGCGGCCGCCGAACTCCCCACGCTTCGTACGATCACCGCCGCCGACTTGCACAATCTTGTCTTCCAGCGTGACTACCGGATCGTGCCGGCGACCACGGGCGGACAGCCGTCCTGATCGCCCTCTCGGCCGGCGCCTCAGGTGATCAGCCGGTCCGGTCCCACCGTCTGACGCGGGCGGATGGGACCGGACCGCGGGCGCCTCAGGAGACGCAGATGATGAGGAGGCAGCTGTCGACCTTCACCTTGTCGATGACCGGCCCGTACCCGCCGGGAGTCGTCGTACTGACGAATTCCAGCTTCGCGGAGGTGCCGGCCGACAGGAAGGTGAAAGCCTTCGTCACGTATCCCATGTTCGTCCGGCTCGTGCCGGTCGTGTCGAACGAGAAGTTCTGCGCGACATGGCCATTGACGAGTACCTTTCCGGTCTTCACGGCCGGGATGTCGTCGGGGTTTCCCGCCAGGGAGTAGGAGACCCTGTACGTGGTCAGCAGGTTCGTAGAGAAAATCTGCGAAAGGGCGCCCGTGTCGGCACCGTCCAGGTCGAGCGACTGGTCTCCGTCGGCCGCCTGCCAGAATCCCGCACCGTTCAATTCGACGCTGCCGCTGGTCACCGTCCACGGGCCGACGGACTCGCCCGCGAAGTACGTGTGGAAGGTATAGGGCTGGACGACCGGGGTCTCGAAACCGCCGTCGCCGAACCCCGACGCGGCGTCTGCCGGCGTGGTGACGGACGCACCCACGACGGTGAACGCTCCGACCAATCCCACGCCGGCGGACAGACGTCGCCAGCGGCTGCCGCGGCCCCGTCCGCGCTGGTGCGACGGCATGCTTCCCTGCGCGAAGCCATTGGTCGACTTGCCCGAATTTGTCATGCTTTCTCCCTTATGTGATTTGCTTTTGTCGCAGACCTGACGGCCTTACCGGCGTGAATGAGGAAGTGATCCGCGTCGACTTTAGGTAGGTATCTCGATAGGCACAGTGTCCGAGCGGACAGGGTTTAGCCCTCTTGACAAACTGCCGAGTCCGCTGCCATCGCGGGATACTCAGGTAGTCACGGCAAACGGCCGGGAACGGCGAAGGACGATGGCCTGCTGTGGCCATTCGGCGACTCTGTAAGAATCCTCACGGAGGAAATCGCCGCGGACGTTCTCTGCATTTCGGCGCTAGAGGCCGCCAAGAGAATGAGGTGACATGCGATGGTGAGGAGGCTGATCCGCGTTCCGCGGCGCGCGGTGGTCCGACTCGGCGACCCGGGCGGCATGGCCACGGCAGATCGGGAGGGAATCACCCCAGGCAAGTACTCATCGCCAGGCCGCCGCTGGCGCCACCCTTTTGCAGGAATAGGCCGGTGAGAGCGAGGCCTGTGGGAGCGGGGTCGGTGCGAGCAGGGACCAGTGAGAGCGGGGTCGGTACGAACACGGACCAGTGAGAACGGGGCCAGTGCGAGCGGGACCGGTATGAACAGGGACCGGTGAGAGCGACGCTCGTGAGAGCAGGGACCGGTACGAACGGGCCGGGAACGGGGCGCCACCGTACCTCGCAGCCGCAGTACGCCGGTCGTCCGTTCGACCGCGAGGTGCCGATCGGCGGCGGCCGGGCACCGCCGCCGCGTCCGCCGCCCGCCGGCGCCGGCCGCGGCTCCCCGGCGCGCGGGGCGGCCCCGGGCAGGCCGGGGACGGGTCCTCAGCCCGGAACCGAACATGGAGCCGCCGCGGCTCCGGCTCAGTCCTCCTTGTGCCGTGAGTCCTCGGCGAGCTCGTCGACGGCGACGGCCACGGCGATGACCAGGGGGACATCGGGATGGTCGATCTCGATGCCGTAGCTCTCCCGGATGCGGAACCACTTCCGTGAGGTCTGGGCGACCTCGCCCTGCTCACTCTCGATCTTGTAGTTCTTCTCGATGATGTCGCCCGTCGCCGTCCACTCCTGCCCGTCGGCGAGTTCGACCACCATCTTGTGGCGGAGCGGGCTGAACAGCTTCTTGTGGACCTTGGCCACCGTGTCACCGTCGCGTTCGACGATCATCGTGTCCCGGACGCTGACCATCTTCTTCTTGATGACGGCGAGGGTCTCGCCCTCGGGTCCCTTGAGCTCGAACGTCTGGCGCAGCCGCAGCGCCTTGCCGTCGACCAGGAAGACGCGCTCGCCCGACTCGTCCTCGATCCAGAAATCCTCGCCGATACTGAACATCCGCTCACGCATCAGGAACTTCATATCGCCTCCCCCGCCGCCCGCTCCCACCGAGAACGCGCGACAGGCACTTGGTGAACGACCGCCCTGCCTCTGGCGGCCCTGGTCTCCATCGTCCGATACCCGACCCTGCCGGATCAAACTCGACGGTCCCGCGCCGGCGCGTACGCCGTCAACGACCGTGCCGCGTCCGGACTGGCGCAAGGAAGTTAATTGTATTAACTTGGAGCGACTCGCATTAACCAAGGAGCTCCCGAGTGTCCGAATCTGCCGTTGCCCCCGCGCCGTCCGCCCAGCACGGCAGGCTTCTCGCGGTACCCGCCGTCACCGGCATCGCCTACACCGCATCCTGGATCGCCGGACTGTCGGTCGGTGCGCCGAGCCCGGCCCTCAACGCCGACGGGGCCGGGATCGTCGCGGCGTTCGCCGGACACGAGACCGTGACCGCCGCCGGTTTCGTCCTCACCGAAGGGCTGCCCGCGGCCGGCCTGGCCGTCATCTCCTTCTACCTGGCCCGCGCCACCCGAAGGTCCGCGGCCTCGACCGCCGCCGGGACCGCCGGTCTGCTCGCGGCGGCCATCTCCCTGACCCAGTGCGTACTCGGCCTGGTGCTGGCCGGTTCGGCCGAGCCCGGGACCGCGCATCTGCTCTACGAGGCGGTGAACCGGCTCGACGGGGTCAAGATGTTCGCCCTCGCCGTACTCGCTGTGGCGGGCGTCGCCTCACGGCTGCTGCCTCGATGGCTCGCGTACGCCGGGGTCGCGCTCGCCGTCTCCATCGCCGGCTCCGGCGTCGCGTACCTGCTGCTCATCCAGGGCCTCGCCGTCCTGGCGTACGTGTCGGGCGTCCTGCTGCTCCTGTTCGTCACCGCGACCGGTGTCGTCCTGGGCCGGATCGGCCGCTGAGCATGCCCCGCGCCGGACTGACCAGAGAGCGCATCGTCGCCGAGGCCGCGGCCGTCGCCGACGAGGCAGGGCTGGAGGGGCTCACCCTCGCGGCGGTCGCGAAGCGCTGCGGAGTCTCCCTGCCCGGTCTCTACAAGCACATCGACGGCCTGGAGGCCGTCAAGCGCGACATCGCCGTCCTCGCCGTCGGCGAACTCACCGGCGCGCTCGCCGCGGCGAGCGCGGGCCTGAGCGGCCGGGCCGCCCTGTACGCGCTCACCGTCGCGTACCGCGGTTACGCGACGACGTATCCCGGCCGCTACGCGGCGAGTGTGCGGGCTCCCGCTCCGGGCGACGAGGAGCACGCCGAGTCCGCCGTCCAGGCGATCGCCATCATCGGCAGTGCCCTGCGGGGCTACGACCTGCGGGAGACGGACCTGGTCCACGCGGTCCGCATGTGGCGGATCACCTGCCACGGTCTGGTGTCGCTGGAGGCGGCGGCCGGGTTCGCGCTGGCGGAGTCCATGGACACCACCCTCGACCGGCTGGTCGGCGCCCTCGACCACGCCTTCCGTACGAGCTCGGGATAGCGACGCAGAGGGACGGCGCGGGCACTGGTCACCGAGATCGCAAGGCCGCAGCGGGGGCCGTGCTCACCCGCCGATCGCCATGATGACCCGGGAGACGACCTCGGGGTCACCGTCGTCGAGGGTGATCCCGACTCCGTCACGTTCGACCGTCAGCGGGGAGGCGTATCGGCGCGTCGCGCGCCAGGCGACGTAGGCGCGTCCGAAGTTCAGGATCTTGAACTCAGCGTCGATCACCAGTTTCACCACGTCGAACATTCCCGCCGGGCGTGGCCCGCCGTGGCCCGGAGAGATCAGCATGATCACCGCGTGAAGCCGGACGTACGGCTCGTCGCGGAGCCACTGGCAGAACGAGTGGAGTTCTTCTTCCGCATTGTCCGCTCTGACCCGAATAACACCGGACACAGAGGACCTCTCATCCGTTGGCCATCGGAAGAATCACGCCCACGTGACGATAATTATGATGAGATTCAGTCGCTCCGAAAAGGCGTACTTTCCCGATGGCAATGAACGCGCCTCACTTCTGGCGGGCCCTGCGCTCGTCGCGGCGTTCGACGAACCGCGCCGCCGCCACGTCGAGCCCCTCAAGGAAGTCCGAGAGCTCCTGGCGCGCCTTGTCGCCGTCGGCGCGCAGGTTCTCGAGTTCGAACACCCCCCACTGGCGCAGGACCGGCGTGACCACGTCGTCGAGGTGGACGCGCAGGTCGTAGATGCCGGCGTTGGCGATGGCGACCGACTTGCGCAGGAAGCCGTCGATGGTGTGGCCGGGCATCTGGAAGCCGGTCACGACATCGGTGACGGCGCGCATCGTCTCGTCCGGGGCGAGCTCGAAGGCCGCGGCGAGCAGGTTGCGGTAGAAGAGCATGTGGAGGTTCTCATCGGCCGCCACCCGTGTCAGCATCCGCTCGCACAGAGGATCGCCGGAGGCGGTGCCGGTGTTGCGGTGGGAGACGCGCGTCGCCAGCTCCTGGAAGGCGACGTAGGCCAGGCCGTGGAGCATCTTGTCGCCGTGGTCGGCCTGGTAGCCACCCTGCATGTGCGTCATCCGCGCGCGTTCGAGCGCGACCGGGTCGACGGCGCGGGTGACGGTGAGGTAGTCCCGGATGACGATGCCGTGGCGGTTCTCCTCGGCCGTCCAGCGGTCGACCCAGGTGCCCCATGCTCCGTCACGGCCGAAGATGGTGGAGATCTCGCGGTGGTAGCCGGGCAGGTTGTCCTCGGTCAGCAGGTTGACCACCAGCGCTTCGCGCGCGGCCGGAGAGACCACCGAGTCCTCCGGTGACCACGCCTCGCCCTCCATCGGCCCGTCGTAGTCGCGGCCCTGGCTCCACGGCACGTACTGGTGGGGGAACCATTCCTTCGCCACCGACAGGTGACGGTCGAGCTCCCCCGCGACGGTCGGCTCCAGCTCGAGCAGCAGCTCGCTCGTCGTCTTCGGTCCACGCGTTTGCGGCATATAGGTTCCCCCCGCGGATCAGGTCAGGTCGCGCCACGATGCCCCGATCCCGGGGACACACCGTAAGTGAGTACGTGATCACCTTACGTTAAAGCGTTATGGCCCCAGTACGTCGGGACTCACCCTACGAGGCCGGGTGCACTCATGCCACGGCGGGGTGATCGATTCGGCGCTCGCCGAGCTGGGCCGCGGCGAGGGTCGGATAGATGGTGAAGGCGCGGTCGAGGCCGGTGATGCGCAGCAGCTTGCTCACGTTGCGCTGCGGCCCGGCGAGGACGACGGCGAGGCCGTGCAGCTTCGCCCGGCGCTGTGCGCCGACGAGCAGGGCCAGTCCGGAGGCGTCGCAGAAGGCGACACCGGACAGGTCGATGATGACCGGTGCGGCCGTGTCCCGCAGGATGGTGACGATCTGGTCGCGGAGGACCGCGGTGGTCGCCATGTCGAGCTCTCCGCGGACCGTCATGACCGTGTGGCCCTGTGTCCGGCGGCTGGACAGCGCCGCTCCGGAGGTGTCGTGATGCATCGGAATCTCCTATCCGAGAAGAAAGAACCTCGCCGAGCACGGGGAACAGGCGGTCCTGGGACACGCCGTCCGCTCCGTCAGGGCACGGGCCGCGCTATGCGCTGAGCCCGGTAGAGAAGTCGTCGTGGGCCGAGGCGCACCGCGCGTCGAAGGTCACCGCGTGATCGCGGATGTCGGCTCCTTGCGGCGTCATGCTCGCCGGCCCGTCTTGACCTGCACTGAGGCAGAGGTCGAAGTAGTGAGATGCCAAGGCGACCCCGACTCGGTGTCGGTGTGCGAAGTCCTCGGCTGATCTCGACAATACCGCACGGAGATCCGGTCGGCCTGCCGACGCCACGGGCTATCCGGCGTCCGTGGCGTGCCGTAGCGGGACGCCCACGGCGTGCAGGTGGCGCAGGACCTGGGCGTACGAGCCGAAAATGGTGCTCTCGTGGTAGGTGAGGCCGTGCTCGCGGCAGTGCGCGCGGACGATCGCCTGGGCGCGCCGCAGCTGGAACCACGAACGGCCCAGCAGGACGAAGGCCACGCCGCCGAGCAGCAACAGCCCCAGGTTCGCCGCGATCTTGATCGTGTAGTAGGCGGGCCGCCGCTTCAGCATTCCGGCCTGTCTGACCTGCCGGGACAGGGCGGCATAGTCGCTGCCGCGGTCGGCGGTCTCCTCGCCATCGGCACCGGGCGAACGCAGGGCACTGGACGTCATCGACTCTCCTTCGACGGGGAACAGGTGCAGGACCACAGCGCCTCGCGCACTGCTGCGACCATCCGCCGCCGAAGGCGGGCCTCGACTCCGGGAGAACGAACAATCCGGCGTACGTGGCCCGCCGGGACTCACCCGTGGCCGACGTCCGCCGCCAGCGAGCCCAACGGCCCGGCTCGCCTGGGAGTTCCCGCCGTGACGCCTCCCACGACGCCCGCGCGTGCCGCGTCGAGACGCCACTTTCCGCAGGTACGTGGGATACGCTCGTGCCGACCGAGGATTCCTCGCATGCTGACAGCCGTGTCGGCGTTATCCCGGCCGTACGCGACGTCGGTCCTTCTGGACCGGGACAGGTCCGGATGGTTTATGACGCATCACCACGGCGTCGCGGCGTGAACGCGAGCGGGCAGTCCTTCCAGCGATCCTCGAGATTCACCGGCCGTGGCGGCCGCGGCACCGGCCTGGGAGCGCCCGAGCCCGTGGACGCGCCGTCGTACGGCTCCTGGCGGGCCGCCCAGCGCCCGGACGTCGTGTCGGTGGACCCCACGGCCCCCGGCGAGTGCCTGTGCGGTGACCCGGCCGACTACATGGTCAGCACCAACTGGTTCGGCGGGCGCCGCTCCCGCGATCCGGTGTGTGATCGTCATCTCGCCGAAGTCCTTGCCGCCATAGGGAAACAGCAGGCACGGCGGGATGGTGGGTGAAGTTTTTACCGAGGCTGCTCACTCCGTGTGATAGCGTTCTTGGCAGTTGCAGTTGTGGTTCCCATGAACATTATGTGCGCCTGCTGGTTCTAACCTCAGGCGCATTTTTCATTTGTCCCGGGATTTTCCCCCGGGCGAGGGTCATTACAGCGACGTGGGGTTCGTAAGGTGCGAACTCCGGCATTACCCCAGAAAGAAGAAGGATCATGACCACAGGCACCGTGAAGTGGTTCAACGCCACCAAGGGATTCGGTTTCATCGAGCCGGACGGCGGCGGCGCGGACGTCTTCGCCCACCAGTCCAACATCGCGACTGAGGGGTTCCGGGAGCTTCAGGAGGGCCAGAAGGTCCAGTTCGACATCACGCAGGGCCAGAAGGGCCCGCAGGCGGAGAACATCACCCCCGCCTGACATACCTAAAGCTTGCCGCAGGGCCCGTACCTCCCAGAGGTACGGGCCCTGCTCGCATTCGCGGCGGCCCGCCCCGTCCCGCTCCGGGCGACCGTCCGGCGGACGCCGACGCGGCCCCGGCCGCGCGCGGGCCCCGGCGTCAGCCGGAGGCCGACGGCGGAGATAGCGGGATGAACTCGATGGTCTGGTCGGCGAGGCCGCGCGCCCGGTCCTCATAGCGCGTCCGCAGCCTCATCAGCACCTCCTGCCCGCGTACCGCGGGCCAGTCGCCGGGCAGCCGCTCCACCGGCAGCCGTGGGTCGGTGCGGACGAGTTGCAGCCACTCGGTGGTCATCCACAGGTAACGCGCGAGGTCGTCGGGGCCCTCCGGGATCGGGCCGGGACGGTCCCAGCGGTCCAGGAACGCCCGGTAGCCGGCGGCGAGCGCGTCCAGGTCGTACGCGCCGCGGATCATTCCCGCCACGTCGGTGGGCGCCTCGGCCGTGGCGGAGAAGACCTTGACGTGCCCGTTCAGGCCGAGGCCGGCGACGATCGGGGCGATGTCCACCCGGGATGGAGCGATCCACATCCCGTTGCCCAGGGAGCCGAACCCCGCCCATGTCAGCCGGGACCGCAGGTCGTGCCGTACCCGCTGCCAGGACTCCGGCATCGAGAACGCGAGCACGGTCCACCGCCCGTCCCAGTCGGTGTTGACCGCGCCGTACCGCCACACGCGGCGTTCGCCGTCGACCAGGATCTCCTCGGAGCGCGGAGTGAGGCCGAAGTACATGCGCCGGCCACGGCGGTGCCGGGAGAGAAGATCGCGGCTCACCATGCGGGTGAGCGTCGAACGCACCGCGTGCTCGCCCACCCCCAGCCGGCCGAACAGGCCGATGAAGCTGCCGGAGAAGACCGCGATGTCGCGCCCGAGCACGTAGTTGCCCAGGACGGTGAGCATCAGCGACTGCGGCCGCAGCCGCGGCGAGGGGCCGGCGGCCTCGCGCCATGCCGGGGAAGGCTCGCTCACCCGTTCGACTCCCATCTCGTCAGCGTAGTGACGCCCGGCGGCCGCCCCAACGGACGGGCCAGGCAAATATGGGCAAATTATTGACTGTCGTTACCAATCAGCCTAACTTCGAGCTGTCTTCCGATGCGACGGCAGCTCGGGCGGCGCCGGGCACGCGTTTCAGGGTCCGGGTCAGGGGGCGTCCGTGTCGGCCGGCGGCCATGTCCAGACACCGCCCCCTCCAGGAGGCCTCCTGTGCGCCGGCTCATCTCACTCTTCGCCGCGGTCGCGCTGACCGCCACCGCGTGCAACGGCTCCAGCGGAGACTCGACCATCAAGATCGGCTTCATCGAGTCCCTCACCGGCAACTACGCGCCGCTCGGCGGCGAGGCGAAGAAGACCGTCGACCTGGCGGTCGAGCAGGTCAACACGGCCGGTGGCATCGCGGGCCGCAAGCTCAAACTGATCACCCTTGACGACCGGACCGCCCCCGACCAGGGCGTCCTGCACTTCAACAAGCTCAGGTCCGAGAAGGTCACCGCGATCCTCGGCTCGACGTTCTCCAACGTCGGCCTGGCCGTAGAGCCGCTCGCCGAGCGCGAGAAGATCCCCTACATCTCGCTGGCGCCGGCCGACGAGCAGGTCAAGCCGGTGCGGAAGTACACCTTCGTCGTGCCGGCGATCTCCTCGACCTACGCCGAGGCGATGCTGCAGTACTTCCAGGCGCACGACATCACCAGGATCGCGGTCGCCTACGACACCAAGAGCGCCTACTCCAAGGCCGGTTTCGCCGGGATGCAGCGGCTGGCGCCGAAGTACGGCGTGCAGCTCGTACGGTCCGAGCCGTACGAGACGACCGCGACCGACTTCAGCCCGGTGTTCACGCACGTACGCGGCTCCGGTGCGCAGGCCATGGTCGCCTGGGCGAGCGGCGCGCCCGGCGTCACGCTCGCCAAGCAGTTCCCGACCGCCGGCCTCGGCATCCCGCTGTACATGACCGCCTCGCAGGCCAGCAAGCTGTGGCTCGCCCCGGTCGGCAAGGCCGGTGAGGGCGTCTACGTGCAGAGCGCCATCGGCGTGGTCGGCGCGTACCTGCCGGACGGCAGGCTCAAGCAGGCGATCCAGCAGATGTCCCAGCCGTTCATCCAGAAGTACGGGTACGAGCCGCCGCAGTTCGCCCAGGACGGCTACTCGGGCGTCAAGCTGCTGACCGCGGCGATCCAGAAGGCCGGCGGCACCGACCGGAAGAAGATCCGCGACGCGCTGGAGACGCTGACCCTCGTCACGCCGTGCGGCAAGTACACCTACTCGGCCACGGACCACTCGGGGCTGCGTCCGACCGACATCTCGATGAACCGCGTCAAGGACGGGAAGCTCGTCCCCACGGACTGGTCGCGCACGAGGATCGCCGAGACCGCACGGGCGGCCGGGTGAGCACGGTGGGCACCGTGCTCACCGTCGAGTCGGTCAGCCGGTCGTTCGGCGGCGTTTACGCCCTGCGCGACGTCAGCCTGACCGTGGCCGAGGGCGAGACCCGCGCCGTCATCGGCCCGAACGGCGCGGGCAAGTCCACCCTCTTCAACCTCATCAGCGGCCACCTCACGCCGGAGCGCGGCGCGGTGCGGTACGGCGTGGACGGCGACCGGCGGAGCCTGGACCACCTCGCCCCGCACGTACGTGCCCGGCTGGGCATCGCGATCGTCTTCCAGGGCTCGCGGCTGTTCCGCGGCATGACCGCCCTGGAGAACGTCATGGTCGGCGCGCACGCCCGTACCCGGCACGGTTTCCTGTCCGGCGCCCTGCGCCTGCCCCGGCACCGGCGGGAGGAGGCCGCGATCAGGGCCGACGCCCTGGCCGCGCTGGACCGGGTCGGCCTGGCCGGCTGGGCGGACCGCGCCGCCGACATCCTCCCCCTGGGCCAGCAGCGCGCCCTGCAACTGGCCCGTGCGCTGTGTGCCCGGCCGCGGCTCCTGCTGCTCGACGAACCCGCCTCAGGGCTGCGCGCCACCGAACGCGAGACGCTCGCCCGGCTCATCGAGGACCTGCGCGCGGAGGGCCTGACGATGATGCTCGTCGAGCACGACATGGCCTTCGTCGGCCGGCTCGCCGACCGGATCAGCGTGCTCGACCTCGGCCGGAACATCGCCGAGGGGACTCCGGAGGAGATCCGCGGCGACGAGGCGGTCATCGCCGCCTATCTCGGAGCGGAGGCCGCTGGGTGAGCGAGCCCGAACCCCTGATCGAAGTGACGGACCTCGTGGTCCGCTACGGTGCCGCGACCGCCCTGGACCGGGTCGGCCTGACGGTCGCCGCGGGCGAGCTGGTCGCCCTGATCGGGCCGAACGGCGCCGGCAAGTCCTCCCTCGTCAACGCCATCGCCGGCATCGTGACACCGGCGTCGGGCCATGCCCGGCTGCGCGGCCGCGCGGCGCTGGTGCCCGAGGGCCGGCAGATGTTCGGCGACCTCAGCGTCGAGGACAACCTCGTGCTCGGCGCCTGGCGGCGGCGCCGCACGGCCGGAGCCCGCGACACCGCCCGTGTGTACGAGGTGCTGCCCCGGCTCGCCGGCCTGCGCGACCGCCGGGCCGGCACGCTCTCGGGAGGCGAACAGCAGATGGTCGCGTTCGGGCGGGCGCTGATGGCCGAGCCGGACGTGATCGTCGTGGACGAGCTGTCGCTCGGGCTGGCCCCCATGGTCACCGCGGACCTCGCCGGGCACCTGCGTGAGATCAACGCCGCGCGGGGCGTGGCGGTGCTGCTGATCGAGCAGAACGCCCGGCTCGCGCTCGACCTGTGCGAACGGGGATACGTGCTCGAGGCGGGGCGGATCCGGGCCGAGGGCAGCGCGGCGGAGCTGGCCGGGAGCGCGGACGTGGCCGCCGCCTACCTCGGTGCCGGCACCGGCCCGGCGGCCGGGACGGCCGAGGACATCGATCGGAGCCGTCCATGAGCGCCTTCCTGGAGTACCTGCTGTCCGGGATCGCGGTCGGCTGCGGTTTCGCCCTGCTGGCCAGCGGCCTGGTGGTGATCCACCGGGTGACCCAGGTGGTGAACTTCGCGCAGGGCATGTTCGCCGTGGTCGCGGGGCTGACCGCGGGTTCGCTGCTGTCGGCGGGGCTGCCGCACGGCGTCGCCGAACTCGCCGCGGTCGCCGTCGCGGGCCTGACCGGCCTCCTGGTCGGCTTGATCGCGACCGGAAGACCCGGCACAAGCCCGCTGTCCGCGCTCATCGTCACGCTCGGCCTGGGCTTCCTGGCGTACGCGATCGAGATCATGGTGTGGGACGACAACCCGCACTCGTTCGCGGGCCTCGGCGGTGCCGTGACGATCGCGGGCGCCCGTATCCAGCGGCAGTCGTTCCTGGTCATCGTCGTCGCCGCCGTGGTGTTCGCGCTGCTGGCGGTGTTCTTCGGCCGCACCTACCTGGGCAAGGCGCTGAGCGCGTGCGCGTCCAACCCGTACGCGGCACGTGCCGTCGGCATCGACGTCACCCGGATGGGACTGATCGCCTTCGCGCTCGGCGGCGTGCTCGGCGGCGCGGCGGGCGTGCTGCTCACCCCACTGCAGCCCATCTCCTACAACAGCGACGTCCTGCTGATCACCAACGGGTTCGCCGCGGCCGTGCTCGGCGGGCTCACCCGGCCAGGTGTCGCGCTGGCCGGCGCACTGACGCTCGGCGTCGCCGAGGCCATGGTCGCCGGCTACTACGAGGCCTCGTACCAGACCGTCGTCGCGCTCGCACTGATGCTGACGATCATGGTCTGGCGGGCCTCACGCCGGACCACGCTCCAGGAGGAGGCCGCCCGGTGAAAAGGTCCTTGGCCGCGCGGCCGTCGGCGGGCCTCGTCACGGCCGTCGTCGTGGCCGTGGCGGCGGTGCTCGCCCCCGTGCTCCTGCAGGGGTCCCAGGTCTCGGTGTACGTCCTCCTGCTGCTCGCGGCGACGGTCGTCACCGGCCTGTCCATGCTCATGGGCTACGCCGGTCAGGTCTCCCTCGGGCAGGGGTCGTTCTACCTGATCGGCGCGTACACGGCGGCGCTCATCGCCACGCACGGCATGCCCACGTGGCTCGGCCTGCTGGCCGCCCCCGTGGCCGCCGCCGGGATCGCGGCGCTGGTCGGCGTCCCCCTGCTGCGGCTGCGGGGACACCAGCTGGCCTTCGCCACGCTGGCCATCCAGCTCATCCTGCTGAGCCTGGCCGGCCGGCAGGAGTGGGCCGGCGGCGACATCGGCCTCCAGGGCGTGCCACGGCTGGAGATCGCCGGGTACGAGTTCGCCGGCGACGCGTCCTACGCCTACCTCGCCCTCGGCGCGCTGGCGCTGGTGGCCCTGATCACCCGCAACGTGGTGGCCTCACGGCCGGGACGCGGCCTGCGCGCACTGGCCACCAGCGAGGTCGCCGCCGCCTCCTCGGGTGTGCCGGTGCCGGCGTACAAGCAGGCGGTGTTCAGCCTGTCGGCGGGATACGCGGGACTGGCCGGCGGCATCTACGCCTTCTACATCGGCTACGTCGCGCCGGGGTCCTTCCCGGTCCTGCAGTCCTTCGAGTACGTGGTGATGGTCGCGGTGGGCGGCGCGGGCACGGTCTGGGGCGCGCTGGCGGGCGCCACCGCGATCACGCTGCTCATCCAGCTGCTCAACAACGTCGGGACGATGGACGGGATGCCCGCCGCGGCCCCCACCGTGCTCTCGTACGCGGTCTACGGAGCGCTTCTCATCCTCTCGGTGCTCTTCCTCCCCCGCGGGCTGGCGCCCAGCGTCGCCGCCTGGTGGGAACGCCGTGCCGCACGCCGCCGGCCTCCGCCCGGCGACTCCTCCGTGCCGTCGCCGCACGATCTGGCCGGCACGCCCTCATGACGGCTCCTTCGCCCCCACTCGAGAGGAACCACAGCGAATGATCGATCTGACCGGCAGGGTCGCCGTCGTGACCGGCAGCGGACGTGGCCTGGGCCGTGCCTACGCCATGGCGCTGACGCGCGCCGGCGCCTCCGTCGTCGTCAACGACGTCGAGGGCGCGGCGGCCGGGGAGACGGTGGAGGCGATCCGCGCGGCCGGCGGCGCGGCGGCGGCCGAGCCCGGACCGGTCGGTACCGCCGAGACCGCCGCCCGGCTGGTCGCGCGTGCCGTCGAGAGCTACGGACGGCTCGACGTCATGGTCACCAACGCCGGCATCCTGCGCGACCGGGTCCTGTGGAAGATGACCGACGAGGACTTCGACGCGGTGGTCGGCGTGCACCTGCGCGGGACGTTCACGTGCGCGCGTGCCGCGGCGGTGCGGATGCGCGAGCAGGGCGAGGGCGGCTCGCTGATCCTCGTCGGGTCCCCCGCCGGGCAGCGCGGCAACTTCGGCCAGACCAACTACGCGGCCGCCAAGGCCGGGATCGCGGCGATGGTCCGCACCTGGTCGATGGAGCTGGCGCGGTCGCGGGTGACCGTGAACGCCGTCATCCCGGTCGCCGCCACCGCGATGACCGAGACCATCCCGGCCTTCTCCCCCTACGTCCAGGCCCACCGGGACGGCGCGGACTTCCCCGACTTCCTGCGCAAGGGCGAGGGGTTCGGGTCGGCCGAGGACTGCGCGGCGCTGGTGCCGTTCCTGGCCTCGGACGCCGCGCGGGAGATCACCGGCCAGTGCATCGGGATCGGCGGGGACAAGCTCGCCCTGTGGTCCCATCCGCGTGAGGTGACGGTCGCCTACGCCGACGGCGGATGGACGCCGGACGCCATCGCGGCCGCGTGGCCCTCGTCGCTCGGCCGCGAACCGGAGACCGTCGGCATTCCGGCTCCGGCGATCCCGGAGGCCTGAGATGGACCTGGCCGGGCTGACCGCCATCGACGTGCACACGCACGCGGAGGTGTCCTCACGCGGCGGCACCTCCCTCGACGATGCCCTGCACGAGGCGTCCAGCGCGTACTTCAAGATCGACAGCGCGGCGCGCAGGCCGACCCTCCAGGAGATGGCGGCCTACTACCGCGAACGCAAGATGGCCGCCGTGGTGTTCACCGTGGACGCCGAGCACGCCACCGGCAACGCGCCGGTGCCCAACGAGGAGGTCGCCGAAGCGGCCGCGGCCAACCCCGACGTCCTGATCCCCTTCGCCTCGATCGACCCGTTCAAGGGCAGGGCCGGGGTACGGCAGGCGCGCCGGCTGGTCGAGCAGTACGGCGTGAAGGGGTTCAAGTTCCACCCCAGCATCCAGGGCTTCTTCCCCGACGACCGGCTCGCCTACGGGTTGTACGAGGCGATCGAGGAGCTCGGCGCGATCGCGCTGTTCCACACCGGGCAGACCGGGATCGGCGCGGGCCTGCCCGGCGGCGGGGGCATCCGGCTGAAGTACTCCGATCCGATGCGCGTGGACGACGTCGCCGTCGACTTCCCCGACATGAAGATCATCCTCGCGCACCCGTCCTTTCCGTGGCAGGACGCCGCGCTGAGCGTCGCGACCCACAAGCGAGGCGTCCACATCGACCTGTCGGGCTGGTCGCCGAAGTACTTTCCGCCCCAGCTCGTCAAGTACGCCAACAGCCTGCTCCAGGACAAGGTGCTGTTCGGCTCGGACTACCCGGTCATCAGCCCGGACCGCTGGCTGGCCGACTTCGCCGCGCTGCCGATGAAGGACGAGGTCCGCCCGAAGATCCTCAAGGACAACGCGGCCCGCCTGCTCGGGCTGGTCGCCGACACCGCCCGGCCGGCCTCCTGAGACGGGGTACTCGATGCGCAACCAAGGGCTCGGCTCGTGGCCGGTACGGCGAGCGCGCAAGACCCCGAACGACATCGCCCTCGTCCACGACGGCACGCCGCTCACGTACGCCGGGCTGCGCGACCGCGTCGCCGACCTGGCCCGCGCGCTGCGCGAGCTGGGCACCGGCCCGGGTGACCGGGTCGCCTATCTCGGCTTCAACCATCCGTCGTTCCTGCAGACGCTGTTCGCCACCGGGATGCTCGGCGGCGTGTTCGTCCCGCTCAACGCCCGGCTGACCGGGCCGGAGATCGCCTACCAGCTCACCGACTCGGGCGCCTCGGTGCTCGTGTACGCCCCGACCCATGCCGCCGTGGTCGGCGGCCTGCCGGTACGGGCCACGATCGGGCTGGAGGAGCTCGAGCGGCTGCCGGTCTCCGAGCCGGTGGACGTGCCCGTCGAGCTCGACGACCCCTGCATGATCATGTACACGTCCGGGACGACGGGGCGCCCCAAGGGGGCGATGCTCACCCATGGCAACATCACCTGGAACGCCGTCAACGTCCTGATAGACCACGATCTGATCGCGGACGAGGTGGCCCTGGTGTCCGCGCCGCTGTTCCACACCGCCGGGCTCAACATGCTCACGCTGCCGGTGCTGCTCAAGGGCGGCACGTGCGTCTTAACGACCGGCTTCGACCCCGATGCGACACTCGACCTGGTCGAGCGGCACCGGATCACCTTCATGTTCGGCGTACCGGCGATGTTCCAGGCCGTGGCGCGCGCGGCACGGTGGGAGGCCGCGGACCTGTCCTCGCTGCGCCTGCTGACCTGCGGCGGCGCACCCGTTCCGCCCTCGCTCATCGCGACCTACCAGGCGCGCGGCCTGACGTTCCTGCAGGGGTACGGGATGACCGAGGCCGCACCCGGCACGCTGTTCCTGGACGCCGCGCACGCGGTGACCAAGGCCGGCTCGGCCGGTGTCCCGCACTTCTTCAGCGACGTGAAGGTGGTCGGGCCCGGGCTGGCCGAGGTGCAGCCCGGCCAGCCCGGCGAGGTCGTCGTGAAGGGACCGCACGTGATGCCCGGCTACTGGGGCCTGCCGGAGGAGACCGCCCGGTCCTTCACCGACGGCTGGTTCCACACCGGCGACGCCGCCCGCCTCGACACCGACGGCTACGCCTACATCGTGGACCGGATCAAGGACGTGATCATCTCCGGTGGGGAGAACATCTACCCCGCCGAGGTCGAGAACGCCCTCCTCTCCGATCCCGACGTCCTGGAGTGCGCCGTCATCGGCGTACCGCACGACCGATGGGGCGAGACCGGCCGCGCCATCGTGGTCCCCCGCGAGGGTTCGGGGCTGACCGCCGAACGCCTGCTCGGCTCCCTCGCCGGCCGCATCGCCAAGTACAAGCTCCCCACATCAGTGGTCTTCGCCACCGAGATCCCCCGCAACGCGACCGGCAAGATCCTTAAGGCCCGGCTGCGTGATCTCTACGGAACGGAGTGACCGTGAACGTTCATATCGACGACCTCCCCGAACTGATCGGCAAGGACCTCGGTCCGGGCGGCTGGCTGACCGTCGCCCAGCACCGGATCAACACCTTCGCCGACGCCACCGACGACCACCAGTGGATCCACGTCGACGCCGAGAAGGCCCGGCAGGGTCCGTTCGGCGGCACCATCGCGCACGGGTACCTGACCCTGGCGCTGTTCATCCCGCTCTTCAGCTCCCTGCTGGACGTCACCGGCGTCACGACCAAGGTCAACTACGGGCTCAACAAGGTGCGCTTCCCCGCGCCCGTACCGGCCGGTGCCCGGATCCGTCTCGGCGCCAGGATCACCGAGGTGCGGCCGGTCCAGGGCGACGGCGTGCAGGTCACGCTGGACGGCACGATCGAGATCGACGGCTCCGCCAAGCCCGCGTGCGTCCTGGAGAGCGTCCTGAGGTTCTACCGGTGACCGCCGCCGGCCCTCCCGGGCTGAGAGCCCCCTACGATCGCGGCCTCCCGTGGATCTCCTCCACGTCCAGACCCCGGTCGACGCCGTGCGGGATCACGGTCTGGCCCGGTGCGAGCTTGAGCCGCTCGCCGTCGAGCAGCACCGAGATCCGGTCCGGCTCGAAGGACACCATCCCCGAGACGCGCGCGGACTCGGGGTAGGCATTCGGGTACGACCACGCCGCACGGCCCGAGTCGCCGATGTCGTAGTAGTCGCACACCCCCTTGTAGGGACAGAAGGTCTGACCCTTGGCCGGGGTGAGCGCGGACTCGTCGACGTCGGCGCGGGGGACGTACCAGCGGGGCGCGAACCCGGACTCGTAGAGCGCGACGGGGCTTCTCGTGTCGGCGACGATCCGGTCGGCCGAGTAGACCACCAGCCGGCGCGACGTCGCGCGGATGTCGATGCGGTGGTAGTTGTCGGCGGCGTGGCCGAAGATCCTCTCGTCCTCCTCGTAGAACGCCTCCATCGCGCGCCAGGCGAAGGCGACCCGTTCGCCGAGCTCGCCCGCGTGGCCGGGCAGGTCGGTGTGCCGCCAGGCCCCGCGCTGCGCGAGGTCCGCACCGGCACGGACCGCGTACCAGGCGGTCTTGCCCAGATCCTTGTGCTCGGTGACGTGCTCGGTGGACTCCAGCACGCCGGGCGCGATGTCGCCCAGCGGGAAGTAGGCCACCGGATAGCGGCCGGGTTCGTGCAGCAGGAGGACGTCTTCGCTGTCGGCGATCCACTGACCGCCGAACCTCACCTGCATCCGGCGCCGTAGGGGCTCGGCGAACAGCAGGCGCTGGGGCAGCGGTTCGGGGGTGAGAAACCGTCCGATGGAGCGCGGGGAGATCGGACCCTGCTGCCAGGACAGACCCATGGTTTTCCTCTCCGCACGCCGGTCAGGAACGTGCTGGTCAGAGCGGTGGGGGTCGGGCTCTCGTGTCCTGCGGAGCCCATATCAGCGAGGCTAATCCCCTCACAACGGACGATCAGCGTTCGGGACATGAAACCTTTGGGGACTATTGATAGGTTTTGCGAATGGCCACCCTCCGGGCGCTCGAGTGCCTCGTGGCCTTGGTCGACACCGGATCGGTGACCAAGGCGGCGGCCCAGCTGCACATGTCCCAGCCCGCGCTCTCCCACCAGATCGCCGCTCTGGAGCGCGAGCTCGACACGCCGGTCGTGGAGCGGCTGTCGCGCGGTGTCCGGGTCACGGCCGCGGGCCGCGCCGCGGCAGGCGAGGCGCGCGTCGCGCTGCACGCCGCGGCCCAGACCGTCCAGATCGGCCGCGACGTCGGTGCCGGGCGCGCCGGGCGGCTACGGATCGCCTGTGCCGAGACGATGACCGCCTGGCTGCTCGTGCCGGTCCTGCGCCGATGGCGCACGCACCGTCCCGGCGTGCATCTGGACCTGAAGGAGTTCACCAGCTCGGACCGGATGGTGGCCGAGCTGGTGGCGGGCGCCGTGGACCTCGTCGTGGGTCCGCGGCCGACCAGCGTCTCCGCCCACGTCGACGTGCTGGGACAGGAGGAGATGGTCGTGGTGGCCGCCGATCACCATCCCTTCGCGGACCGGTCCTCGGTCACCGTCCCGCAGCTCGCGGCCGAGCCGTTCGTGCACTACGACCCCGGCAACGGCCTGGCGATGTGGGTCGACCGGCTCGCCGCCGCACACCAGGTCGCGCTCACCCCCGTACTCCGGACGCGCAGCCCGCGGACCGCGGCCCAGCTCGCAGGGGCCGGAATGGGCGTGACCGTCGTGCCGGCGTCGGCTCTCCTTGCCCGGCCGACCGGCGTCGTCCGCCCGCTGGAGCCACGTGTCCATCGCGACGTGATCGCGATCGTCGCCGCCCCCGGCGACGGGCTCGCCCGGCGGTTCGTCGCCGACCTGCGCCGGGGCGGCCTTCCCCCGTCCACGGCTTGACCGCTTTTCGAAAAGCACGCTCGGCCGGGTCCGCAGGGAAAGGCGCGCGAATTTCCCGGGCGCCGATCCGCCGGCCATTGGCGGCCGTCTTCCCCAATCGCGGTATTCGCGAAATCTCGCCTTCTCCACCGGAAATCTCATGTCGCGGCGGCCGCCGCGCCAGATGGGCGCCTTTAGGCTCGATTGCGATGAGCCAAAGGAGAACTCCCATGTCAGCGATATTGCGCGACCAAACCGTGCTCGTGGTCGGCCGCGGAGGCGGAATCGCGCGTGCGGTCACACTGGCCGTGCGCGACGCCGGCGCGCGCGTCGTCGTCGCCGGCCGCGACCGCGACGCCCTGGACGCCGCCTACGACGACCCCGACATCAGCGCCGAGACGGTCGATCTCACCGACGAACCCTCCGTCGCCTCACTGGCCGAACGCCTCGGCCAGGTCGACCACGTGGTCTCCACCGCCTCGGCGCGGGCCCGCGGACGCGTCGCCGACCTGACCCAGGAGCCCCTGCTGCGGTCCCTCAACACCAAGGTCATCGGCCCGATCATGCTCGCCAAGCACTTCGCGGCCCGGATGCCGCAGCACGGGTCGTTCGTCCTCTTCTCCGGTTCCTCCGCGCTCAAGCCGGCCGTCGGCGCCCTCGGCGTCGCCATCACCAACGGCGCGGTCGACGTCCTCACCCGCTCTCTCGCCGTGGAGCTGGCGCCGATCCGCGTCAACGCCATCTCTCCCGGCACCATCGACACCGGCGCCTGGGACGGCCTCGGCGACGAGAAGAAACAAGAAATGTTCGCCGACCGGGTCGCGCGCAACCCCGCGCGCCGAATCGGAATCGCGCAGGACATCGGCGAGGCCGTTCTCTTCGCGCTCACCAACACATTCATGACCGGCGTCTCCCTGCCCATAGACGGCGGCGAACCTCTCGTCTGACCCTCCGGCGCGACCTGGCCACAATCGGCGCCGGCGCATCTCCTCCTCACCCCTTGACGCGAAGGCACGGAAGCGCGTTCATGGGGCAAAACCCGAACTCCGTTCGGGTTGCCGTTCACCGGCCGGCTCCACCGCGGCCGGTCGTGACGAGGAGACGACCATGAGGCCCCGCCGCCTTGCCGTTCAGGGCGTCGTCATCGCGTTAGGCCTGGCGATGACGTCCCCGGCGATCCACGCCGCCGCCTCGGCCGGGGCGACGGTACGTACGGAGTCGGGCCTGGTCGGCGGGAGGTCCGCGCGGGAGTTCCTCGGCATCCCGTACGCGGCGCCCCCGGTGGGGGCGTTGCGCTGGCGGCCACCGCGGCCGCACGCGGCATGGTCCGGCGTACGCGCCGCGACCTCCTTCGGCGACGGCTGTGTCCAGGGCGCGTCCTGGGACCCCGGCTACGAGACACCGAAGCTGACCGAGGACTGCCTCTACCTGAACGTCTACCGGCCCCGGCCCGCGCCGCACGGGCTACCGGTCATGGTGTGGATCCACGGTGGCGGTTTCACCGGGGGCGCCGGCAACGACGTCGTGCCCACCGAGTTCGCCCGCAAAGGCGACGTCATCGCGGTTACCGTGAACTACCGGCTCGGCGCGATGGGCTTCCTCGCCCACCCGGCGCTCGGCGCCGGCTCGGGGAACTACGGCCTGATGGACCAGCAGGCCGCGCTGCGCTGGGTCCAGCGGAACATCGCGCGCTTCGGCGGCGACCCGGCCAAGGTCACCATCGCCGGCGAGTCGGCGGGCGGCCAGTCGGTCTGCGACCAGCTGGCCTCGCCCGCCGCACGTGGCCTGTTCCGCGGCGCCATCATCGAGAGCGGCTCCTACGGCGACTGCGCCGCACGTGCGCGTACGGACGCCGACCAGGCGGGCATCGCGTTCGCGCGGTCACTGGGGTGCGCGGACGCCGCCTGCCTGCGCGGCAGGCCGGCTCAGGAGATCCTGACCGCGCAGGGCGGGTTCTCCTTCGGCCCGGTCGCCGGCGGCCCCGTCCTGCCGGTCCAGCCGGCGGACGCGTTCGCGTCCGGCCGCTACAACCGCGTGCCGCTGGTCAACGGCGCCAACCACGACGAGGGCCGTCTCTTCGTCTTCGGCGCCTACGACGCGGGCGGGCATCCCCTGACGGCCGAGCAGTACCCGGTGGCACTGCGGAACTCCTACGGTGACGCCGCCGGCCGGATCCTGGCGCGTTACCCGCTGAGCGCCTATCCCTCGCCCGGCCTGGCGCTGTCGGCGGTCGAGACCGACCAGCTGATGTCGTGCCCCGTACTCGACGTCAACGCGCTCGTACGGCGCCACTCCCCCGCCTACACCTACGAGTTCGCCGACGAGACCTCGCCGCCGTTCGAGTCGCTGCGCGACCTGCACACGGACTTCCCGTTCGGCGCCACCCACGTGAACGAACTGCAGTACCTCTTCCTGCACTTCGGCCATCCGTCACCGCTCGATCCCGCCCAGCGCGAGCTGTCGGACCAGATGATCGGGTACTGGACGACGTTCGTCCGCACGGGAAGGCCGGTCGTCGCGGGGCTGCCGCCGATGCCTCGCTATGACGCGACGCAGCGGGTGCTGAGCCTCAGTACGCACGGCAACGCGATCTCCGGCGGCTTCGACGGCTTCCACAAGTGCGCGTTCTGGAGAGAGGTGAACCGATGAGAGGACCGGCCTTCGGAGCGCTGGCCGTCGCCGTCGCGCTCGTGAGCCTGGCGGGTCAGGTACACGCCGTCGCCGCACCCGCGCGTCCCTGGATGGACACCGCGCAGAGCCCGCGGACCCGCGCGGAGCGGCTGCTGGCCCAGATGACCCTGGACGAGAAGATCACGATGGTGCATGGCGACGGGTTCGCCTTCAACACCGGCTACGCCGGTCACGTCCCGGCCAACACCCGGCTCGGCATTCCCGGCCTGTACCTGTCCGACGGCCCGAACGGCGTCGGCAACGGCAGTACCGGCGTCACCGCGTTCCCGGCCGCGGTGAACGGCGCGGCCACCTGGGACACCGGCCTGATGCGCCGGTACGGCACCGCCTACGGCGAGGAGCAGTCCGCCAAGGGGCACAACATCGCCCTGGCACCGACGATCAACATCCTGCGCACGCCGAAGTGGGGACGCGCGGCCGAGACGTTCGGCGAGGACCCGTACCTGACCGGCCGGATCGCCGCGGCCGAGACCGCGGGCACCCAGAGCCGTCACGTCATCGCGACGCCGAAGCACTACGCCGCCAACAACCAGGAGCTGTTCCGCAGCGGCATCGACGTGAGGGTCTCCGAGCGGGCGCTGCGCGAGATCTACCTCCCCGGCTTCGAGGCCGCGGTGCGCGAGGGCGGGGCGGGCGCCGTGATGTGCTCCTATCCGCGTGTCAACGGCACGTACGCCTGCGAGAACCCCTCGACGCTCGGCACGCTCAAGACCGACCTCGGCTTCGACGGCCTGGTCATGTCGGACTGGGGTGCCACGCACAGCACGGTCGGCTCCGCCAACGCCGGGCTGGACCTGGAGATGCCCGGCGGCACACTGCTCGGCCCGGAGTACTACGGCACCGCGCTCAAGGCCGCGGTCCTCGCCGGCCAGGTCACGATGGCGACGCTCGACGACAAGGTCCGGCGGATCCTGACGTCGATGTTCCGCATCGGGCTGTTCGACCATCCGCCGACGGGCGGCAGGGACACCACGGCCGGCACGCAGGCCCACCGTGACCTGGCGCGCGACCTGGCCGCGCAGGGCACCGTCCTGCTCAAGAACGAACGCGGCGTCCTGCCCCTGAACGTCCGGTCGCTGGCCGTCATCGGCGACGACGCCGGCCAGAACGCGCAGATCGGCATGGGCGGATCGGCCGCCGTCACCCCGACCGGCGCGGTGAGCACGCCGATCGGCGGCATCACCGCGCGAGCCGGCTCGAAGGTGAAGGTGACGTACGCGCGCGGCACCCTCGGCACCAAGCCGCTGCCGGTGCTGTCCGGAGGCACGCTCGGCTCCGGCTTCACGGCGAGCTACTACAGCGGCCCGGATCTCAGCGGGCCCGCCACCATCACCCGGACCGAGCCGAGCGTGGACCTCACCGCGGCGCCCGCCGGCCTGCCGGCCTCCTGGTCGGCGCGGTGGACCGCGACCTTCACGCCGCCCGCGACCGGCGCGTACCGGTTCTCCCTGGACGGCGCCGGTGACGCGAGCCTGTACGTCGGCGGCCACAAGGTGGCGACGAATCACCAGGAGTTCTCCGGCGTCTCCCACGCCGTGGTCGACCTCACCGCCGGGCAGGCCGTACCGATCTCCGTGGAGTACGCCTCCGCCGCCGCGCTCACCGGCCCCGCGCTGCACCTGGGCTGGGCCGCGCCGGACCCGGGCCTCACGGGCGACGCCGTCGCCGCGGCCAGGAGATCCGACGCCGCGGTGGTCTTCGTCAACGACGTGACCAGCGAGGGCAGCGACCGTACGACGCTGGCGCTTCCCGGCGACCAGGACCGGCTGATCCAGGCGGTGGCCGCCGCGAACCCCCACACGATCGTCGTGCTCAACACCAGCGGCCCCGTGCTGATGCCGTGGGCCGGTCGCGTGGCCGGTGTCCTCGAGGCCTGGTATCCGGGCCAGGAGGACGGGAACGCGATCGCCTCGGTGCTGTTCGGCGACGTCGACCCGGCCGGCAAACTGCCGATGACCTTCCCCGCCGACGAGCGGCAGGGGCCCGCCAAGACCCCGGCCGAGTATCCGGGTGACGGCGTGACCGTGCACTACGACGAGGGCGTGCTCGTCGGCTACCGCTGGTACGACGCGAAGGGCGAGAAACCGATGTTCCCGTTCGGCCACGGCCTGTCGTACACCACCTTCCGCTACGGCGGCCTGAAGGTGAGCCGGGACACCGTACGCGTGCGCGTCACCAACATCGGGCGTCGGGACGGGACCGAGGTCGTCCAGCTGTACCTCGGCCTGCCCGCCTCCGCGGGCGAGCCGCCGGACCAGCTCAAGGGCTTCCAGAAGGTGCGCCTGTCCCCCGGCCGGACCGCGACGGTCACGTTCCGGCTGACCTCGCGGTCGCTGTCGACCTGGGACGGCGCCTGGCGCGTACGGCCGGGCACCTACAAGGTCGCCGTGGGGAGCTCCTCCCGCGACATCCGCGCCACCGGCCGCTTCACCGTCGCGCGCTGACCCGGTGCCGCCCCGCACGGCACCGCGGAGGGGAAGAGCGGTCGCGGTTTCGAGCTCGCCGGTGCCCGCTGTGGGCCATTGGCCGACCCTGGCTTCCCGTGGCATTTCCGTTCAACGCGTCCTCATGAAAGCCGAAAGGCGGAGCGGGCGAGCGAATCGGTCGATCGGCACGTTGCCGGTATCCGTAGTGGCCCATAATGGCCCGGGGAGATCACGGCATTTGTCGACCGTTCAGTCTTTTGAGCGGCGCGGGGAGACACGGGTGGAACATGTCACAAGAGTCGTCTGAGGATACGCCTTTCGCATCACCGGCCGGCCCCTCACCGGCACCGCCGGAGCAGCCCATTCCGCCGCCGCCCCCGCCCTACCCGCAGCCGTACGGTCAGCCTTACGGCGCGCCGCCGCCAGGCCCGTACGGAGCGCCGCGACCAGGCCCGTACGGTCCGCCGCATCCCGCGCCCGGCGGAGGATGGCAGCCACCGAACGCCTATGGCCGGCCGCCGATGGACCCGAGCCTCGCCGAGGCGTGGCAACGCCTCGTCGCCCGGCTCATCGACGGCCTCGTCCTCGCGGTGATCATGTCACCGCTGTGGATCTGGTTCTTCGACTGGTACTTCAACAAGATCAGGAGCATCCTCCCGGACGATCCCGGGGATCCGGTCGCCATGGACCGCTTGATGAGCGCCGAGCTGAGGCTCATGGGAATCAGCCTCCTCGTGGGGTTGGTCGGCGGGACCATCGCCTTTGTCTACGACGGCTTTCAGCACGCCAAGTGGGGCCAGACGATCGGCAAGCGCGCGATGAGCATCAAGGTCGTCGCGCTTCCCGACCGGGCGCCGCTGAGCATGTTCGCCGCCGTGAAACGAGCCGCGATCTACGCGCTCGTCCCTCAGGTTCCCGGCATAGGCGGTTTCTTCAGCCTGCTCGACTCCCTGTGGCTGCTCTGGGACAAACCGCACCGCCAATGCCTCCATGACAAGGTCGCCGACACGATCGTCGTCAAGGTCTAGACGGGCCGCGGAAGCCACCGGCATGCAGGTCACGCGGGTCGGGGTCGTACGATCTGGCATGTGGAAAACCGCGAATTGGGCAGAACAGGCAGGCAGGTCGGAGTAGTCGGGCTCGGGGCGTGGCAGCTCGGCGCCGACTGGGGCGAGGTCACCGAGGACGACGCGCTGGCGACGCTGAACACCGCCGTCGACGCGGGTGTCACCTTCATCGACACCGCCGACGTGTACGGCGACGGGCGCAGCGAGCAGGTCGTCGGAAAGCTCATCAAGGAGCGGCCCGGCCTCACCGTGGCCACGAAGATGGGCCGCCGGGTCCCGCAGGAGGCCTCCGCCTACACCCTGGACAACTTCCGCGCCTGGAACGACCGTTCCCGGGAGAACCTCGGGGTCGACACGATCGACCTCGTGCAGCTGCACTGCCCGCCGACCGCCGTCTTCTCCGACCAGGCCGTCTACGACGCGCTGGACTCCATGGTCGAGGAGCGCAGGATCGCCGCGTACGGCGTCAGCGTGGAAACCTGCGAGCAGGCCCTGACGGCCATCGCCCGGCCGGGCGTCGCCACCGTGCAGATCATCCTCAACGCCTTCCGCCTCAAGCCGCTGGAGCAGGTCCTTCCCGCGGCGGCCGGGGCCGGGGTCGGCATCATCGCCCGGGTCCCGCTCGCCAGCGGGCTGCTGTCGGGGCGCTATGACCGCGACACCACCTTCGGCCAGGACGACCACCGCAACTTCAACCGGCACGGCGAGTCGTTCGACGTCGGCGAGACCTTCGCCGGGGTCGACTACGAGACCGGGCTGGCGGCGGTCGAGCGCCTCAGGTCCCTCGTGCCGGACGGCATGACGATGGCGCAGTTCGCGCTGCGCTGGATCATCGACCAGCCCGGCGTCAGCGTGGTCATCCCCGGCGCGCGGAACCAGCGCCAGGCGGAGGCGAACGCCGAGGCCACGCGCCTCTCCCCGCTGGACGAGCAGACCCACGCCGCGGTGACCGCCGTCTACGACGAGCTGATCCGTCCCCTGGTCCACGACCGCTGGTAGCACCCACGGGAGCCGCCGATGACCGAGCACGACCACATCGTGGTGGGCGGCGGGACCGCGGGCTGCGTCCTGGCGTCCCGGCTCTCCGAGGACCCGCGCCGCAGTGTGCTCCTGGTCGAGGCCGGTGCCGCCACCGGCCCGCCCGCCATGGCCGATCCGCTCGGCTGGGCCGCCCTGCAGGGTGGCCCGGCCGACTGGTCCTACGAGACGGTCGAGCAGCCCGGACTGGGCGGGGCGCGCCTCCCGGTACCCCTGGGAAAGGTGCTCGGAGGCTCCAGTGCCATCAACGCGATGTGCCACGTCCGAGCCCATCGCGCGAGCTTCGACGCCTGGGCCGCCGCGGGCGGCACCGCCTGGAGCCATGACGAACTGCTCCCGTTCCTGCGCCGCAGCGAGCGCGCGGACGGCCGGGACCCGGCGTACCGGGGTCTCGACGGGCCGATGCGGGTCGCCGCGCCGGTCGTGGACGACCCCCTGTGGCTCGCGATGCGGCGGGCGGCGCTGGAAGCCGGGCACGCCGAGACGACGGATCTGAGCGGTGCCGTCCAGGAGGGTGTGGCCTGGCTGGAGGTCAACGTGGTGGACGGGCGCCGGCAGAGCGCGGCCGACGCCTACCTGCGTGACGTGCTCGACCGCCCGAACCTCACGGTACGCACCGGTGCCCGCGTGCTGCGCCTGACCGTGGAGAACGGCCGCTGCCGAGGCGTGGAGTACGTCGCCGGGGGCGAGCCTCGGCGCGCCCGGGCCGGTGCCGAGGTCGTGCTGGCGGCGGGCGCGATCGGATCCCCGCGCTTGCTCATGCTCTCGGGGATCGGCCCGGCCGGGCATCTGCGGGAGGTGGGCGTCGAGGTGGTGACCGACCTGCCCGGGGTCGGCGCGAACCTCCAGGACCATCCGCAGACTCGCGTCGGCTACACCGCGACGCGGCCGACACGGATGCCCGTCCTCGCCCGCAGGCCGCTGGTCGTGCTGCGCAGCGACCCGTCCGCGGCCGAGCCGGACCTGCAGTTCGTGTTCGGTCGCGCGGCGAGGCGCCTGCGTGGCGTAGCCGTCCCCGGAGACGGCTACTCGATCAGTGTCGGGCTGATGACACCGGCTAGCCGAGGCGGCCTGCGGCTGGCGAGCGCCGACCCTGCCGCCGCCCCGCTGATCGATCCGGCGTACCTGGCCGACGAACGCGACCTGGAGCGGCTGGTCACCGGCCTGCGCCTGGCCCGCGAGATCGGCGCCGCTCCGGCCCTGGCGGACTGGCGGGACGAGGAGATCTCTCCCGGCCCATCGCTGCGGAGCGACGATGATCTACGCGACTATGTGCGGCGCAGCGTGAGCACCTACTTTCACCTGACCGGCACCTGCGGGATGGGCACCGGCGAGATGGCCGTCGTGGACCCGCGGCTGCGCGTACGCGGCGTCGAGGGGCTACGGGTGGCCGACGCGTCGGTGATGCCCGCGATCGTGTCGGCGAACACCAACGCCACGGTCCTGGCCATCGCCGAACGCGCGGCGGCCTGGCTCACCGGGCGCGACGGCTGATACGGACCGCACGCGCACCCACGAGCGTCGCATCGGTTCGGTATCGCGGTCGCGATGGATGCAACCTCCTGGCGACCCGGCGGCATTAGAAACGGTGTGAAGCATCCGACGAGAGGGCGGTGCCTGTGGCGGGAACAGCACGGGACGAGCAGTACACCGCGTACGTCGCCGCGCGACTTCCGTGGCTGCAGCGCGTCGCCTACCTGCTCTGCCAGGACTGGGACCGTGCCGACGATCTCGTACAGGCGGCCCTGACCAGGTTGTACGTGAAATGGCACCGCGCGGGCTCGGTGGAGAACGTCGATGGTTACGCGCGGACCGTCCTCGTACGGGTGTTCCTCGCCGAACAGCGAACCGGCTGGTGGAGACGGGTGTCGCCGGTACGGGAACCGCCCGAGCCCAGCCCGTACCTCGCCGACCGCGACAGCGACCTGGACCTGCGCGCGGCACTGCGGGAGCTGGCCCCACGGCAGCGCGCGGCCGTGGTGCTCCGCTTCTACTGCGACCTGTCGATCGAACAGACGGCCGAGGTCCTGAACTGCTCCACCGGAACCGTCAAGAGCCAGACCTCGCGAGGGCTGGCGGCGCTGCGTCAAGCACTCTTGCCGACCATGAGTCTCGAGGAGGGAACGGCCTGATGACCGACGAGACCCTGGATCTCCACCGCAGGCTGGAACAGATCGCGAGCACTCCCCGCCGGCGCCCGCAGATCGACGTCGCCGCGCTCGCCGCTCGTGGCCGCCGGAGGCTGCGAGTGCGGCGCGCTTGTGCCCTGGCGGGAACGGCCGTGGCGGTTGGCCTGGTCGTGACGCTGGCGGCCACCGGGCTACCACGACTCGGCGCCGAACCCGACCGGCGGCCCGCCTCCCCGCCGCCGCAGTCGAGTGACGGGGCCTATCCCAACCCGCTCGTGCAGCGCGCCTTCTTCGGGTGGCTGCCCAAGGGATACACGCCACGGACGGTCATCGAGGACCACCAGAACGGCCGGCACACGTTCGAAGTGATGGCCGCCGGCCTGGGCGGTGCCCGCGGAGGGACCATTGACCTGACCGACCTCGGTGCGGGTCCTGAACCGATACTCGGCTATCTCTCAGGCGGCAAGCCGATCAATCCGCTGCCCGCCGCTCCCGTGAACAAAAGGCAGGCTCACTGGGCCACCAAGCCGGGTACCGGATACGGCGGCAGGTTGCGCTGGCAGTACGGGTCGCGCCGCTGGGCCGAAGTCTCCGTAAAGGGAGCCGCTGACGACACCGGCACCATCTACCGGATCGCCAGGTCGATCACGTTCGGCACCGCCAAGCCCACCGCGTTCCCCTTCCACGTCGAAGGACTGCCCGGCGGGCTGAAGATCTATCTGTCTACAGCCGGCCCGGGTCTGGGGGGCGGGTCCGCCGATTCGGCCGCGGTCAGCCTCGCCGCCGGAGCGTATTCACCGGACAACGGGCTGGAGATCGGGGTGACCCCTGCGGGGCTGGTGGCTCGTCCCGCCGGCGATCCCGGCCACAGGGTCATCGTCGACGGTCACCGCGCCATCAATCGCCAGTCCACGTCAGGTGGCGTGGCCAGGCACACACTCATCGTCCTGGGCGTCGACGGGTTCGACGTCACGATCCAGTCCTCCGGCCAGACGTTGCGGCGGCTCCAGGCCACCGGAGGGGTCACCGGCCTGTACCGCCGGATCACCGTGCTCGGCACGGCCCCGTCCCGGTGGACCACCGCGCCTCTCGGATGACGTGGGCACCGGATCCGTCTGTCGTCTGGGGCGGAAGGACCGATCCGGGCCGCTGCCTTTACAATGTAGATCACAAGCGGAACGCGCCAGGAGGGCGGCTCGTGGATCAGGGAGCGACCCGGCCGCCCGCCTCGAAGGCCGCGTGGGTCAGTGGCATCAGTGCGGCCCACTCGCGCTCCATCTCCTCCGCCACCATCTCGATCTCCCGCTGCGGGAAGGAAGGGAACTTGGAGTCGTCCCGCCGGGTGCGCAGCGACAGGAAGTTCATCAGGGCGCGGGCGTTGCACGTGGCGTACATCGAGGAGTAGAGCCCGACGGGCAGCACCGTGCGTGCCACCTCGCGGGCCACGCCCGCCTCCAGCATCTCCCGGTAGGCCGCGTACGCCTGCCGGCACGCCTCCCGTGTGGACTCGGACACGAGCTTGTGCTGCTCCGGCGTGCCCTCGACGAACTCATACTTTCCCGGCTTGCCCTGCTGGACCAGCTTGCGCGACGGGCCGGGGACGTAGAACTCCGGCGCCAGCTCGCGGTAGCGGCCGCTCTCCTCGTTGTAGCTGAACGTGCGGTGCCGCATGAACTCGCGGAACACGAAGATCGGCGCGCGGACGTAGAAGGTCATCGTGGAGTGCTCGAACGGCGTGCCGTGCCGGTCGCGCATCAAGAAGTTGATCAGGCCGCGGGAGCGCTCCGGGTCGGCCTCGACATCGGCCAGGGAGCTCTCCCCCTTGGTGGACACCCGGGCCGCCCAGACCACGTCGGCGTCCGAGGCGGCGTGCTTGACCAGCTCGACCGTCATGTCGCCGCGGAACCGGATCTCGTCCGTCATCGGGTCACACCTTCCGCCACTCAGGGGTCCACGCGCCGTCCTCGACCACGTAGTCGCCGAAAAGCGCCGGGGCCTCCCGCCGCATCAGCTCGCCGACCTTACCGAAGAGCAGGCGGATCTCCTCCTCGGCCCCCGCGGCCGTACGTGCCTCGATCACGTGCCGGAGGGTGCGGACGTTGGCGGTCCAGACCAGGCCGGTCCCCACGCCCTCGGGTGCGAAGCGCCGCATGAAGCTCGTCTTGTGCTTCTTCTCCTTGAACGGGACGCCCTCGGTGTCCAGGCCGAAGTGCTCGGCCATCCAGCCCTGGAACTCCTCCATCTGGGTGAGCAGGGCGGAGGCACGCTTCATCAGCTCCGCGTCCTTCTGCGCCCACTCGGGGAACCAGAACGGGATGTCCTGCAGGCGCACGAAACGCAGCGACTCCTGCGAGATCGCCACGCCGGGCCGGTGCCGTGCCAGCTCGTGGGTGAGGACACGGCTGACGTTGTGCAGGACGAACGAGAAGCTGACATGCTCCAGCACCGACCCGTGCAGGCTGCGGAGGATGTTCTCCAGATACTGCGTCTGGTCGGTACGCACCTTGGTCACGTTGGGGTTGAGCCCCGGCTCCCAGGACCGGTAGCAGAGGCGGCCGGCGAACTCGGCGAGGTTCTGCGGGTCGCTCAGCTCCTCCTCGAGGTCGCCGCGGTCCAGCCGCTCCAGCCAGGCGGTGCCGCCCACCTCACCGAGGTACCGCGCCACCTCGTCGTAGTCGAGCTCGGGACGGGCGACCAGGTAGACCTCAGGTTCAACGCTCTTCATGAGCCACCAGCCTAGAGCCGGCCACCGTCACGGCGACGGGCGACACCACCACCCGCCCGGCCAGGGCGTAATGCCCGTCCAGGGATGACATACCTGGCAGGTATAAATAAGGGAGTATCCGTCTCAGGAGGACCTGTGAGTGATCGGACCGAGGGACCCCATAGGCCCGTGGGGTCGACGAAGGAGGCCCCGTGACGGAAGCCGCGATCACCAGGACCGACGCTTACCAGCCCCGCACCATCGGCTTCCTCAAGCTGCACGAGGCGGCCGGCTGGCGGCTGAAGTTCTACGGCATCACCACGACCGGCGCGCCGCCACGGCCCGAGCTCGTCACCGTCGCCGAGGCGCTGGTCCCCTCGGTCCTGCCGAGCCCGGCCGTCCACAGCGGCGGCGACGACCCGTACGACATCGACCGGTACGGCATCGGCTACGTCATCCTCCACGAGGCGAGCGACTACGCCTTCGCGATCTTCGACTGGTGGGCCGGTGAGAACGAGCTCCACCAGCGGATGTACTCCTCGCTGCCGACCAGGCTCGGCACGATGCGCCCGCACCCGACCTCCGCCATCGGCTGCGTGTGGGAGCTCGCCGTCTCCGACTTCGAACGGCGGGCCTGGCTGCGGCACGTACTCGCCCGGCCCGAGGGCCCCGACATCGAGGGCTACCTCGGCGAGCGTTACGAGGATGAGGTGTGAAGAAGGTCCTCGGAGCCTGCCCGCTCGACTGCCCCGACGGATGTTCGTGGGTGGTGTCCGTCGAGGACGGCGAGGCCGTCGGCATGCGCGGAAACCCCGAGCACCCGGTCACGCGGGGCGCGCTGTGCGTCAAGGTGAACCGCTACCTCGAGCAGACCAGGGCGCCCGACCGTGTCCTGCATCCGATGCGGCGCGTCGGCCGCAAGGGCGAGGGGCGGTTCGAGCGGATCGGCTGGGACGAGGCCCTCGACGAGATCGCCGGGCGCCTCGGCGAGGTCACGCGGGAGTACGGCGGTCAGGCCGTCTGGCCGTTCCAGGGCACCGGTTCACTGGGCTACATCCAGGGGCTGGAGGGCTTCGCGGGGCGCCGTTTCTTCAACGTGCTCGGGGCCTCGATCCACGATCCGACCATCTGCTCGATCGCGGGCAGCACCGGCCTGAAGTACACGCTCGGCACCTCGGGCGGCATGGACCCCGAGGACTTCGCGCACGCGAAGCTGATCCTGCTGTGGGGCACCAACCCGCTCACCAGCGGCCACCACGTCTGGAAGTTCATCCAGGACGCCCGCCGCGACGGCGCGTACGTCGTGGCCATCGACCCGGTACGCACGCGGTCGGCGGCGCAGGCCGACGAGCATCTGGCCCCGATGCCGGGCACCGACGCCGCCCTCGCGCTCGGCCTGCTCAACGTGATCGTCGGCATGGGCGCGCACGACCAGGCCTACATCGACGCGCACACGCTCGGCTGGGACGCCTTCCGCGCCCGGATCGAGGAGTTCCCGCCGGAGCGGGTGGCACGGATCACCGGGCTGCCGGAGGAGAGCATCGTGGCGCTCGCCGAGCGCGTCGCGCGAACCCGGCCGACCGCGATCCGCGCGACGCAGGGCATGCAGCGGCACGCGGGCGGCGGGATGGCGCTGCGGACCCTCGCCTGCCTTCCCGGCGTGACCGGCGACTGGGCGCTGCGTGGCGGGGGGCTCTGCTACTCCACGAGCGGGCACTTCAAGCTCAACCTGCCGAAGCTGGTCAGGATCGACCTGCTGCCGCACCCGGTGCGGACCCTGTCGATGACCCGCCTCGGCGAGGGCCTGCTCGACGTCGGCGACCCGCCGGTCAAGGCGCTGTTCGTGATCGGCGCCAACCCGGTGGGCAGCAACCCGCACCAGCGCAAGGTGGTCCGTGGCCTGGCCCGCGAGGACCTGTTCACCGTCGTCCTGGAGCACTTCCTCACCGACACGACCGACTACGCCGACATCGTCCTGCCCGCGACGATGCAGACCGAGCACCTGGACCTGATCGCCGGCTACGGGCACCTGTACCTCGTATGGAACGAACCCGCCGTCGACCCGCCCGGTGAGTGCCTGTCCACCTCCGAGACGTTCCGGCGGCTGGCCCGCCGGATGGGGATGACCGAGCCGAGCCTGTACGACTCCGACGAGGACCTCGCACGGCAACTGCTCGACTCACCGCACCCCTCGCTCGCCGGCATCACCGTCGAGGGGCTGCGCAAGCAGGGATACGCGCGGCTGAACGTCGACCGGCCGTTCCTGCCGTTCGCCGAGGGGTTCCCGACCACCTCCGGCCGGCTGGAGTTCCACTCCCAGCGCGCCCTACGCGCCGGGCACGAACCACTGCCCGGTTTCACCCCGCACGCCGACCCCGGTGACGGCCTCGTCCTGATCTCCGCCGCCTCGCACCACTTTCTCAACACGACCTTCGGCAACAACCCCGAGCTGCGGCGGCGTACCGGCAAGCCGGTGATCATCCTGCACCCGGACGACGCGGCGGCCCGCGGCATCTCCGGTCAGGACGCCGTGCGCGTCGAGAACACGCGGGGGTCGTTCGAGGCCGTCGCCGAGGTCTCGGACCGGGTACGGCCCGGGGTCGCGGCGACGACCAAGGGACACTGGGCCAAGTTCAACGGGGGCGCCACGGTCAACGCGACCATCGACGAACGCGATGCCGACATGGGCGGCGGCGCGGTCTTCCACGACAACCGCGTCGAGGTCGCCCTCGCCTGACCCTCCTGGTGCCCGCCGGGACCTCGTGTCCTGGATCGCCCGCGAACGGCCGGGGCGGGTGAGGAGCGGATCGGCCGTGCGGCGCCTCTCACCCGCCTGGCCGCGCCGTCGCCGGAGCGGTCGCGCGACGGCCTGCGGCTCACCGCCGCGGGGCGCGGCACATCTCCAGCACGTTGGCGATGATCCGGTGACCGGTCTCGCCGGTGGCGGTGAGGATCGACTCGGGATGGAACTGCACCGCCCAGCGCCGGCGGACCGGGTCCTCGATCGCCATGACGACGTCGCCGAGCGCCGCCGTGACCTCGAACTCCCCGCCCACCCGGTCGGGTGTCGTGTGCAGCGAGTGGTAGCGCGCCGCGGTGAACGCGCCGGGCAGCCCGTCGAACAGGTGCCCGCCGCCCACCTCGACCCGGCCGGGCTTGCCGTGCGACGGCTCGGGCAGCAGTGCGAGCTCGCCGCCCGCGTGCTCGACCATGCCCTGCAGCCCGAGGCAGACCCCGAACACCGGGACGTCACGTGCGTACACCGAGTCCAGCAGCGACGCCGTGTCGAAGTCGGCCGGACGGCCCGGCCCCGGCGAGAGCACCACGAGGTCGGGGCGGATCTCGTCCAGCATCTTGTCGGGGAAGCCGAAGCGCAGCGTCGTGACGTCGGCGCCCTGCTGACGGAAGTAGTCGGCGAGCGTGTTGACGAAGGAGTCCTGATGGTCGACGAGCAGGACCTTCAGCCCGTCGCCCGCGTGCTCGCGCGCGCCGGCCGCCCCGGCGGCGGCCGCCGACGGGGACAGCGCCTCGATGAGGGCGCGCGCCTTGAGGTAGGTCTCGCGCTCCTCCTCGTCGGGATCGGAGTCGTACAGCAGCGTGGCCCCGGCGCGTACGGCGGCGATGCCGTCGCGGATCTGCGCGGTCCGCAGGGTGAGGCCGGTGTTCATCGAGCCGTCGAAGCCGATGCAGCCGACCGCGCCGCCGTACCAGCGCCGCGGGGTCTGCTCGTGGTCCTCGATGAACTGCATCGCCCAGGTCTTGGGGGCGCCCGTCACCGTGACCGCCCACATGTGGGTCAGGAAGGCGTCGAGGGCGTCGTAGCCGGGCCGCAGCCGCCCCTCGATGTGGTCGACGGTGTGGATTAGCCGGGAGTACATCTCGATCTGCCGGCGGCCGATCACCTTCACGCTGCCGGGCACACAGACCCGCGACTTGTCGTTGCGGTCGACGTCGGTGCACATCGTCAGCTCGGACTCGTCCTTGGCCGAGTTGAGAAGCGTGCGGATGTTGTCGGCGTCCTCCAGAGGGTCGCCGCCACGCTTGATCGTGCCGGAGATCGGGCAGGTCTCGACCCGGTCCCCGGTGACGCGCACGAACATCTCCGGCGACGCGCCGACGAGGTACTCCCCCTCCCCCAGGTTGAAGAAGAACTCATACGGCGCGGGGTTGGTGACCCGCAGCCGCTCGAAGAAGGCCGCAGGCGAGTCGACCGGGCCGTACATCACGTGGCCGGGGACCACCTCGAACAGGTCTCCGCGGACGAACTTCTCCTTGGCCTCGCGCACCACCTCGGCGTACGCGCCCGGAGTCGGGCCCGGCGGCAGTTCGCGTGCCTGTGCCGGAGGCGTCGTCTCGGTACGCCTCGGCATGCCCCGCGTGCTCACGCCGCCGACCTCGAAGTCATAGGACAGCCGCGCCGACGTCTCACGCTTGCGGTCGACGACGATCATCTCGTCGGCGAGGTGGAGCACGAGGTCGCGCTGGTCGGCCGGGCGCTCGATGTTCATCCTGATCGGCTCGAACTGGAACGCCAGGTCGTACCCGAACGCCCCGTACAGGCCCAGGTGCGGGTCGTCTCCCGCGAACAGGTCACCGATGGCGCGCAGCGCGGTGAACACGGTGGGCCGCCGGCTGCGGTCCTCCTCGGCGAAGACCTCGTCGGAGGAGGGCACGAAGACCTCGACGCCGCCGGGCACCTCGGCGGGCTCGCCGGCGGCGGCCAGCGCCGCGGTGATGGCGGGGAGCAGGACCGTGCCCCGGTCGTTGAGCGCGTGCACGGCCAGGTGACGGCCGCGCGCGACCACCTCGAGGCAGGGGTCGATGTAGGCCATGTGCCAGCGGCTGTAGCGCCCGGGGTACTCCATGCCGGAGCTGAGGACGCCGCCCCGGCGCGTGCCCACGGCCGCCACCAGAGCGTCCAGCTCGTCGGTCTTGCGCCCGGAGTCCACCGGCGTGGCGCTGCGGACGACGCGCACGCCGCCCGCCGTCATATAGTCGGTCGTCGTCTCCACGATCGGCCCCTCGATTTTCTGGCCCTCGCGGCGGAAACGAAGAACGACCGCCGGACGAGGGCGGTCGCTGCGGTGTCTGAGAATGCGTGAACCCGCGCCGCCTAGCGGCGCCACCACCACTGCCTGGCCGGGGTTCGCATGGCCTGAAGGCTACCCGGTCACCGGACGGTGCGCCAGCAGGACACGACGGGCGGGCGCGCACAACGCCCCTGATAGCGGCTCGAAACGTCCAAAGAGACGCGCAGCCGAGACCGAACCGAGATCCACTCTTCCTTAAATCTTCTGCCAAGGAATTCGGTCGTCCGGATACCCGCCGGGCGGCCGATTCGCGCGTTGGCATTTGGCATAGGAGGACCGTTGGCCGACACAGAGCCCGGACCACGCCGGAGTGACCGCAGTCCGTGGAACTGGCTGCTGATCCTTCCGGTCGTCGTTCCGCTCCTGACGTTCCTGTTCAACAGGGACAAGCCGCGGCTCGGCGGGTTCCCGTTCTTCTACTGGGCGCAGTTCGCCTTCATCCTGCTCGGGGTCGGGTGCACGACCCTGGTCTACCTGATGACGCGGCGCCCGCAGGACACCATCGCCCGTGACTCCGGCACGGCTTCAGAGACGGAGGACTGAGCGATGTCCGGCAGGCACACCACCGAGCTCGTCATCTTCGCCGTCATCTTCGTGATCGTCAGCGGGATGGGCTTTCTCGCGGCGCGCTGGCGCCGCCCCGACAACATGAAGAGCCTGGATGAATGGGGTCTGGGCGGCCGTAGCTTCGGCTCGTGGGTCACCTGGTTCCTCGTGGGCGGTGACCTTTACACGGCCTACACCTTCGTAGCGGTGCCCGCGCTGGTGTTCGGCGCCGGCGCGGCGGGCTTCTACGCCGTGCCGTACACGATCGTCGTCTACCCGCTGGTGTTCCTGGTGCTGATCCGGCTCTGGTCGGTCTCGCACGTGCACGGGTTCGTCACCCCGGCCGACTTCGTACGCGCCCGCTTCGGATCCTCCACCCTCGCGCTACTGGTGGCGATCACCGGCATCGTCGCGACCATGCCCTACATCGCCCTGCAGCTCGTCGGCATCCAGGCGACGCTGGAGGCGATGGGCGTCAAGGGCCACTGGCCGATCGTCATCGCGTTCGCGATCCTGGCCGCCTACACCTACCAGTCCGGTCTGCGCGCCCCGGCGCTCATCGCGTTCGTCAAGGACGCACTGATCTACGTCGTGATCCTGGTCGCGATCTTCTACATCCCGCACAAGCTCGGCGGCTGGAGCCACATCTTCGGCTCGGCGCACGCCAAGTTCGAAAAGACACCCGCACCCACGGACGGGACGTTCCTCAACCACAACAACCAGCTCAACTACGCCATGCTCGCCCTCGGATCGGCCCTGGCGCTGTTCCTGTACCCGCACAGCGTCACCGGCGTGCTGGCCAGCAAGAACCGCAACGTCATCAAGCGGAACATGGCCGCGCTCCCGGCGTACAGCTTCCTGCTGGGCCTGATCGCGCTGCTCGGCTTCATGGCCATCTCCGCCGGCATCAAGCCGGTCACCGGGGCGAACGGCAAACCGGACGGCAACACGATCGTGCCGCTGCTGTTCGACCACGTCTTCCCCAGCTGGTTCACCGGCGTCGCCTACGCCGCCATCGGCATCGGCGCACTCGTCCCCGCCGCGATCATGTCCATCGCCGCCGCGAACCTGTTCACCCGCAACATCTACACCGAGTACATCCGCAAGGACGCCAGCCCGGCCGAAGAGGCCACCGTCAGCAAACTCGCCTCACTCGTCGTCAAGATCGGCGCGGTGCTCGCGATCCTGCTGCTGGACCCGCAGTTCTCCATCGACCTGCAACTCATCGGCGGCGTGGTCATCCTCCAGACCCTGCCATCGGTCGCACTCGGCCTCATCACCCGCTGGTTCCACCGCGGCGGCCTCATCGCCGGCTGGGTCGCCGGCATGGCGGCGGGCATCTGGATGCTCTACCGCATCCCCAACCCCGCCAACGGCCACAAGCACTTCGGCGGCTCCGCCTACGCCCTGAGCGACATCGGCATCGACACCAAGATGACCGTCTACGTCGGCGCCATCGCACTGGCGGTCAACCTCGTCGTCGCGGTGGTCGCGACGATCGTGCTCAAGGCGGCCAAGACCGCGGACGGCGTGGACGTCACGCGTACGAGCGACTACTACGCCGACGAGGGCGACCCCAAGGTCGTCCGCGGCACCCGCGAGGTCGAGGAGGGCCTCGCCACCTGACCGTGCGCCTCCGGCGGCCGTGCCCCTCGTGCGCGGCCGCCGGAGCTCTCAGGTACGGCCGCCCGCGGGAAAGCCGTCCAGGAGCAGGTCCACGATGCTGTCGACCACGGTCGCGCGCGGCACACCGGAGTGGTCGAGCCACCACTCCCCCGCGGCCTGGACCATGCCGACCGTGGCATGGCCCCAGATGTGACCGCGGACCGGGTCCGGCAGGCGTCCCTCGGCGAGCAGGATCTCGGCCAGCTCCCCGCCCAGGCCGCGGATGAGCGTGCTCATCGCGCTGTGCGTCGCGGTGTCCTCGGCGCCGGCACGATGGACGAGGAAGCCGTACAGGTGCCGGTTGGCCGCGATCGCCGCGAGATAGGTGTCGATCGCCGCCCGCGCCCTCTCGCGTACCTCACCCGGCCGCCGGAACGCGGCGCGTACCGCGTCCACGAGCAGGCCGGTGTGGCGTTCGGCCAGCGCCTGGTAGAGACCGCTCTTGTCGCCGAAGTGGCGGTACAGGATCGGCTTGGTGATGCCCGCCTCGGCCGCGATCGAGGCCATGGAGACGTCGGGCCCCTCGCGGCGGATGATGCGGTCGGCGGCCTCCAGCAGAGCGCGCCGGCGGCGCGGGTCGCGCCCCGGCGCCGTCGTACGGCTCGCCGCGGCCGTCTCGGTCCTGTCCGCACCGGCACTCACGCGACGAGCGTAGTCCGGCAGAGGTCCTGCTCAAATCTGTGCCAGCCCGGCGTCCGGTGCGTCGCTCCCTTTGATCCACGGTGACGGGTCGACTGGCGGGAGGCGTTCCGGATCCCCGCGTCGTGCTGCGGCGTGGTCGGTCTCAAACCGACGCAGGGGCGGGTGTCGCTCGGGCCGTACGGTGACGAGAGCGGACCCGCCGTCCATTTCTGCCACACGCGCTCCGTCCGTGACGCCGCCGCCGGCGCGTACGTACGTGAGCTCGGCGCCGACCCCGGTTCGCTGCGCATCGATCTGTACTGGCGGCGCGGTCGGACCGGTGTGTGGCCTTCACGCAGCCGTTCAACATCAGTGGCCAGCCCGCGATCAGCCTGCCGCTGCACTGGTCCGCGGACGGCCTGCCCGTGGGCGTGCAGCTCGTCGCCGCGTACGGACGCGAAGACGTGCTGCTGCGGGTGGCACACCAGCTCGAACAGGCCCGGCCGTGGGCCGGCCGGCATCCCGGCACCGGCGCCTAGCCCGTCGTCTCGGTCATGGGAGGTGCGTTCCCGTGGCAGACTCTGTCCCCGTTTCTCCTGCCGCCGCGCCCTGGAGGGGTTCTCGAATGGTCACGCCGCGCCTTCCCCGTGCCCGTGGTCTGGGCAGGTGCCTGGCGGCCGTGGCGGTCATCATCGCGGTCTGGGTCACCACGCTGGGCGCGGCACGGGTCGACCTGTACGCCAGGCCCGGTGCGCTGCCCGCGCTCTCGGTGTCCACCCTCGCCGCGCGGTACAAGGCGAACCGGCGGGCGATCGGGCAGGCGCTCAGGACGGCACGGCGGATTCAGGACGGTGACCGGGCACGGGCCCTGGACCGGCTGCTCACGCCCGGCCGCAAGTTCCTGTTCTTCGACCCGCGGGGCACGGGCCGTGCGGTGGAGGTCATCGGCGACCTGGCCCATGCCCGGCGGCTGGCGATCCTCGTGCCCGGCGCCGACACGACGCTGTCCACGTTCGACGAACGCGGGCAGCAGCCGTACTCCACTCCCGGCGGCGGCGCGCGCGCCCTGCTGGCCCAGGCGCGGCGGCTCGCCCCGCACCCGCGTCTCGCCGTCGTCGCGTGGCTGGGCTACAGCCCGCCGCAGGTCACCAGCGCGGGGGTGATGACCGACGTACGTGCCGACGCGGGGGCGGTCCGGCTGCGCCGGCTGGTCGATGAGCTGCACGATCTCAACCCGGCGGCGGAGACGGCACTGCTCTGCCACAGCTACGGCTCGGTGGTCTGCGGCGAGGCGCTCAAAGGACTGCCCGTCGACGACGTGGCGGCGTTCGGCAGCCCCGGGATGCGGGCGTCCACGGCCGGCGCCCTCGGCACGCGCGCGAACGTCTGGGCCGCGCGTGGCTCACGTGACTGGATGCAATTCGTGCCCCATGTCCGCGTGCTCGGACTGGGATTCGGCACCGATCCCGTCTCGCCTGGATTCGGGGCTCGGGTATTCGCCGCCGGTGCGGCCGGGCACGGCGACTATCTGCGTCCGGGCTCATTGTCACTGCGGAACCTCGCGCTCATCGCGCTCGGACGCGGCCCCCAGGTCTCGCTCGCCTGAGCCATCTATCTGACACTTTTTTCTCAAGGGTGTCAACGGCGAAATCAACTAGAAATCGGCCAATTTCGGCTTCTCCACAAAAGGCGAAAACGGTGTTTGAGTAAAGCGAGCGCCAGTCCCGTCTTGGAGAGCCGATGAAAATCCCCCGCCTCGTCGCTTCAGCCGTCTGTGCCGTGTCTCTCTCGGCCGCCGCCATCACCGCCGCGACGACTCCCGCCTACGCGTCGACCACCAACTACGTCGCTCTCGGCGACTCCTACTCGTCCGGAAACGGAGCCGGGTCCTACGACGGAAGCAGTTGCGAACGCAGCAGCAACGCCTATGCCTCCAAGTGGGCCGCCGCGCATTCACCCGCGTCGTTCAGTTTCGTCGCGTGCTCGGGTGCGAGAACGGCGGACGTCCGCAACAACCAGCTCAGCGCCCTCAACTCAGGAACGACGCTCGCGAGCATCACGATCGGCGGCAATGACGCGGGCTTCGCCGATGTGATGCAGACCTGTGTACTCAGCTCCGACTCGACCTGTGTCTCGGCGGTCAACAACGCCGAGAACACGATGCGGACCACCCTTCCGGGAAGCCTCAGTTCGCTTTACGACGCGATGCGCGCCAAGGCCCCGTCCGCGCGTTTCGTGGTGCTGGACTATCCGCATCTGTACATCATCACCAGCTTCTGCATCGGGCTGAGCAACACCAAGCGGAACGCGCTGAACGCCGCGGCCGACGTGCTCGACGGTGTCATCTCCACGGCGGCCTCGAACGCCGGTTTCACCTTCGCCGACGTGCGCAACCAGTTCAAGGGCCACGAACTGTGCTCGGGCGACAACTGGCTCAACTCAGTCACCTGGCCGATCGGCGACTCGTACCACCCGACCGCGCTCGGGCAGTCGTCCGGATACCTGCCGGCGTTCACGTCGGCGGCCGGTGCGGCGCTCGCCCACTCGCACGCGAAGGACAGCTGAGCGGCGATCGACCGCCCGGAATCGGCTCTATGGCCGGGCCGCCCGCACATGGGCGGCCCGGCCGCATTACGATCTCCCGCAGCGCCGGGACGCCCTCCGGCGCCGGAGCGACTGCGATGGACGATCTCGAGCGGCTGATGGCAGGCCTGGACGAGCTGTTCCCGGGCCATGCCCTGGATGAGTCACTCTCCGTGACATTGCCGGCCGGATACGCGGTCTGGCCTGATCCCGGTTTTCCCCAGCACCGGCCGGCCGAGCGTCCCGCGTTCTGGATGAGCGAGGAACCGGTGACCGGTGACGTGTGGGCGCGTTTCCGCGCCGGGCACTCCTCCTCGGGACTGTGGCCCGTGCTCCTGGACGACTCCGCCCAGCCCTGGTCGGCCGGGCAGATCGCCCCCGAACCGGTCGCCGAGATCGCGACCTACGATCCTGCCGCGTTCATGGCCGAGGTCTGGACCGAGTGGCACGAGCCGCCCATGGACATCACCCCGTTCGGCTACTACTCTCCCGGCCCGGCGATGCCCGGAGAGCCGGTGGAGGACGCCGACGCGGCGGCGGACCGGTACGCGGGACACCTGCCCGGCCGCCCCCTGGGCCTCGTACCCGCCGGGCGGGGCGCCGACGTGCTCGCGGCCATCGGCTGGCAGGGCGCGCGCCACCACAACCCGCTGACGGCGCCGCTCTCCGCGGTGATCCGCGGCTGGGAGGACAGGTTCGGGGCGCGGGTCGTCGGCATCGGGTTCGACACCCTCGACCTGAGCATCGCCGCACCGCCCATGACCTTCCGGCACGCGCTGCACGTGGCGGCCGAACACGCGACGTTCTGCCCCGAGGCCATCGTCCAGGGGCCGGGCACCCTGGAGGGTCACGCCGAACAGATTCGCGGCGCGCGGGCCTGGTCGTTCCACTGGGAATGACGAGCCGTCACACTGGACCGTCACACTGAGAGATGGCCCCGCGCCATACCGTTGCGACGGACGGGAGTCCGATCATGTCCGGCCTGACCGACGAGGCCAAGGCGCTGCTGGCCGAGGCAATCCCCGGATGGGCGACGACGGTGCGCCCCGACGGGTCCCTGCACAGCACGGTCGTCTGGGTGGACGTCGAGGGAGACGACGTCATCTTCAACACGGCGATCGGGCGCGCCAAGGAGAAGCACCTGCGCGCCGACCCCCGGGTCTCGGTCAGCGTGGCCCACCCCCGCGACGCCTTCCGCTTCGTCAGCGTCTCCGGCATCGCGCGGCTCGAGGAAGAGGGCGCCGCCGACGTCTTCGACCAACTCGCCCGTAAGTACCTCGGGATCGCCGACCATCCCCACCGCTCGGGCGCCGGGGAGCGCATCACCATCCGCGTACGGCCCGACCGCGTCATCTTCAAGCCCGGCGGTCAGGGGTGAGCGACGCGGGAGCCTCGTGCGTGCCGTACCGGCGCGGGCAAACATCCTCGCCGGTACGGTGCCGCTTCCGGACATAGCCGTTGACGCCGCGTCACGTACGTGAAAGTCCGTGGTGCGGAGCATCCGTGAGGAGACGCCATGCGCCCGCACCCCCGCTGGATCCTGGCCGCCGCCGGCGTCCTGGTCGCCCTGTCGCTCGCCACGCCCGCGCGTGCGGCGGCGCCCCGGCAAGTGACGATCGACGGTGCGGCGGGCGGCCGTGTCTTCGACGGAGTGGGCGCGCTCAGCGCGGGTGGTTCGTCGCGCTTACTCATCGACTACCCCGAGCCGCAGCGCAGCCGGATCCTCGACTACCTGTTCAAGCCCGGCTACGGCGCCGCCCTGCAGATCCTGAAGGTCGAGATCGGCGGCGACACCAACTCCACCGACGGCGCCGAGCCGAGCCACATGCGCACGCCGTCGGACCTCGACTGCGACCGCGGGTACGAATGGTGGCTCATGGAGCAGGCCAAGGCGCGCAACCCTCGCATCAAGCTGTCCGCGCTGCAGTGGGGCGCCCCCGGCTGGGCCGGCAGCGGTGAGGCGCGCCCGACCGTCTGGACGACGCCCGACATCGACTACCTGACCTCCTGGCTCGGCTGCGCCGCACGGCATCATCTGCACATCGACTACCTGGGCGGCTGGAACGAGGCCTACTCCGACCCCGGCTGGTACGTCCGCCTGCACCAGGCCCTGCGCGACCACGGCCACGGCGACATCAAGGTGGTCGCCGACGACAGCTTCAACTGGGACGTCCTCGGGCCGATCGCCGCCGACGCAGGTTTCCGCGACGCCGTCGACGTGGTCGGCCAGCACTACGTCTGCGGATACCTCAGCGACTACCTGCGCTGCCCGAGCCCGGCGGCGGCGCAGGCGCTCGGCAAGCCGCTGCACGCGAGCGAGCAGGGGTCGCTGCCCTACGACTCCGGCGCCGCACCGCTGGCACGCGCGCTCTCCCGTCCCTACATCGACGGCGGGATGACCTCGACGATCAACTGGTCGCTGATCGCGTCGTGGTACGACACGATGCCGTTCCAGGCGTCCGGGCTGATGGGCGCCGACGAGCCCTGGTCCGGCGCGTACGTCGCCGGGCCGAGCATCTGGGCCACCGCGCACACCACGCAGTTCACGGCGCCGGGCTGGCACTACGTCGACTCGGCCAAGGGCTACCTCAACGGCGGCGGCAGCTATGTCGCGCTGCGCTCGCCGGACTCGCGGGACTACAGCCTGGTCGCCGAGACCGTGGACGCGACCGCGCCGCAGCGGCTGAGGTTCTCCGTGACGGGCGGCCTGCCGGACCGCCCGGTGGCCGTGTGGTCGACGGACCTGTCCTCCACGGACTCCCGCCGGTGGTTCGTGCGGGCCGGGTCCGTACGGCCCGGCGACACGCTCACGCTACGGCCCGGCCACGTCTACACGCTGTCCACGACGACGGGGCAGGGGAAGGGCCGGGCCGTCTCACCACCGCCCGCGCCGCTGCGGCTGCCGTACCGCGACGGATTCCAGTCCTACGCCGACGGAGCGACGCCCCGTTACATCTCCGACCTGGACGGGGCGTTCGAGGTCTCCCCCTGCACGGGCCGCGCGGGACGCTGCCTGCGGCAGGTGATCGGGACGCAGCCGGTGTGGTGGAACGGCTGGCTCAGGCGCCCGGTGACCGTCGTCGGGGACCTGAAGTCATGGCGCGACTACGAGGCCGGAGTGGACGTACGCCTCGACGGCGACGGCTGGGCCGAACTGCTCGGCCGCGTCGACGGCCAGTGGGCCGACGCCGTGTCCGGAATCCACCTGCGGCTGTCGGCCGACGGCGACTGGCAGCTCTACGACGAGAACCTGCGGGGGCAGGACTCCACGCTCTGCGTGCCTAGTGACCCGGCGTGCGCCGGCGTGGCGCGGCAGCGTACACATCCGGCCCAGCGCCGGACGCTGGCCGCCGGCCATGCGGCCGTCCCGGCACGTAAGTGGCACCGGCTGCGGCTCGGCTTCTCCGGCGACCAGGTCACCGCCTCCCTGGACGGTGCGAGGCTCGCACGGGTGGGCACCCCGGTGCACGCCTCGGGTCAGGTCGGCCTCGGCGTCTCACCATGGCGGCACGCGGAGTTCGACGACCTGTCGGTGACGCCGGTCCGGCCCACGGGCGACATCCGCTATCTGCCGGCGCGGTCACTCAGGGCGACGGGCACCGGCTTCCACCACGGCTACGAGCCGCGCAAGGCCGTCGACGGGAGCGTCCAGTCGATGTGGCACAGCGAGTGGAGCCCGCTCACCCCGCTCCCGCAGTCGGTGACGGTCGACACCGGCCGTACGCGGCGGATCTCCCAGGTCACCTACCAGCCGCGTGAGGACGGCAACCCGAACGGCGTCATCACGCGTTATGAGCTGGCGGCGAGCACCGACGGGGTCTCCTACACGCCGGTCGCGACCGGCACCTGGCCACTCGACGCGACGCGGAAGACGATCGGCCTGCCGGGCGTCGCCGCGCGCTTCGTCCGGCTCACCGCACTCGGCGCGGGCGCCGGATACGCCTCCGCGGCCGAGATCCAGATCGGCATACCCGCCGGGTAGCCGTGGCCGCCGGGAGCCGTCCGCACGCTGTGGAAGGGTGTCGGGCATGGCTACGGACTCCCTTCACGGCCGGCTCTTCCCGACTCGGCGCTTCTCCCTGGGCGTCCCCGGCCACTTCACGGTCACGCCGGACGGGGCGTCCGTGCTGTTCCTCCGCAGCCGGGCGGGCGATGACCCCGTGACCTGCCTGTGGGCGCTGGACACGGACTCCGGAACCGAGCGGCTCCTCGCCGACCCCGCCGAGCTCCTCGGTGCCTCCGCTCCGGCGGGCGCGGGCGTCGACGCCTATGCCACCGACCCGGCGGCCGGGCTCGCCGCCGTCACGCTGGCCGGCGGATTGTGGACGGTGGATCTCGCCGGCGGGCGGGTCCGGTGCCTGCCCGCCGAGGGCCCGGTCGCCGACCCACGGCCCGCCCCGGGCGCGCGGCGGATCGCGTACGTGTGCGGCGGTGCCCTGCGGGTGATCGAGACGGACGGGACCGGGGACCGCGCGATCGCCGCCCCCGACGGGCCCGAGGTCACGTTCGGGACCGCCGAGCACACGCACGCCACGTCGCCGGACGGCCCGCGGGGGCACTGGTGGGCACCGGACGGCGCGCGGCTGCTGGTCGCGCGGGTGGATCCGGCGCGAGTCGGGCGGTGGCACGCCGCCGACGCGGCCGAGCCCGGCACGGCGCCGCGCACCGTGCGCTACGCGACGGCCGGCACGGCCAACGCCGAGGTCACGCTATGGATCACGGGGATCGACGGCTCGCGGACCGAGGCGGTCTGGGACCGTGACGCCTTCGAATACCTGGTGGGCGCCGGCTGGGACGCCCATGGCCCCTACGCCGTCGTGCAGTCCCGCGACCAGCGCACCGTCCGTTTCCTCGTGATCGACCCGGCCGGCGGCGGGACACGGGTCCTGAGCGAGCAGCGCGACGCGTGCTGGGTACAGCTGCTGCCGGGCCTGCCGGCGCGCACCGCCTCCGGGGCCCTGGTCGCCCACGCCGACCTGCGGGGGACGCGGCACCTGACCGTGGACGGCCTCACCGTCACGCCGCCGGGCCTTCAGGTACGTGCCGTGCTCGGCGTGGACGGCGACGAGGTGGTGTTCACCGCGTCGGATGAGCCCGCCGAGACCCACGTGTGGAGCCATCGGGCCGGAGGGGGCGTCCGGCGGCTGAGCGCGGAGGCGGGCGTGCACTCGGCCGTGCGCCGCGGCGGGACCCTGGTGCGCGTCGCCCGGTGCGCGGACCGGCCGGGCGGGCGGGTCTCGGTGTCGCGTGACGGGAGACCGGCCGTCCCCATCGCGTCACTGGTCGAACGGCCCCCGCTGGACGTACGCGTGACACGGCTCGTTCTCGGGCCGCGCGAGCTGCGCGGCGCGCTCTACCTCCCCTCCTGGCACCGTACGGGCGTGCGACTGCCGGTCCTGGTCGATCCCTACGGTGGTGCGGGGCGGCAGCAGGTCACCGCCGAGCTCACCTGGCGGTGCCTCGTGTCACAGTGGTTCGCCGAGCAGGGCTTCGCGGTCCTGGTCGCCGACGGTGCGGGCACGCCGGGCCGCGGACCGGACTGGGAGCGCGAGGTCCACGGCGACCTGTTCGGGCCGGTGCTGGAAGACCAGGTGACCGCTCTTCGGGAGGCCGCGCGCCTCCACCCGGATCTCGATCTCGGGCGGGTGGGCATCCGCGGCTGGTCCTTCGGCGGGTCGCTCGCGGCGCTGGCCGTGCTCCGGCGGCCGGATGTCTTCCACGCCGCCGTGGCCGGTGCGGGTGTCACCGACCAGCTGCTCTACAACACGCACTGGCGCGAACGGTTCCTCGGCCACCCCCGTGAGTTCCCCGGCCGGTACGAGGCGTCCTCACTGGTCGCCGCGGCACCGGACCTGACCCGGCCACTGCTCCTCATCCACGGCCTCGCCGACACCAACGTCCACCCGGCCAACACCCTGCGGCTGTCCACCGCCCTGCTGGCGGCAGGCCGCCCACACGAAGTGCTCCTCCTGCCCGGCGTCGGCCACCACGCGATGGCGACGGCGGCCACCGAGAACCTGCTGCACCACCAGGCACACTTCCTGCGACGACACCTCTGCCCGTCCGGCGACGCGACACGGTCGGCCGATGGCATCGCGTGAGGTCGCGCCCGCTTACGATGTGTTTTGTGGGAATGCCGACCGGTCTCCTGAGGAGACGGCACCAGAGGAGTACGCCCGGATGACGGAGCCGCGGGAGGCCGCCGCGCGGTTCTCCGGAAGTACCGCCTGGGCCCGGCAGCTCAAGACCCCGTTGCGGGAGTTCCTCCGCACCGAGACCGGCGGCGCCGCCCTGCTGCTGGGCGCCACCGTAGCGGCCCTGATCTGGGCGAACGTCGACGCCGCGTCGTACGAATCCCTGTGGAGGACCCGGCTCTCGATCCGCGTCGGCGGGTCCGAGCTGTCCCAGGACCTGCGCGAGTGGATCAACACCGGGCTGATGACCCTCTTCTTCTTCGTCGTCGGCCTGGAGGCACGGCGCGAGTTCGACATGGGCGAGCTGCGCGACCGGCGGCGGCTGACGCTGCCGCTGGTGGCCGGCGTCGGCGGAATGCTGGTGCCGATCGCGATCTTCCTCTCCATCAACGCGGGACGCTCGTCCGTGCACGGCTGGGGCGCCGCGATGTCGACCGACACCGCGTTCGCCCTCGGCATGCTCACCCTGGCCGCCTCCCATCTGCCGGCCCGGATGCGCACCTACCTGCTCACCGTCACGGTCGTCGACGACCTGGTCGCCCTCATCGTGATCGGGATCTTCTACAGCCGGCACATACGGCCCATGGCGCTGCTCGTCACCCTGGCGATCTTCGCGGTGATCCTGCTCCTGCGCATCGGAGGGCAACAACACCACGGCGCCGTGTTCGCGATGCTCGGCGTCGCGGCGTGGGTGGCGATGTTCGAGTCCGGGGTGGAACCCATCGTCGTCGGCCTCATCATGGGCCTGCTCGTGTACGCGTCCCCGGCCGCGCGCGATGACCTGCAGCGGGCCAGCGATCTGTTCCGGTCGTTCCGCGAGCAGCCGACGGCCGAGCTGGCGCGTACCGTGACCGGCGGGCTGGCCTCGGCGATCTCCCCCAACGAGCGACTGCAGCTGCTGTACCACCCGTGGACGAGCTACGTGATCGTTCCGCTGTTCGCACTCGCCAACGCGGGCATCACCATCAGCGGCGGGCTCCTCGGCCGGGCGTTCACCTCGCCCATCACCCTGGGGATCCTGTTCGCGTACGTGCTCGGCAAACCGCTGGGGATCACCGGCTCCTCCTGGCTGCTCAACCGCCTGAGCCGCGGCCGCGTGGAGGTGCCGGTCGGCTGGGCGGCCGTGGTCGGCGGCGGCGCGATCGCGGGCATCGGCTTCACCGTCTCCCTGCTGATCGCCACGCTCGCCTTCAACGGGGTCGAACTCGAAGAGGCCAAGCTCGGCATCCTCACCTCGGCGCTCGTCGCGTCGGCGCTCACCTGGGCGATCTTCCGCGTCACCCGCATGCTGCCCAAGAGACTGAAGCTGCGGGCGCTCCTGGGCACCGCCGAGGCGATCATCGACCTCGCCGCGCCGGTCGACCCGGAGCGGGACCACATCCGCGGTTCCGGCGACGCCCCGGTGACCGTGGTGGAGTACGGCGACTTCGAGTGCCCGTACTGCGGGCAGGCCGAGCCCGTGGTCCGTGAGCTGCTCGCCGACTTCGGCGACGTGCGGTACGTCTGGCGGCACCTGCCCCTGCACGACGTGCATCCGGCGGCCCAGCTCGCGGCCGAGGCCTCCGAGGCGGCCGCCGAGCAGGGGTTCTTCTGGGAGATGCACGACCTCCTGCTCGACTGCCAGGACAAGCTGCGCGTCCGCGACCTCATCGGTTACGCCGGGGACATCGGCCTCGACGTCGAGCGGTTCAGCGCCGACCTGAGGCGCCACCTCGGCGCGGCCCGCGTCGCCGAGGACCTCGACACGGCGGACCTGAGCGGCGTGACCGGCACCCCGACGTTCTTCATCAACGGCCGGCGTCACCATGGGGCGTACGACATCGAGACCCTGTCCGCGGCGGTCCGCTCCGCACGTGCCCGTGCCTACCTGAACGCCTGATCTCTCTGCCCGAAGTGCACCGATCCGGCCTGCTATCCGTCCAAGAAACGACGAAAGGACGTACATGGGCAAGGACGGGCGTACGGCGGTCGGTATCGCCTGGGCGTTGGCGCCGCTGGTCACCTTCGGGCTGGCCACGGTGCCGGTCTTCGTGTATCCGGCGATCCGGCTGCGCAGGACCGCGTACTGGGCCGTCCTGGCGGCGTACGCCGCCTTGGCGATCACGGCGCTCATCACCCTGGGATGGATCGAGGAACCCGGCGGCGACGCTCTCTTCACCGCCGTCTCCCTGGTGTCGTGGCTGGGCGGCACCGTCCACGCGTTCGCGATCCGTTCCCGCGTCTTCGGCGCAGGCGAGGACGGTGCTCACCCGGTACGCACCGGGTGAGCACCCGCCGCTATGAGCCGACCGTCTGGGGAGCGCGGAAGACGCGGTCGGGGTCGTACCGGTTCTTCACCTTGAGCAGGCGGGCGTAGTTGGCACCGAAGTAGGCCTGCTTCCAGGTGGACAGCCCCGCGTCGGCGTAGTTCTGGTACGCCTGCCCGCTCGCGTACGGCGTCATCGCGTCGTGCAGGGCGCGCAGCCACGTCTGCTGGGCGCCGATCGCGCCGGCCGGTGCGTCCATCGCCCACGTCGTGGTGAACTGCCCGTTGAAAAGACCGTTCCGGTGGACGAACGCGGTCGCGTCGGGGGCCACCCGGTTGACGGCACCGCCCAGTGCGTCGAAGGCGATCCCCCCGTTCCCGCCGCCGGCCAGGCCGCCGCGACGCTGGACCGCGGCCAGGATCGCGTCGATGGCCGTCCCGGTCAGCGGGGTGGTGAAGATGTGCGAGGCGGCGTACTCCGGTTCGCGGCTCTCCCGGCCTCCGGACGTGCGGCCGGGGAGTGTGCCCGGCAGATGACACTGGTCCGCGCTCAGCGTCGTGCAGCCGGCCATGATCATCATGGCGTGGTCGTAGGAGGTCGTCTCGATCACCTGCGAGGAGGGCTCCGCGCCGATCCGGCCCTTCAGGGTCTCGATCAGCCGTTCGGCGTCCTCCCGAGCGCCGAGATAGGTCCCCCCGACCTGGACCGTGGGAGTGGACTTTCCCTGGCCGTTCAGGACGTGGAGGTTGGACCACAGCTCGTCCGGCGCCGACGGTGCCCAGCGTTGCCAGGAGTCGACCACCGACCGGGCGGCCGGCCATGGCCAGTCGAGGAAGAAGACCACGATGTCGGAGGTGGGGTACGTGGCGAACGTCAGCGAGGTCGCCACGCCGAAGGTCCCCCCGCCGCCCCCGCGGCAGGCCCAGAACAGATCGGAGTTGTTCTCCGCGTCACAGGTGAGCGTCCGTCCGTCCGCGGTCACCACCTCGGCCGAGCGGAGACTGTCGGACAGGATCCCGCGGGCCCGCGTGACCACGCCGACGCCGCCGCCGAGGGTCAGGCCGGAGATGCCGACCGTCGGGCAGGATCCGGCCGGTATCGTGACGCCCGCTCCGCCGAGCCGGTCGTAGACGTCGACCAGGCGCGCCCCAGCGCCGATCGTCGCGGTGTTCGACGCGGCGTCGGCACGGACGGAGGACAGGGGGCTCACGTCGATCACCAGCCCGCTGACGAGCGAGGCCCCCGTGTAGCTGTGCCCGCCGCACCGCGGCGTCACGGCCAGGTCGTGACGGCGGACGAAGGCCAGGCACTCCGCGACGTCACGGGCGCTTTCGCAGTAGGCGATGCCCGCCGGGCGGATCCGGTCGAAGCGCGGGTTGAAGTTCGTGCGCGCCACCGCGTACTCGCCGTCGTCCGGCCGTACGAGCCGGCCCGCCAGCGAACCGCGGAGCGCCGACCAGGCGGCGGCCGTCGGCGTACCGGACACCGCCGACGGGCTGCTCGCGGTGTCGCCCACACCGGGCGCGGCGCACGCCCCGGCCGCCAGTCCGGCGACGCTTAATCCGGCGGCGCGGAGAAATCGCCTTCGATCGAGGGTCACCGCGCAAGTATGGCCAGACGACCACGGCACGCGTGTACTGAAAGTCTAGACTTTCGGCGAAAGAATCCCGGCTCAAGGCGCGGCCCGGCGAAGCCGTCTCCGTCGCGCGATATTCGTGATCGGCGGTGCTGAGCGTGGCACAATCCTCACCGTGCGCGTTCGCACCGAAGTGAGGGTCGAGGGCACCGTGCAGGGGGTCGGATTCCGGCCGTTCGTGCACGGTCTCGCGACGGGCCTGGGGCTCGCCGGGCTGGTCGGAAACGACGCGGCCGGTGTCTTCATCGAGGTCGAAGGGGACGCGGGTACGGTCGAGCGGTTCCTGCGCGGGCTGCGGGAGCCGCCTCCCCTCGCGGTGATCGAGCGGATCAGCACCCGGTCGCTCGCACCGCACGGGCACGGTGGTTTCAGCATCGTCGGCAGCGAGGCGTCCGGGCGGCGGCGCACCCTGGTGTCCGCGGACTCCGCGACCTGCGCCGACTGCCTGCGCGAGCTGCGCGACCCGGCCGACCGGCGGTTCGGCTACCCGTTCGTCAACTGCACCAACTGCGGGCCGCGCTTCACGATCGTCACCGACGTGCCCTACGACCGGCCGAACACCACGATGGCCGGGTTCGCGATGTGCGCCGACTGTGCCGCCGAGTACCGCGATCCGGCCGACCGGCGATTCCACGCCCAGCCCGTGTGCTGCCCGGCCTGCGGCCCGCACGTGACGCTGAGGGACCCGGACGGGCGGGCGCTCCCCGGTGAGCCGATGGCCGCGGCGCGCGCCCTGCTGCGCGACGGTGGCGTCCTCGCGCTCAAGGGCCTGGGCGGCTACCACCTGGCCGCCACCGCCGCCGACGGATCCGCGGTCGCGGCCCTGCGCTCCCGCAAGCACCGCGAGGACAAGCCGTTCGCGGTGATGACCGCGGACGTGCGCTCGGCGCGGAGCCTGGGCGAGGTCGGGCCGGCCGAGGAGGCGCTCCTGACGAGCGTGCGGCGGCCCATCGTCCTGCTGCGGCGGCTCGCGGACGCGCCGCTCGCCGCGGCCGTCGCGCCGGGGAACCGCTCCATCGGGGTGATGCTGCCCTACACGCCCCTGCACCACCTGCTGGCCGGCGAACCGCTGGTGCTCACCAGCGGCAATGTCTCCGACGAGCCGATCGCGTACCGCGACGAGGACGCCTTCGCCGCCCTGCGCGAGATCGCGGACGCCTTCCTCACCCACGACCGGCCGATCCACGTGCGCACCGACGACTCGGTCACGAGGGTCTTCCGCGGGAGGGAGATGCCGCTGCGGCGCTCTCGCGGGTACGTGCCCGGACCCGTGCCCCTGCCCGCCGGCGGCCCTCCGGTGCTGGCCTGCGGGGCCGAGCTCAAGAACACCTTCTGCCTGGCGAAAGACGGGCGCGCGTTCGTCTCCCACCACATCGGGGATCTGGAGAACTACGAGACGCTTCGCGCCTACCGCGAGGGCATCGAGCACTTCGGGCGGCTCTTCGACATCACTCCGTCGCTGATCGCCCACGACCTGCACCCCGAATACCTCTCGACCAAGTACGCCCTCGAACAGGACCTGCCGCTGGTCGGGGTGCAGCACCACCACGCGCACATCGCCTCGTGCATGGCCGACAACGAGCGGACCGAGCCGGTCATCGGCGTCGCGTTCGACGGCACCGGGTACGGCACGGACGGCACGCTGTGGGGCGGTGAGTTCCTGGTCGCGGACCTCACCGGCTTCGAACGTGCCGGGCACCTGCGGCCGGTGCCGCTGCCGGGCGGCACGATGGCGATCAGGGAGCCCTGGCGGATGGCGGCCGCGCACGGCGTGCCCGCGGACCTGGACGTCGCCCGGCGCAACGCCGCGCGCTGGGACACCGTCGTGGCCATGGGCGACCGCGGGGTCGGCTCACCCCTGACCTCGAGCATGGGACGGCTCTTCGACGCGGTCGCCGCCCTGCTCGGCGTCCGCGACCGGGTCACCTACGAGGGACAGGCCGCGATCGAGCTCGAACAGCGCGCCGACCCACGCGTGGGCGACGCGTACCCGGTGCGTCTCGACGACGGGTCGCCGTTCACGGTCTCGGGCGCGGACCTGGTCGCCGCCGTCGTCGCGGACCTGCGCGCGGGCGTGGACGTCCCGTCGATCGCGGCGCGGTTCCACAACGCCGTCGCCGGCCTCGTCGTCGCCGGGGCGCTGCGCGTGCGCGAGACGACAGGCCTGACGACGGTCGCGCTGTCCGGCGGCGTGTTCCAGAACCTCCTGCTGCTGGAGCGCGCGGTGGCCGGCCTGGAGGCCGGCGGCTTCGGCGTGCTGGTCCACCACCGCGTGCCGCCGGGCGACGGCGGCATCAGCCTGGGCCAGGCGGCGGTCGCCGCCGCCCGGCCCCATGGCGCGTCCGAGCCGGTCACGCGGGAGGCAGGTACGGACCCTCGGTGACGGAACCCTGCGGGTCGACGCCCGAGGAACCCTCGGGCTCGGTCTTACCGTACGGACGTCCGGAGGCACCCTGGGTGCCCTCGGTGGTCCTGCCCTCCTCGTCGCCGGAGTCGGCGATGTCCTCGGCGCTGCGCCGCTTGCTCTCCCCCGCGTCATCCGGCGGAGCGCCCTCGTCGGTGGTGCCGGCGGCGCTGGGGCCGACAAAGCCCTCTCCGTCTTCGGTCTCGTCCGGGCCCTCGAACGCCTTGTCGGCGCCCTGTACGGCCGGGTCCTCGGGGTCGCTCATGGTGTGCTCCTCAGCAGATGCGGGGAAGGGGGTCGCCGACCAGCAGGTCGACGATTCGGGTGCCGCCGAAGGCCGTCTTGAGCAGCACGAGCCCGGGCGGGTCGTCCTTGATCCTTCCGACGAGGGCGGCGCCGGCGCCCAGCGGATGCGAGCGCAGGGCGGCCAGCGCCTCGTCGGCCACGTCTCCGGACACGATCGCCACCATGCGGCCCTCGCAGGCGACGTACAGCGGGTCGATGCCGAGCAGTTCGCACGCGCCGCGTACGTCGGGGCGTACCGGGAACGCGTCCTCCTCCACGACGACGGCGACGCCCGCGTCGGCGGCCACCTCGTTGAGGATCGTCGCCACGCCGCCTCGCGTCGCGTCGCGCATCCGGCGCACGCCCTCGCCACAGGCGTCCATCAGCGTCGCGACCAGGCCGTTCAACGGCGCGGTGTCCGAGGTCACGTCGGACTCGATGTCCAGCTCGCCCCGCGCCAGCATGACCGTCACGCCGTGCTCGCCGATCGGGCCGGAGACCAGGATCGCGTCGCCGGGCCGCACCTCGCCGCCGAGCGGACGCCGGATCGCGCCGACTCCGGCGGTGTTGATGTAGCAGCCGTCGGCCTTGCCGCGCTGGACCACCTTGGTGTCGCCGGTGACGATCTGCACGCCGGCGACCTCCGCCGCCACCCGCATCGACGCGACGATCCGCTTCAGGTCCGCGACCGGGAAGCCCTCCTCCAGGATGAACCCGGCCGACAGGTGCAGCGGCTCGGCACCGGAGACGGCCAGGTCGTTGACGGTGCCGTTGACGGCCAGGTCGCCGATGTCGCCGCCGGGAAAGAACAGCGGCGACACGACGTAGGAGTCGGTGGTGAACGCCAGCGAGGCGCCGTCGATGCTGAGCCGCGCGCCGTCGTCGAGGGGTTCGAGCAGCGGGTTGCGGAAGGCGTCGAGGAAGACCGCCTGGATCAGCGTCTGGGTGGCCTTGCCGCCCGCGCCGTGCGAGAGGGTGATGTTCTCCTCGCGCAGCCGCGGCCGGGCCCGCCGGGCGCGGTCGATGCGTTCGAGCACCTGCTCCTCGCGGGAGGCCATCTCGACGTGCGCGTGCTCGCGTACGGCGGCCTCGGCCCAGTCGGCGGACCGCTCGGGCGCGGATCCCTCGATCACGGGTCGCTCAGCCACGGGTGGCCTCCTGGACCCGCTCGCGGGTGAACCGGCCGAAGTTGTAGTACGCCGCGCAGGCGCCCTCGGAGGAGACCATGCAGGTGCCGATGGGCGTCTCCGGGGTGCACGCGGTGCCGAACACCTTGCACTCCCAGGGTTTGAGCACGCCCTTGAGCACCTCGCCGCACTGGCAGGCCTTCGGGTCCGCGACCCGGCTGCCCGGGATCTCGAAGATCCGCTCGGCGTCGAACTCGGCGTACGCCTCGCGGACCCGCAGCGCCGAGTGGGAGATGAAACCCAGCCCGCGCCACTCGAAGTAGGGCCGCAGCTCCATCGTCTCGTTGATCACCTTGAGCGCCTTGAGGTTGCCGTCCCACGGCACGACGCGCCCGTACTGGTTCTCCACCTCCGAGCGGCCCTCGGCGAGCTGCTGGAGCAGCATGTGGATCGAGGCCAGGATGTCCAGTGGCTCGAACCCGGCCACGACGATCGGCTTGCCGTACTCCCCCGCGATGAAGTCGTACGGCCGGCAGCCGATCACCGTCGAGACGTGACCCGGGCCGATGAACCCGTCGAGGCGCAGGTCGGGTGAGTCCAGGATCGCCTTGATGGCCGGGATGATCGTCACGTGGTTGCAAAAGATCGAGAAGTTGGTCAGCCCCTCGGCCTTGGCCCGCAGTACGGTCATCGCCGTGGACGGCGCGGTGGTCTCGAAGCCGATCGCCATGAAGACGACCTTCTTGTCCGGGTTCTGCCGGGCGACCTTCAGCGCGTCGAGCGGTGAGTACACCATCCGGATGTCGGCGCCGGCCGCCTTGGAGTCGAAGAAGGACCCGCGCCCGCCGGGCACCCGCATCATGTCGCCGAAGGAGGTCATGATGACGTCGTCCTGCTCGGCGATGTGGATCGTGTCGTCCACCCGGCCCATCGGGATCACGCAGACGGGGCAGCCCGGCCCGTGCACGAGCGTGACGTTCTCCGGGAGGTAGTCCTCCAGCCCGTGCTTGTAGATCGTGTGCGTGTGCCCGCCGCAGACCTCCATGAACTTGTACTGCCGGCCCGGCTCGCACAGGTTCGCGATGGAGGCGGCCAGTGCGCGTGCCTTCTCCGCGTCGCGGTACTCGTCGACGAAGCGCATCACTCGATCCTCGATTCCATCAGTGCCTCGATCTCGTCGGCGTAGGCCTGGCCGATCCCTTCGAGGAAGTCCATCGCCGCCTTGGCCTCGGCTTCGTCGATCTTGGAGAGGGCGAAGCCGACGTGGATGAGGATCCAGTCCCCCGGCTGCGGATTGTCTTCGGTGATCAGGCCGATGTTGATATTTCGCCGCACGCCGCTGATGTCGACCTTGGCGAGATCAGGTTGATCGGAAAGAATCTCCACGATCTCCCCGGGTATTCCCAGGCACATCCCGCGCCTCCGCTATCTCGATGGATTCCAGCACCAATTCGTCGCCGCCGGTCATCTGCACGTCACCGTCTCCGCAGGCGGGACAGACGGCCAGCGGGTCGAGCGTGCCGGCCTCATGGCCGCACGAACGGCAGCTCAGCCGGGCCGGGGTTACGACCATGTCGATGGCCGCGCCCTCGGCGATCGTGCCCTCGGTGACCATCTGGAACGCCAGGTCCATGGAGGGCTCGACGACACGCAGGAGCGCGCCGGCACGTATCTTCGCCCGGCGCACCGGACGCCCGGCGGCGCGCTTCTCGACCGCCTCGAGGATCGCCTCGGCGAGCCCGATCTCGTGCACGTCAGCTCACCGTCCCCGGTACGCCCGTGGCCGTCTCGGTCTCCGGGGCCTGGGTTCTCGGACCATGGCGCTCCTCCTCGATGAGTTCGCGAACCACTTGAACGGCGGGCTCGATGGCGGCCGTGACCGCCGGGCTGAGCTCTATCCCGGGCGAGATGTCCGCCGGCTCGCAGCCGACCAGCAGGACCCGCCGCATCTCGCCGCCGACCACCCCGACCAGGTCGAGTACGGCGTCGGGCGTCATCCCGTGCGCGTCGATGATGCCCGTGGGCTCGCCCTCCTCCAGCTCGAGGGTGTAGATCGTGCCGGGCGGCTCGCCGCGCGGCGTTGCGTCCACCAGGATCGTCACGTCATAGTCGGACAGCTCGTAGGCGAGATGGATGCCGCGGATGCCGAAGTCGCCGACGTCGACGTCGACGGGCAGTTCGATGTCGGCCAGCCGCCGGGCGACCTCGACGCCGAACCCGTCGTCGCCCAGGAAGACGTTCCCGACACCCGCGACCAGGATCTTCACAGCGGCTCCACGTCGTCTGGGGCGAAGTACCAGTAGCGGCCCTGCGCACGCCGCATGTCGGTGCCGGGGTCGTCGTCGATGGTCACGGCCAGGTGCTGTGAGCCGTCGACGTCGAACAGCACCGCCTCGACGGTGGCGACCCGGCCGGTGACGAACATGTCCTGCGCGTCGGCGCGCCCGGACGGCCGGAGAACCACCTTGCTGCCCTTGCCGACCTCATGCCCCGCGACCGTGATCCGGTCGGTCTCCGGCGAGACGGACGCATCGGCGCCAGGGTCCCACCAGGGTTCATCGGTGGTGAAGACCGGCACCTCGTCCGGTCCGTTGTCCCAGCCGCGCCGTGGGCCGGGCGAGCGGATCGCGCCGTGCAGGCGGTCGAGCAGCTCGGGTGGCATCGCGTCGACCCGGTCGATGATCTCGGCCGCGCGCGGGTCGGTGGCGCGCGCCTCGCGCTTCTCCTCGTCGGTCAGCGTCATGGTGCGCAGACTGAGGATCTCGTCGATCTCGGTCGCGTCGAACAGGTCGCCGGGGCTCTCCGGCGCGATCTGGGGCCGGTCCTCCAGGATGATCGGCGAGGACAGGACCACGTCGTCGTCGATCAGCACCGGCCAGGTGCGGAGGTTCTCGCAGCCGTCGACCGCGGGCCGGGCCCATTCGGGTGGGTCGACCAGGGACACGAACCTCCCGCCGGTGAGCGCGATCAGCGTGTGCGCGGCGACCAGGGAGTGCCGCAGCGCCTCGGGGCGCTCCTCTCCGGTCCACTCGCCGGTGTTCTCCAGCCGCAGCCGCAGCCGGACCACGCCGTACGGGCCGGGGATCTGCTCGGCGGCGGCGCGCACCCGGACGTGCAGGGGCTGCCAGGTACGGGTGACTCCGTCCACGGTCTCCCGCCCGCCCGGGATTCGGATGTCGCGGACCTGCTCGCCCTCCAGCAGCTCTTCCAGCCGCCAGACGTGGTCGATCTCGCGCTCGGCCGCTTCGTCGAACGGCTCGGCGCCTTCGGACGTGCGAGCCTGGACGTGCAGGAACCGGGAGCGCGCGTGCACGACCTCGCCGGCCTCGATCAGGCACTCGGTCTGGCAGGCGGACGGCTCTTCGGTCACTGTGAAGCCGGGCGGCACGAACACCCCGAACTGCCAGCGCACCTGGTTCTTCACCGCGCTGGCGCGGTACGGATAGAGCAGGTAGCCCTCGTACAGGACGGCGTCCGCGATCTTGCGCGCGGCCTCCAGATCCCTCACGGCCGGGCCTCCTTGCCCTGCGTGAGTTTGGCCTGGGCGAGCAGGTCGGCGATGACGTCGTCCCAGCCTGCCAGCGCCTTCGCCGTCTTGTAGAGCATCAGCTCGGCGATGGTCGCGCGGCGCAGCCGCAGCCAGCCCGAGCCCGGGAAGAAGCGGTCCATCGCCTCCCGCCAGACGGCGACCGGCACGCGCTGCGGGGTCTCGCTGGTCCACGGGACCTGGTTGACGGTGAAGCCCGTCGGGGTCCGGACGAAGACGGTGCCACTGAACAGCAGCAGCATTGGGATCTCGCCGTCCTCCAGCGAGGCGAAGTACTTGTTGGCCGCGACCTCCAGGTCATAGGAGCACGGCACGGGCAGGTCGACCTCGGTCTCGCCGGTGAACCCGGGCACCATCACCGCGACCGTGGCGTACTGCAGCGGTTTGAGGGTGTCGCCCCAGCGGTCGGGCGTGCCGAACAGGTCACCGAGCAGCGGCGTCTCGGCCTCGGAGTACTTGCGACGGTGCGGCTCGATCCGAAGCTGGCAGCGCAGCGCGATGGCGTTCACGGCGCGGCCGCCGGTCTCGGCGATGCGCAGCCGGAAGACCAGCGTGGGCGAGGCTGCGTACGGGTCGGACCGTACGCCGAGGCACTCGAAAGTGAGATCAGCCATGCGCCTCCTCCCTGACCACTCGCTCGCCGCGGTCGCGCAGGGCGGCGAAGAAGCCGTTGATCGCGTTCCACGCCTCCTCGCCCCCGTCGAAGCCCTTCCAGTACAGCCGGACCAGGCCGACGAGCTCGTAGCAGACGTCGATCGGCACGAGGTAGGCGCCGGACCTGCGGTCGATGAGGAGTGCCTCGACGTCGGGCTGGACGTCGGCGACGGCGGGGTTCGCGGCCAGTATCCGCACCCAGGCGTCCAGGGACAGCTCCGACTCGGTCGCCCCGGCCGGACTCGGATAGAACGCGACCGTGCGGCCCATGCCGGTGTTGCGGAAGAAGAACGCCATACGTACCGGAATGGCCAGCTCGTCCCAGTCGCCTTCGGACATCGCGAAGTCCGGGTCATAGCGGTAGCGCTCGGGTACCGCTTGGAACCGCCGTATCGGAGAGTCGGCGCCGTCCGTGGGGCGGCGTTCCGTGCCCGCGCCGGCATGGGTGAACAGCAGCATGCAGGGTCGGCAGGTGCAGAGGATATGCCGGTCCTCGAGGTTCGCGACGTGACCGTGCACCTCGCCGATCGGCTCGGCGCACATCTCGCACTTCTCGACGGGAGGCCCGGCGGGAGCCGGGGCGGGCTCGGTGGCCGCCCGCTCACGCTCGAACTGCTCCCGCCCCGCGGCGAACCGGCGCAGGCTCACGTTCGTTCCCTCCTGTCGTCCGCGCTGCCGGAAAGAGTCACGACGAGACCTCCTCCGGCACCGCGCACTCCTTGCCCTGGTACGGGTGGATCTGCAGCAGCGTGGGTTCTGCCGCGACGCCCTCGACGACGACCTCGGTGATCTCCGGAGCGTCCTCCAGGATGGCTCTCTCGATCGACATCGTGGCGGTGACCTGCGATGACGGGCACCCTGAACAGTTACCCTCCAGACGGAGGCGTACAACCCCCGACAGGTCGATGCCCAGGAGCTCGACGCCGCCGGCGTGTGATCCGAGGTAGGGCCGGACCCGCTCGAGCGCACCACGGACGCGTTCGGCGGTGTTGAGCGGATGGATGTCGTGCACGATCAGCAGCGAGCCGACCAGGTTGTCGCCGGCGAGGGTGCGCGCCGTCTCGTCCCCGACCATCTCCAGGATCCGGGCCAGGCCTGCCCCGTACACCTCGATGAGCGCGGTGACCAGTTCCTCGGCCCGGTCGCGGTCGGCCGGGTCGTCGATCTCGGCGAGCAGCTGCTCCACGCGCGCGCCCGCGTCTTTTACGTCCTTGGATCCAGGCATCGGCCAAGCCCCTTCCGGTCGGTCATGGTGCGGGCGGCTCCGCCGCGGCCCCGGCCCGGTGGGGCCGCGGCGGAGTACCGGGGAGTGGCTCAGCCCTCGCCCGTGAAGGCGTGAGGAGAGTGGACCCGGTCGAGGGACTTACCGTTGCCCATGTACATGTGCACGCCGCAGGGCAGGCACGGGTCGAAGCTGCGGACGGTGCGCATGATGTCGATCCCCTTGAAGTTCTCCGGGGAGTTCTCCTCGAAGATCGGGGTGTTCTGAACGGCGTCCTCGTAGGGCCCGGGTGTGCCGTACTCGTCCCGCACGCTGGCGTTCCATGGCGTGGGCGGGTAGGGGTGGTAGTTCGCGATCTTGCCGCCCTTGATCACCATGTGGTGGGACAGCACGCCGCGTACGGCCTCGGTGAAGCCGACGCTGATCGCCTCGTCCGGGACCTTGAACGGCTCCCACGTCTTGGTGTGGCCGGCCCGGATCTCGGCGAGCGCCTTCTCCACGAAGTACAGCGCCTGCGCGGCGGCGTACGCCTGGAAGTAGGTGCGGGCCCGGTTCCGTTCGATCGCGTTGGACAGCGGCTCCCCGTTCCACATGGGGATCTTCCACTCGAACGTCTTCTCCGGCGCTCCCATGGTCTTCGGCAGGTTGATCTCGACGCTGTGCCCGGTCGCCCGGACGTACCCGGTGTCCACGAGTCCCGACAGCGCGGTGGACCACAGGCGCGCGAGCGGGCCGCCGCCGGTGTCGAGGGCCAGGTGGTCCTTGCCGTCGAACCAGCGCGGCGACATGACCCAGCTGTACTTGTCCTCGAAGTTGCGCTTACCGGGCTTGGGGATCGTGTGCTGGTTCCACGGGTGGTGGATGTCGACCGGGTTGCCGAGCGGGTCGTGGGTGACGAACTTGTCCTTGTCCGTCCAGTTCTCGTAGTACGAGCTGCCCAGCAGGATGCGAATGCCGAGGTTGATGTCGACAAGGTCGTTGGTGACGAGCCTCCCGTCGACGACGATGCCGGGGGTCACGAACATCTTCTTGCCCCAGGCGGCCATGTTCTTGTACGTGAAGTCGCAGTGGTCCGGGTCGTTGAAGGAGCCCCAGCAGTTCAGCAGGACCCGCCGCTGCCCGACCGCCTGGTAGCCCGGCAGGGCCTCGTAGAAGAAGTCGAACAGGTCGTCGTGCATGGGCACGACCCGCTTCATGAACTCCACGTACCGCATCAGGCGGGTGAGGTAGTCCGTGAACAACTGGATGGTCGCGACCGTGCCGACGCCGCCCGGGTAGAGCGTCGAGGGGTGCACGTGGCGCCCCTCCATCAGGCAGAACATCTCGCGGGTCGAGCGGCTGACCTGCAGAGCCTCGCGGTAGAACTCGCCCTCGAGCGGGTTCAGCGACTTCATGATGCCGGCGATGGTCTTGTAACCGTGGTCCTCCGCGTGCGGCGCCGGAGTGCGCTCGGCCAGGGCGAGCACGCCCGGGTTGGTCTCCCTGACCATCTTTTCGCAGTAGTCGACCCCTACCAGGTTCTCCTGGAAGATGTTGTGGTCGAACATGTATTCGGCGGCCTCGCCGAGGTTGATGATCCACTCAGCGAGGTGCGGTGGCCGGACGCCGTAGGCCATGTTCTGGGCGTAGACCGAGCACGTCGCGTGGTTGTCACCGCAGATCCCGCAGATGCGGCTCGTGATGAAGTGCGCGTCCCGCGGGTCCTTGCCCTTCATGAAGATGCTGTAGCCGCGGAACACCGATGAGGTGCTGTAGCAGTCCGCGACCGTGTTGTTGTTGAAGTCGACTTTGGCGTAGATCCCGAGGCTGCCCACGATGCGGGTGATCGGGTCCCACGCCATCTCGACGATGCCGTCTTGCGTTGCCATCTGCGCGTCTCCGCTCACCAAGAGGATTTGTAGCCGGTGGCCAAATCACCCTTCTTGCGCCACTTGGGTTCCTTGTCGAGCTTCCTGGCGGTGATCCCGCGCAGAGCGCGGATCACCCCGCCGTACGCGCCGCTGGCCATCGAGGACACGCGTGCGCCTGGGGGTTCGTCCATGAAGGGCATGAACTTGTCCGGGAAACCCGGCATGGTGCAGCCGATGCAGATGCCGCCGACGTTCGGGCAGCCGCCGATGCCGTTGATCCAGCCGCGCTTGGGCACGTTGCACTTCACGACCGGGCCCCAGCAGCCGATCTTGACCAGGCACTTCGGGGAGCCGTACTCGGTCGCGAACTGGCCCTGCTCGTAGTAGCCCGCGCGGTCGCAGCCCTCGTGGACGGTCGCGCCGAACAGCCAGGTCGGCCGCAGCGCCTCGTCCAGCGGGATCATCGGCGCCTGCCCGGCGACCTGGTACAGCAGGTACAGGATCGTCTCGGACAGGTTGTCCGGCTGGATCGGGCAGCCCGGCACGTTGACGATCGGGAGCCCGGCCTTGGACTTGTAGTCCCAGCCGAGGTAGTCGGCCACGCCCATCGCGCCGGTCGGGTTGCCGGCCATGGCGTGGATGCCGCCGTACGTCGCGCAGGTGCCGACGGCGAGCACCGCGGTCGCCCTGGGCGCCAGGATGTCCAGCCATGCGCTGGTGGTACGGGGCTGGCCGGTCGCCGGGTCGTTGCCGAACCCGGACCAGTAGCCCTCTTCCTTGATCGACTCGTTCGGAATGGAGCCCTCGATGACCAGCACGAAGGGTTCGAGCTCGCCGCGTTCGGCCTTGTAGAACCATTCGATGAAGGTGTCGGCCCCCTTGTCGGGCCCGCACTCGAAGTCGATCAGCGGCCAGTGCACAGCGATCTTGGGGAGACCCGGAAGGGCGCCGAGGGCGATCTCCTCGATACTCGGCTGCGTGGCCGCCGTCAGGGCGACCGAGTCGCCGTCGCAGCTGAGGCCCGCGTTGATCCAGAGGATGTGGACGACAGGTTCTTCCTGTGTGGTCTCCGACTCGGTCGGCGTCGTCATGCCACGTTCACCACCTTGGGGTAGGCGGTCGGGTTGGGGTGGCGTACGCGGCGGGGCCGCGTGCCATCGGGGTGCGCGTCAGAGCGCGTACTGGGTGAGCTCCCACAGGGCGTGGTAGACCGTGGTCTGGGCCTCCTGGATCCGGTGCACCGATGACGACGGCACCGTGAAGAGGTGATCGAGGCCCTCGATCTCGGCCATCTGCCCGCCCGTGTGTCCGGCCAGTCCGATCGTCAGCATTCCTCGACGCATCGCCTCCTCGAAAGCGCGGATCAGGTTGGCGGAGTTGCCACTCGTCGAAAGGCCCAGCGCGATGTCGCCGGCGCGGCCGAACGCGCCGAGCTGACGGGCGAACACGACCTCGAAGCCGATGTCGTTGGACAGGGCGGTCATGACCGCGACGTCGGTGGTCAGCGCGAGCGCGGGCAGCGGGCGCGACTCCCCGCCGGGGTTGAGGAAGAGCGCGGCGACATCCTGCGCGTCGGTGGAGCTGCCGCCGTTGCCGAAGGTGAACAGCCGTCCCCCGGCGCGGAAGGCCTCGGCCATCCGCTCCGCGCACTCGGTCAGCCGCGCGCCGTCGGCGGCGAGCACGCTCTCGCGGAGCGCGACGATCTCGTTCGCCTTCTCGGCGGTGGAGCGGCGCACCTCGTCCATGACGGACTCGAGGTCGGTGTCGCCGGAGTAGAGGAACGGGTAAAGCTCCCGCATTTCGCTCATGGCGCAGGCACCAGCCCGATCGCCTCTTTGGCGTGGACGAGCACGGTGTCGCCGACCGCGGCGTCCACGAGCGCGACGCTGACCTCCTCCGTACGGC